>CAZHJE010000012.1:4892-19032 GCA_964532965.1 uncultured Candidatus Saccharibacteria bacterium
GAAAACAATTTACCCATTGATAAATTGGTTGAGTACGGCGGTGCAAGGTTTTTTAAAACAAAGTTTGTTAATTTAGTCGAAATTGAGTTTCGAGATGGTTATTTGTGGCAGGATTTATTGCGAGAAAAAACTTTGTAACATTGCTAACACCGCCCATGTATAAAATTCAAGACCTCAGGACTATGTTGTACAAACAAAAACTAACAAAAATAAGCAACTCAAAAGTTAAACTGTTAAGATAAAACTATGGCAACTAAATTCATACTTCACGGAGGCGCAGCAGATCTGAAAAGTTTAGAAAATGAGAAGTTTTTTGATGAAATTGTTAATAGTGTAGATAAAGATAGAATAGCTATACTATGTGTTTATTTTGCTAGACCAGAACATAGGTGGGATGAAACATTTTATGAAGATAGGTACTCTTTTGAATGTGTTGATACTATTAAATCACTAACCATAGATATGGCTACAAGTGAAAATTTTGAAAATGAACTAATAAATGCAGATGTAATATTTATAAATGGTGGTTACAAGGGACATTTAAAGGAGTCTGTAGAAGCTATAAAAGATTTTAAAGCTAAAATAGCAGGAAAGATAATAGTAGGAATTAGTGCTGGTGCAAATATCTTATCAGCATATTATTTTTCACAGGGTATGCATGGAATAAAAAATGGTACTGCTATACTTCCTATAAAAATTTTTTGTCATTTTGACGATAGTATGAAGAATGAATTGCAAGAACTAGAGGCATACAAAGAAGAACTACCTTTATACAAAATACCAGAACAAAGCTATATTGTTTTAGAGTATTAAAAGGAAAACTTTTGATTTAATATTCAAGTAACTTAAAAATATCCTCTTTTGTTTTTGGTTTTCCTTCAGAACCTAGTAACCATAGTGCTTTATCGAATGTTAACCAACTGACGTTTCCTTTTTTACACGCATTACTCCATAGTTCTTTTGTATGATTTATGTTCTTGTGCGTCATTTTTTCTGACTCTATATACCCCATCAAAAATGCAAGTCTAACATCGTGAACATCTACGGGTGGAAGTATACTTTCAATATCTGAGTAAGCGTAATTAAAAGTGTTAACGACGGCTCTAACAAAAAAATTTCCTATTTTTGGCCCAAATCCTCGAAATTCTAGTGTTTTTTTAAGTGCTTCTTTTGCAGTAGTAGAATTGCTAAAAATCAAAAGGGGATTGCTTGCATACTCTTTTTTTAGTTTTTTTGAATTTTCTTTATATCTAACTGTAGCTTCATTAATATAACGTGGTTTAAGATACTTTTTTAGATAGTCTTTCAACTCCTCACTAGATAGATTTAGTATAAAGTCAGGGTTAAAAAAATCTGTTACGTCTTTAAATAATAATTTTGCACCTTCATATAGTTTTTGCGACTTAGTAGCATAATCTAGTTGAATAACATAAAAAAGAAATAGTGCCTTTGTTATTTCATCTGTGTTCGGTGTTAAATCTTCTGCGTTTTTGTGATCTTTAAATATACCGCTGAACTTTTCATATCTATTCACAACTATTTTTACAAATTCCTCAGGTTCCATATCTAGATTATATCGTATTCAAATATGATAAAGTATTTTCATGGAAAATAACTGGAGAAAACTAAAAACTTTGTTAGAAAAAATCATTCCCGAATCTCGCAGACCAGATGTTATATTACACGCGGAAAATACTCTTGCATGGCTACTGAAATTAGAACCGATCGCTACTCAAGAAATGCAATTAGCTGCTTTTGCACACGATATAGATAGATGTTGGTTTGAGAAGATGTTGGAAGTAGACAACGAAGGATATATAGACTATAAAAGGAGACATTCTCAAAGAGGTGCTGATATTGTTTCAGCTATGATGATGGCTTTAGAGTTTCCATTAGAATCTACCAAGAGAGTACATTATCTAATAAGTAATCACGAATTTGGTGGCGATGAAGAAGCAGATTTAATAAGAGATGCCGATAGTTTATCGTATTTCGAAAATAATTTGCCTGGGTATTTCGAAAGAGGTGGTAAGGAGGCTACACAAATAAAAATAAAGTTTATGTATGATAGAGCATCTGATAAAGCAAAAGCATTAGTAAAATCTATAGACTTTGAACCAAGATTTAAAGCTCATATGAACGAAACGCTTGAGTTAGACATTTAAGTTTGATTTAGCAGTATTTTTTGCTAAAATTCAAGTAATGCAATTTTTTATATACTCACTAATATTTTTCTTTGTACCTTTGTCTGTGGCGGTCTTTATTGCATATCAGGTACTTATTAGGCTAATTGACTTAAATGCTGTTAAAGATGAAGAAAAGAATGGTTTAAACATATCAAATAGCATGCTTATTGCACTTTTGGTTATAGCAGGTGCCTTTAATGTATATGTATACAGTGCAAAACACATCGGATTAGGAGTTAGTTTATTTATCTTAACATTAATAATAGCGGTGTTATACGCACACTCAAACAGATTATCTAAAATACAGTATTTTTTGGCGGCAGTATCCGGTTTAGCGGCAATATTAATCTCTTTTAGATCTAACGAGTTTCTTGTGGCATTAAATACTTTGGTTTCACTAGGTACTTTACTAATATTAGTTTTGTTTACACTGCTAAAAGATGTTCAACTAGCTGTTTTTAATCTTATATTTTCTTTTATTTATCTCTGTGTACGTATATTACGAAACATCCCCATTATTTCCAGAACGTTTACAAATAAAAGTAATAATATAAACCTTGTTAAATACATACGTACATTTGTATTTTCTGTAGTGATCGTAGGACTTTTCGGAGTACTACTTTCTAACGTTGACCCAATATTTGAAAGTGTCTTTCTAAACCTCTTTTCAGAAGAGTTAATACCTAGAATAATTACAACATTCGTAGTCTTATTTGTATCTCTGGTGATACTTAATTCCAGTTTTTCTGCAAAAGTACACAAAGAGGTAAGGCTATCATTTTTATCAAAACATGAGGTGGTAGTACCTACTGCCTTGCTTACTATATTGTTTGGCGTATTTATATTTATTCAAATTAAATATTTGTTTTCAGGTGCAGTCTATATAGAAAAATATCAAATTACATATTCTGATTATGTGCGAAAAGGCTTTTTTGAACTATTAATAACAATCTTTTTTGGTGGTCTTTTATCTTATTTTGTTTCACTAAAAGACCGATTTGAAGTACAAAATACTAATATTTTTAAACTTATAAATACAGTTTTACTTATTGAGCTATTTTTTATACTAGTATCAGCATATGTTAGGGATAAAATATATATTGATACCTATGGCTTAACAAGAATGAGGCTGGTTGGCTATGCGATAATATCTATTTTAGGGGTGTTTATCTTTTCGCTATTAGCTTTTTCTAATGTAAAGACATTTACAGAGGCAAAAGTACTAACTTTAAATTTTGTATTTATGATCGCAGTCGTATTAGGACTCAATTTTGTAAATATAGATAAGTATGTCTATAGCTATAATTTTTCACACTATCCAATTTGGCAAGAAAAATATAACAGAGCATATGATACTTTTATAATAAGTTTACTTTCTTTTGATACTGTAGACTCATGGGACAAAATAACGACTTACAATAAGGATAAATTTAACGATTTCGTGACTAAAAAAGAACTATCCCGGCTTAAGTTAGAAACATATAATTCACGCGTACTTCTGTCAGAAGATGAAAAGAATGAGTTAGCATTATTAAAGTTAACAATAAATACATTGTTAAGCAAAAGAGAACTACTTATTAAGAAATATGACAAAATTGGCTGGTTAGATTATAACTATACCGATTTTCTGGCATATAAAAAACTTACAAGCGCTGATATAAGCTATTTATCTACACTTTTATGCTTACAAAAACAAATTGAATATTTTCAGGCATATTACAATGTAGACACTTATAGTGAGGAGCGTAATCGCTTAGACAGTTTTGAATACCCTTTGGTACAAAGGATAAAGGGCAATCACCCTGATAGGTTACATTCTATTAAAAACAGAATATACAAAAGCATAACTGGTTCAAGAGAATATGGTATAGAAGAAGACAAAGTGCTTAATTCATTTTCATATCCAAAACCATCAACTTGTGATTAACTTTTAGTAGCATATGCGCACAAAACTAGCTATTCTTTTTTTAATACTTTTAATCCCGCTAGTAATAATATTTTTAAAACCCACCCACACATGCACACTTAAAAAAAGTTTATGCGAACTTGAATACCCTGCTGCTAAGGTGTATAAGCAAGAAGATTGGGTAGCCGGTGGCCAAGAGTTTTACTATACTTTCTTAGCAACAGAGTCATTTGACAATGTTAAAAAATATTATGACAGTATAGTGCCAACTAAGAACTGGCAGCTTTGGTCAATTCTACGAGATAAAAATGATACAAAAACATATAATTTGGTAAATAACGATAAAGAGCATGTATTTTTAATTCTTGATAAAAAACAAGATAACAGTACAAAAATAACTATTGAATTCCATTTTGAATAATATTCTTCTTTTGATGTTTAATGATAAATAGATACACTATCGGAAGTATCCCAATTGTATTAAATATTAAAATACATACAAACCAGACTTTTTGCCTTTGCTGTGCAGCTACCCACAGTGCTTGCGTTTTCCATACAAGTTCCCACAGCAAGAATATTAGCAAAAAAACAGTTCTATACTCATAGACTATGTTAATTATATTAGTCATATCTAAAGTATAACAAAAAAATATCTATACAACTAAAACAGCGACACTTGGTATAAACTTTGTGTCGCTGTAATTAGTTCACAAAACTACTTTTTCTTTGCTGTTTTTCTTTTTGTTGTTTTTTTTGTAGCAGTTTTTTTAACAGCTGTTTTTCTTTTTACTGTTTTCTTTGCTGTTTTTGCTTTTGATGTTGCTTTTGCTTTCATTCAAAATCACCTCCTTTAGACATGTTCAAAGTGTTACTAAAATTAATTTTAAAAAAGTTTATAGAAGATTGTTTAACAAAAGAAAAAATAACTGTATATATGCGATCAATACTTAAAAAAATAAACTGAGCAGGTTTTATAAATTTATTTTTTGCCATTAAAATTTAGTAATTAAAAAATTACTATGTATATATTAACCTACGAATCTTTTTTAAAGTCAATACCCTACAAAACCTTTTTTTGAGCACGCAAAAAATTCGAATGAGTATTATAATAATGGGTATCAATATGACAACATATTGATCCAATTTGTAATTGTTGTTATGATAAATAATCATTAAGGACTCCTAGCTCAGTTGGTTAGAGCGCTTCATTCACATTGAAGAGGTCACAGGTTCAAATCCTGTGGAGTCCACCAAAATAACCCATTTAAAAATTTTCTTTTAAAAATTTGCCTACTTGTGTTGATACTTCTACTAGGTTTTCGAACGTTGTATCTTTACTCATAACGCACACAACTACGGGAGCATTTATAAAAGCAATACCACAATCATGCCAGCTACCTGTTGTACCCCAGCTACCTATTTTATGCGCAAATAAAATATTATTGCCCAAACCAGCTGATATTCTATCGTCAAATGACGTGTCAAGCATTGTATTTAACATTTCTCTAGCATATTTAGCATCTATGTATTGTTTGTCATCTTTACCCACTGCAAGTAAATATATTTTTTCAAAAGCCATTCCTATATCATATGCGGTAGATATATTATCGACGTTAAAGCGCGCTCCATCAGATACAAGATATTTAAAAGACTCATTAATATATTCATAGCCAACTGAATCTACCAGCATATTTTGAGAAGTATTGTCCGACTCTTTAAGTAGAAGTTCTATAAGCTCAGCTACAGTATATTCGTTTTTTAAGCTGCTTTGAATACTACCTGTTCCAGCTGCTAGGTATTTAACTGAAAAAGCAATTTCTGTGTCTAATGTTAACTTATTGTCTTGCACAGCTTTATATGTTGCAAGAGCAAGTGGTACTTTGTATAGTGACGCCGCATATATTTTCTCTCTTGAGTTATATTCATATACCTCGTTAGTTCTTAGATCTTTAATATATATAGCATATACCCCATCTATTTTACTTATATTTGTTACTAAAATATCAAAATTGTCTTTAATGTCTAATTTTTGTAACGTGCTTTGGGAAATAGCATATTTTTTAAAATCAACTGTCAAAGTTTTTTTGAAGGGTACTAGTTTTATAGCAGAACCTGCTCTTGTATGTTTAAAATATAAAAACACCGAAAATACAAGTACAGCGGCTAGAATACCCAATAATATTGATAATAATTTTGATCTCATATACCTTTAAAATTACTTAATTTGTGATAAAATTGTACCAGTTTATATGTGAATTTGGGCGGTTAGCTCAGCTGGTTAGAGCATTCGGTTTTAGATCTGAACAAAGTGAAGATCGCTAACAGCTCAAGCTACGTATTTTGAAAAATGAATTATGAGGGCGGTTAGCTCAGCTGGTTAGAGCATTCGGTTTACATCCGAAAGGTCGTAGGTTCAAATCCTACACCGCCCACCATTAAATACTTCTTCTCACAAACAAACTTATTCTTTCAAAGCCAGGAATATACTGGTAATTTGGATCATCTACTATATTTTTATAGACAACTATATTTTGATCAGACTGGCTAACGTCGGTAGTTAGTATTATTATGTATTTAGCATTGTTGTATTTTGTAGATATATCATTTTCTATTTCATAATTATCCGCTGCAATATCTAGTTCATTAAATGTGTCATAAAAAACTTTTCTTCCCGAAAAATGTGGTCCTAAAAAGTATGAGGTAGCAATAACTGTATCGTAGTTAGTTATATCTGGGTAAAGGTTTTTGATAATATTAATTTCATTGTGAATTTGTTGCGCATCTGGGTTGCTGTAGTGTCTAGTAAGGGTTACATATACAGGTATCAATAAAAATAAACTATACCCTAATATAACTAAAGTAGTTTTATAACTTTGCTTTGAAATGAATGCTAATACTTTTACCATTGAATAAAAGAAAATAGGTATTATTACAGCCGCATAATGATAATATAATGTCTGCATACTATATTTACCAAAAATATTTATAGCTAATTCTGGTATAGCAATTAAAAGTGTTTGAGGAGAAAGTAGAATTAAAGGAGATGAAAAAGCAATAAGCTCTGTTAAATAGTCTAGGGTTCTAGTATTGGTTAATACTGTATACATTGACTTAAGTGTCATCCCACTGTACATAGATAAGTGTTCATGTGATACATTAGCAAAGTTAGGCATTACAAAATAAACTAAAAAAAATGGCATTATTGCACCAAAAATCGTATAAAAAATTCCATAGTAATATTGTTTTTTAACAAAAATTAAATATATGCCTAGTGAACTTACAGTAAACCCAATATGCTCTTTAGTACATAAAAGTAATAGTATTGGAAGCAACAAATAGTTGTATTTTTTTTGCTCAATAAGTATGAAGATATAAAGAAGAATAGGTATTGCAAGTGTAATTCCATGCATATCAAATAAAAGAACTGTGTGTAAATTTGGGTTTAAGGCAAAAAACACCGCACATAAAAAGGCAAGTAATTCATTTTTTAAAAGTATTTTAGCTAGTTTAAATGCAAAAAAAATACTTGTACCTACAAAAACAGCTTGCAGAACAACAATCATATATGGAGTAGGGGCTAAAAAGAAAACTAGGGCATAAATTAAAATTATTGGTTCAAAGTGTATGCCTAAATAATTAATATTTTGTTGAGTATATTGGTGTGTGTACTCAAGTATATTGCCGTGAATTGTATTGGTTAGAACTTGCTGGCGTATGCCTAAATCCCAATAGTTTGCGTTAAATGTATATACTCTTGTAATTGCTTTGCTTGATATAAAATGCACAAAGAGTATATATAAAAGAATTACTAATAAGTTAAATGTGTTTTTTCTAATTACCTGCAACAGTGAACTTTTCATAAAATATGTTTTCATTTGAAACTTGTGCTTTTAATAATTCGACATTTTGTGTAACCATCTCGGGATTACCACAAACATAATAATAAGTATTTTTGTCTATGGTATATTGATTTGTTATTCTACCAGTATTATATTTGGTCTCAGTTAGTGGTTGTGAGATATATAGTTTATATGAAAAATTAGGTAGCTTGGTTTTAAATTCATCTAAGATTTCTAGTTTTAATATTTCTTCTTGTGTTCTATACCCACAGTACATTTGTATATGTGCGTTGCTGCTTTCTTTTTTTAATTGGTAAAGCATCGAAATAAATGGAGCAATGCCCGTACCAGTGCATAAAAATATATATTTATTATGCTCATTTATCTTTAAGTTAAATTTACCTGCGGGCCCTACAAAGGCTATTTCATCATTAACTTTTAACCTTTTTAAGTAATTTGCTCCTATACCATCATGTCCCACGCTCGCAATAATGCTAAATGTATTTGCAATATATGGATTAGAACATAGTGAATATGCTCTAAATCTATCTTGAATGCTAATTGATATAAATTGTCCCGCAAAAAAGTTAAATGGTTCTACTGTTTTAAATGCCAGTTCTATAACTCTGCTACTTATCTGTTTAGTATCTGTGAGAACAGCTTTTTTTATTGGCATGGTCTTTATTATACATGTTTGCTATAATTTTCAAGATATTTTAATGGGGAATGGTGTAACGGCAGCACGTCGGGTTTTGGTCCCGAAAATTGGGGTTCGAATCCCTGTTCCCCAGCCAAATAGTATCGTAACAAACAAAGTTTAGTAGGGGATAATTAAGATGAAAAAAGCATTCATAATTCACGGTGCGTATGGAAATCCTCATGAAAACTGGTTTCCATGGTTAAGAAAAGAACTTATGGGATTTGATTATGAGGTAATATCTCCAACCTTTCCAACTCCAGAAAACCAATCTTTAGAAACCTGGGACGCTGTATTTGAAAAATATCAAGATCAGCTAGATGAAAACACTATAATGATTGGGCATAGCTTAGGGTGTCCGTTTATTTTAAATGTCTTGCAAAATATTGATATAAAAATCAAAGCAATATATTTGGTAGCAGGTTTTCACACTTTATTAGATCACCCAATAGATGAAATAAATAAAACATTTGTAGAAAATAGTTTTGACTGGAATAAAATTAAAAGTAATTGTGAGAAGATAGTTATGTTTAGTGGTGATAATGACCCTTATATAAATCTAGACATATCAGATGAATTAGCAAAAATCCTAAATGCAGAATACGAAGTCATAAAAAACGGAGGGCATTTAAACGCTACAGCAGGATATACAAAGTTTGAAGTACTTTTGAGTAAAATTAAAGATCTATAATCATGAATCATCAGATGAAACTAAACCCTAGCCCATACGAACAGATAGCAGCTGGAGTTAAAGATCTGGAAATCAGGTTATATGATGAAAAAAGGCAACAAATAAAAGTTGGCGATACCATAACTTTTAAAAAATTACCAGAATTAACTGAAGAACTAACAAAAAAGGTAATAGGGTATGTTGTTTTTACTGACTTTGTCACATTGTTTAGCAATGTCGACGGGAAACGAGCTGGCTGGATAGAAACTGATACACCTGAATCAATGGCAAAAGATATGGAAAAATACTATCCAATTGAAAAACAACAAGAATTTGGCGTAATGGGAATATTTCTAAATTAGGATTGCAATTAGATTTTTTTAGCATTTTCCTGTGTTCTTTTAATACCAGCCATCATATTATTAACCCCTTCTGTTAGTAGCCTCAGTTTATCTGCATCAAATTCAGAAGCTGGGCTATCTGGTAATTCCTCTTTAACTTGGTCATATTTAGCTATATTCGTTCTGCTAGAGTCATCTGGAATAAGTAGCAGGGCGATACGCTGTTCCTTAAGTTCAAAAGCCATATTAAAAAGATAATAATGGATACGTAGATAGTGCACAAGTCTGCGCAACCAAATTAAAACACTAAGAAAGCTTCTGTTATACTTCAATTATGGAAAAGAATTTTTATGATAGAATAGCTAAAAAATTTGGCGGTTACGGCTATGGTGATGGTAGAAAACCTAGTTACAAAATTAAATACACAAATGGAGATCCTGAAGAGGTTTTTAAAGAAAAACTTCTTAGCCTGAGTTCAAAAGACAAAATAGCACTGGATATAGGGTGTGCAGATGGAAAATTTACCCTTTCAGTTGCATCTTATTTTAAGAGAATATTTGGAATTGATAATTCAAAGGTGAATTTGAACATAGCAAAAAGCCATAACAGTAATGATGGAAATGAAAATGTTGAATATTCCTTGCAGGATGCAAGCCATACCTCATTTAAAGATTCTTTTTTTGATGTTGCTTATTGTAGAAGAGGACCATGGGGTCAGACATTTTATAAAGAGTATTTTAGAGTTCTTAAATCAAATGGATATTATATTGAAATTGGGATAGGTGAAGAAGACACAATAGAAATAAAAAAGTTATTTGGTAGAGGGCAAGGTTTTGAAAAATGGGGTAAATCCAGGCTAGATAAAAATATAAATGAATTTAAAAAACTTGGTTTTAAGGTTATTTATGCCGATAACTTTCATTATTTTGAGTATTACCCTTCTTATGATGAGTTAGACTTTTTTTTACAGGGTGTGCCCATTTTTGAAGATTATGATTCAAAAAAAGATAAAGTAACCTTACAAAAATATGTCAAGAAATTCACTTCTGATGAGGGCATCCTACTTTCGCGCCATAGAATAGTAATGGTTTTGCAAAAAATTACCAATTGAAAAGCAACAAGAATTTGGCGTAATGGGAATATTTTTAAATTAGGCTTGCAACCAGATTTTTTTAGCATAGTTAAATTATTTTACATAGTGAAATCGTCTATATACCTTCTTATTACAGTTTAAAACGTTTGTTTTAGGTGACCAATTTTGAACGGTCTCCAGGGAGTCGAAGCAAAGTCCCTGAATGAAATGAGGGGGAATCCCTGCCTGCCGAAAAATATAGAACAAAAAAACTTGAAAAAATTCCTAAGAGAAATTGATAATATATATTTTGGATAACTACTATGCAATAGGGTATGATAAATATATGAACAAAATTGTTGGAGTTAGCGTAATAACTATTTTAATACTTATTCTTGGTTTCATTTTTTTCTCAAATAAGCAACCGGCACCTAAACCCGCTACTTCATTTGAAAATAATGCACCGATAACAAACACCGCACCTTCACCAACTCCAAATACAAACATCAAGGCATCTTTTGCTATTTTTACTAATGGTACTTTTAGAGTTTTTACCGCTTCGATGTATCATAACCTCTCTGAGGATGTTTATATTGAGTCAAGTAATCCAAACATTGTTAATGTCAAAAAAGCCGGTGTAACTTGGAATGACTTCTTTTCAACATTACCGTTCACATTAACGCCGGAATGTTTAACTACTGGTACCAATGAAACGTTTTGTACAGGAAACAATGGAACTTTAAAGTTCTATATAAATGGAGAGCAACGCAACAATGTATTGGATCAAAAAATTAATGAAGGCGATAAGTTGCTTGTTACGTTTGGCAACGAATCTGACGAAGCAATAAAAAGACAGTTTAGTAAGGTTCCCTAGCCCTCCCCTAGAATTATATATGAATAACACTGCCATGAAAAATACATACAAAAAGAAGAACTCATAAATTTACAAGTTCCCAATTAAATCAAAATACAGATACCAATTTGACTTTAGAAATTGTCATTAATTGTGTGATAAAATCCAGTTATGAATGAATACCCTTACAGAAAAGGTGTAAATGCTGTAGTAGTTGACAGCAACAATAACTTTTTATTAGTTCAAAGGAGAGCCTATGGTGATAATCAGTGGGATTTTCCAGGTGGTGGTTTAGATGAGAATGAGCTACCAGAAATAGGAATTTTGCGCGAACTCACAGAAGAGTTGGGTTCAACTAGTTTCGAAATTGTTAAGCAAAGTCCTATTAACATTAAATTCGAGTGGCCTCAAAAAGCAATTGACGCAGGATACCGAAAACATCGGGTATGGTGGCGCGGACAAGAAAAATATCAATTTATTGTAAGTTTCACAGGAAATAGGTCAGATTTAATTTTGCAAGAGGAAGAAATAAAACGAATTAAATGGGTTACATATTCTGAATTGAAGGAGCATTTAATTTTTGAAGACCAGTGGGAAAACGCTAAGTTAGTTATTGAGGATGCAGGACTCCATTCTGAAAAGTAAGGAGCTATAAGCATGAATTATCAAATGAAACTAAGTTCTAACGCATACGAACAGATAGCATCTGGAGTTAAAGATTTGGAAATTAGGTTATATGATGAAAAAAGACAACAAATCAACTACTACTAGCTAATGCAGGTAGTATGCTGCAATTTCTTTGCTAAGAAATTATAAAAGTTGGAGATACTATAACGTTTAAAAAATTACCAGAATTAACTGAAGAATTAATAAAAAAGGTAATAGGGTATGTTGTTTTTACTGACTTTGTCACATTGTTTAGCAATGTCGACGGGAAACGAGCTGGTTGGACAGAAACTGATACACCAGAATCAATGGCAAAAGATATGGAAAAATACTATCCAACTAACGGAATCCCCGCGCTAAAGCACGGGGGATTTGCTCCTACGTCATGATTTGTTTTGATTTTGAATATATTCTCTAATCACATCCTCGTTTTTTGTACCTACCGATTCCGCAAAATACCCGTCACCCCAAAAACTATCTCCCCATAAAAATTCTTCTAGCTCCGGAAACTCGGACCTTATTACTTTAGACGAACCTCCTTTGAGATATTGCATTACTGCGGCTAACGATACACTTGGTTTAGTCTGAAGCAACAAGTGCACGTGATCTTGCTGAACATTAAGTTCATGTATTACCCAGCCATTAATATCGCAACAATCTTTAAACAATTCTTCCAGTCTTCTTTTTATATCCCCAAGCAATATGCGCCTTCTATACTTAGGACACCAAACCAAGTGTGTCAGTAGTCTGTGCTTAGTCGAAGCACCTGTTTGATATTCCATGGACAAATCATGACAGGAGAGCTTCCGCTACGCAACTCGCGTTGCTTCGCTACAGGCACGCATTCCTCCCCGCGCTTAAAAGCGCGGAGAATCCTGCTTTGTTATTGAAAAACAACAAGAGTTTGGCGTAATGGGTATATTTCTAAATTAGGATTGCAATTAGATTTTTTTAGTATAAAAGAATTATTTCACATAGTGAACAACCACGCACTTACGTACGTGGCTTCTTGAATAGGTCAAGTTGCACTTGTCCTAAATCTTCCATTTCTTGATGTTTTATATAATTTCTTATTGTTTGTTCATCTACTCCTACTGTTGAAAAAAAGTATCCTACCGACCATATACTTCCCCCTTTATACAGATCCCAAATGAAATCAAACTTCTTCTTTAGACTTGCGGAGGTATTTGTTTTTAAAATCTGAACTATCTTAGATGCACTATATTTAGGCGGAAAACTTAATACTAAATGTATATGATCAATCTGTACATTCCGTTCTATATATTCTATGTCTGGGTAATATTTCCGAACTTCATCCAGTTTGATTTCTGCATATTCTTTTACTCCAGATTTTAGTATTTTATGTCTGTACTTTGGTATCCAGACTATATGGTACTGTGCGCGATACACAACATGAGCCTGTTTTCTTATTTCCATACCCTTATTCTAATGGAAGATTTAGGAACCTACTACCTCCACGCACTTACGTACGTGGCTTCAAGTTTTGAACTAGTGAAATAATTGTTATCGCTGAGAAAGTTGTCATCGTAGAATTAGCTGGTATAAGTGATGCGTGGTTTCAAAGAAATAATCTTATTGCTCTAACACTAACACTGTCCAAGAGTTATGAAAATGATTCAAATGTAATTGCCTCGCTAATGTTACCCCTTGCATTAGTTGATATTAATATAGTAGAAATAATATCAACACATCAGAAACTCATTTTTGTTTTAGATAGAAAAGATTTGGATAAGAGTTTAAATGCATTCGAGGAAAGTGGATACACTAGATAATGAATAAAAAAACCATTTTACTCTTACTTCCACTACTAATCATCATATTCTTAACTTACGGGCAATCACAAAACCCCTCTAGCATAGTTACACCTATCAAACTTACTAATAGCAGTG
>CAZHJE010000013.1:0-13274 GCA_964532965.1 uncultured Candidatus Saccharibacteria bacterium
CAGTATTAATAGACGGAATATTAATTATGGTAGTAGGCGGTATTTTGGGAAGAATAATTGGTGTTGGGGGCATGCGAGCAATGCAGGAATCTTCTGCTAATTTTATTCCATCATTAGTAGGTGTTGTTTATAGTGTGTACATGATAAGTCAGCATGGTGCCACACTAGGTAAAATGGCATTAAAAATTAAAGTACAACACGAAGTTACAGGCGCAAAATTATCAGTAGGGGAGGCGTTTTTAAGAGAAGTAATCGGTAAGTTTTTATCTGGGATAGTTCTTTTAATAGGCTACTTTTGGATGCTTTGGGATCCAAAGAGACAGACATGGCATGATAAAATCGCAAAAAGTATAGTTGTTAAGAGTGAATAGAGACTATATAGATTTTTTGACAATAAACCCACAGAAATGTGGGTTTGTGTTTTTACGCCTTTAGATATACAAAAGAAACACTAAACACAGGCCTATCTCTGCCAAATGTTAATTTTTTACCCCATGTAGATGCAATATTTTTAAGCTCAGCTTTGTCTAGTATCTTAATACAAGCAATATTAAAATTATTTAAAATTAATTTAGGTACACTATTTTTATATATATAGTCTAAATCTATATCCTCAAGCGTTAATCTTTTTGTTTCACTTGGTTCTGCCTCAGATGAGTAGCCAAAAACAATATCTATCTTTGTACTTCTTTTTTTACTACATATATTTTTAATTAATGCTAAAAAACTATCTGGTAATGTAACAATAGTTGCAAGAAGCGAGCCCCATGGAAAATAAATTGATATAGATGTCACTGTATCAAATAATTCTGTTGGAAATACATCAATAGAACCAATTACAAATAATGTATTTAATACTTTGTCTTTTTGTGCTTTTTTTGAATATATTCTAAGTTGTTTTTCACTTGGGTCTAGTCCAACGTACAAGGTGTTTTTGTCGTTTTTAGCAGCTGTATATACATATCTTCCATCCCCTGTTCCAATATCTACATGCACACCTTTGTACTTACTAATTAAAGTTAGATAATCCTTTTTAGTTACTTCTTTAGTTTTATTGCCATACACTGCGTGCATATTTTTTATTGTCACTTTAACATAGTATATTTTACAACAAATTATTAGATGATAGAATTGGCTTGTGATTATAGGAAAAAATGTAACCAAATCATTTTATGCAGAACCTATACTCGATGATATTACCTTTAAATTAGGAAATAATCGAAAAATAGGCATCGTGGGTAAAAATGGTTGTGGTAAAACTACATTATTTAAATTAATAGCAGGTATGGATGAGTTAACTTCGGGACATATAGACATATCTGACGAAGTAATTGGGTATGTTCCGCAAGAATTTATCTTTCCAGATTTATTAGTGGGGGAATATTTAGAAAAACTTTTAACACATCAATGGGAATTTTATAAATTCGAAATATTGGCAAAAGAATTAGAATTTCATAATTTTGATGTATATCAAAATATTACTACTTTAAGCGAAGGACAAAAAATGAAACTAAAGCTTATGGAGGTATTAATTAAAGATAGTACGACAATATTAGTTGATGAGCCTACAAACCATTTGGATATAGAAGGTATTTTATGGTTTGAAAACTATATTAAAAGACTTGCAAAAACTGTTGTAATGATTTCGCATGATAGGGAGTTCTTAAATAATACAGTAGATGAAGTATGGGAAATAGAAAATAAAAAAATCTTAATGTTTGTTGGCAATTACGATACTTACAAGGAAGGAAAATTAAAATTAATAGATAAATGGAACGAAGAGTATGTAAGATTTCTTAAAAAGAAAGACCAACTAGAGACATTACTCAAAAATGCAAGAAGAATAGGCGGAAAACAAGGCGGCAGAGCAGTAAAAGCTGCAAAGAAAAGAATTGAACGAGAAGTTGACAACAATAAAAAAGAAAAATATGTAGAAAAGAAGATACAAAGTGTTGAGTTTGATACTGATATTAGAGCAAGTAAACTGATAGTAAGATTTGAAAATGTAGCTAAGTCATATGGTGCGAAAGATGTATTTAAAAACTTAGACTTTGAAATACGCGGGAAAGAAAAAGTATGGTTATTTGGACCAAACGGTGCAGGTAAGACAACGCTTGTTAAATTAATTATGGGGGAAGAACAACAAGATGCTGGAGATATAACAATTGGCGATAATTTAAAAATCGGTTATTTTGCGCAAAGACAAACACATCTGGATTTTGAAGAAACTGTCTATGAGCATTTTATTCAGGTCACAAAATGTACTCCGGGAGAGGCATTTGGTTTATTAAAAAGATTTCTTTTTGAAAAAGACGCATTAAAAAAGAAAATCAAGAATTTAAGTCCAGGAGAAAGGGCAAGGTTTGCTTTCGCTATTTTTGCGCAAAAAAACTACGACCTTTTAATTTTAGATGAGCCAACTAACCATTTGGATATTGAAACAAAAGAAGTAATTGAAAAAAGTTTAAATGAGTTTGCTGGCACATTGTTACTTGTTTCGCACGACAGATATTTTGTAGAAAGTGTTGGGATAGATAAAATATTAAATCTTAAAGAAGGCAGTTTAACTTTGTATTAATTGTTAATACTGGTTTGTTATATGACTAATGTTAAGAATATATATCCCATTTGGAAAAAAAAAGGGGAGTCCACACATCAACTCGCAAAGGCTTTAGCTCTAAAATTGGGAGTAAAGACAGCGCATACCGGAACATTAGATCCAATGGCTGAGGGTGTGATAATTATACTTGCAAATGAAGATAGATTAAAGAAATATGAGTACGCAAAGTGGTTAAAAACATACGAGTTTGAAATAACTCTTGGTATTAGTACAGATACGTATGATGGCTTAGGCCTAGTCACAAACACAGATCTAGATAATAATACCGCAATAGCTACTGTCGGGATAGCCAAAATACTAACTAATTTTAAAGGTATGTACGAACAAGAAGTGCCACCATATTCTGCAATAAAAGTTAAAGGCAAGCCACTACACTACTGGGCAAGAGAAAACAAATTGCATGAACTACACTTACCAAAACGAAATGGGGAAATTATTGATATCAGTTTGTTATCAATAGAAAAAAAGAAGTTAAAAGCTATATTAATTAAGCAAATTGAGGTTATTAAAAAGATAGATGGTGATTTAAGACAAAAAGAAATTTTGGAGCAATGGGAAGAATATGTATATAAATACAATAAAGTACACACAACCACGATTAGGATTATGGTTAAAATGACAAAAGGTCTGTATGTCAGAAAATTAGGTATGGATATCTTAAAAGAGCTGGGCATGCGCGGTTTTATATCTGATCTTATTAGAATTGAAAATGGTGTGTATAACAAAAGAAATATGAACCCATAACATGCTAGGGCGTTGGCCATTTTGCAACAATCAGTGGTTTGAATTCTGGTGTTTTGTGTGGAATATTTTGCCAAATTTCTTCTGTCACGAATGGCATAAAAGGATGTATTAGTTTAAGGGATTGCGCAAATACATAATAAAGGACATTCAATGCAATATCTTTATCTGTTCTATCTTTTATTTGTTCAATATGTTCTGATGCAAGTCTATCCCACATAAAGTGGTACACAATATCTCCTGCATCTGAAAATCTATACTTAGTTAAATTTTTATCTACTGCTAAAATTATTTGCTTTAAATCGAAAAGAATTTTTTTGTCATCTTCGTTTAATTTTTCTATTAGTGTATCTGGGTTAATAGGTATAAATTTTTTGTTAGTTTCCTTTTCGTAATTTTCTATATTCATCATCATAAATCTTGCCATATTCCATATTTTATTTGAAAAATTTCTATAGCCCCTAACTTTATCCTCACTAAGAGGGGTAGTTTTTGCCGAAGTATTTGACCCAACTAATATTCCCATTCTTAAAGCATCTGCTCCATATTTCTCTATAAATTCCAGCGGATCTATAACATTACCTAGACTTTTACTCATCTTTCTTCCTTGTGCGTCGTCTATTCTTCCATGGATGTAAACATTTTTAAATGGAACTTTGTCAGTTAAATACAGACTAAACACAATCATTCTTACTATCCAAAAAAACAATATATCCCACATCGAGTCCATAAAGGATGTTGGGAAAAATTCTTTAAAGTCATCTCCATCTGGAAAGTGAAGTGTCGTAAGTGGCCATTGACCAGAACTGAACCATGTATCAAATGTATCGGTTTCTTGAATATATGTATCGCCTGGAGATGTTTTTGAAACAATAATTTTAGAGTCTTTGTCTGAGATTATTTTTTGAAGTCCCTTTTTAATTTCATCTAAAGAAAATTCTTTTAACAAATCTATTATTTTACCGTCATGAAGGGTACCACTATCATCAATAAAAACAACGTACATATTAGGGTTAGAGTTTACTTCATACCAAACCGGAATTCTAATACCAAAAACAATCTGCCTACTTATAGGCCAATCTTTAATATTATTTAGCCAATCGAGTGTTTGTTTCTTCCATGTTTTTTTATTAAATTTAATTTCGTTATTCTCTATTGCATTTATTGCTTTATGTGTAAGCGTATCCATTTTTACAAACCAATTTGGAATTAAAAGGGGTTCAATAGGTTTTTTATCCTTGTAATCGACAAGGAGATTATGTTTATATTTGTCGTCAATTTTTTCTATTGCATTGTTATTTTGCAAAATTTCGATAGTTTTAATTCGTGCTTTTGATACATACATTCCATTTACAGCTGGTAATGCATTAATCATTTTTCCGTCAAGATCAATGACAGAAATCATTTTTAAGTTATGTTTTTTTCCAATTTCAAAATCGTTTGCATCATGACCTGGTGTTATTTTTAATGCTCCAGTACCAAATTCCATGTCGACATACGCATCTTCGATAATCGGCATCTCTTCGTTTGTTAGTGGGTTTAACACTGTTTGCCCGACCATATCTTTGTATCTTTTATCTTTGGGGTTTATTGCTATTGCAACATCGGCATATATTGTTTCTGGTCTAACAGTTGCGACTGTGATGTACTTGTTGCCGTCATTTTTAAATGGGAATTTTACAAAATATAGAGGGGATATAGTGTCAATATGTGTAGTTTCTAAATTACTAAATGTTGTACCGTGATGTGGTGAGTAATTAACCAGATAATTATCTTTGTACACAAGCCCATCTTTATACATTTTTTCAAATGTGTTATAGACAGTATCTATAACATGGCGATCTAGCATAAATGTATTTCTTGTCCAGTCGGCACTCATACCAATTCTTTTTAACTGTGAAATTGCAACATTAGAATTATTTTTTACAAAATCCAGTATATCGTTATATAGGGTTTTAGCGTCGAAATCAAATCTAGATTTGTTTTGTTTTTTTAAGTGTCTTTCGTATACCACTTGTGTTTCAAATCCTGCATGATCAGTACCAGGAACATATAGTACTTTATAGCCCTGCATTCTTTTCCATCTTGCCATTAAATCTTGTATGGAATATGTTGCATGTCCGCAATGAAGGGGGGCATTTGCATTAGGAGGGGGCATAAGTACGGTAAAGGTTTCATTTTTTATATTTATGCAATTTTCAGGTTTAAAATATCCACCTTCTTCCCACATTTTATAAATTTTTTCTTCTATTTTTTTATGATCAAATATTTTATCTAACATGTAATTCCTTAAAAACAAAAAAACCTCTCACGTTGAGAGGCTCCAAATATGATTATATGGAAGGTACCAGCCTACACTAATACTTAATTTAATGCTATTACGGGCATTCCCGGTAAGGTCTACTTGTGCACAGTATTGCACTTTCTTCTTACAGCTTGCTTGGCGACATTACTTCCAAGCTCAAATGCTTATAAAAAGTATATTAGCATAAAACTTATTAGTGTAAAATGGTTTTGAGCTATACTAGGGTATACGGGGTGTAGCTCAGTTGGCTAGAGTGCACGTTTCGGGTACGTAAGGTCGCAGGTTCGAGTCCTGTCACCCCGACCAGAGTGGGCATCAAAGTGATATGTCTATAATACAAAAGATTGATATAACACCTTCAAGAATAAGAAAATTGGTAGAACTGGCATTTGTAATAGAACCATTGTTAGAAAAAACTGACTGCACGACCAGGTATTGGGATATTCCTGGAAAGACAATTTATGACTTTATAATTTCTGGTCTGAATGTAGGACAAGTCTTTGAGGATTATGCCGCAAGCATCATTAATGACGGGAACAACTTATTATTTTCTCATTTTGAAGAGGCGGTATCCCTTAGTAACGAATACAAGCATCAAAAGTGGATAAATCTTGGCTTAGTAGAATTTATGTTTGTGGCAGTAAAAGCGAGGATAATTTCACCAAACATGAGTGATTATTTGAATGTCATCAAAAGAGTGGTAATCGAGACAACTAACGAAGATATTCAAACCCAATTTGAAGTCCACACTAAGGCGTTGTCGACATCCCAAAAGAGCGAGAAAAAGTCTACTTGGACGGAACTCTATCAAAACTTCCTTGACTCCAAGAATCTATACGAATATTACTCACGTGCAGAAAAGGTTCTCACAGATAAAACAAAAGGTAATTACCAGGTGGCACATGAGCACACACAGGGATTTCCTATACTCAGGGAATATATAAATGATATTGATGAGGAAATAGGGATAATAAAAAGTATAGAGGCTACCTATAATAGGTTACATAAAGAGAAATCGGAAATAAAGATAGGTATACTAGCAGATTTTAGTGCTATTGCCCTATTCGTATATCTGAGTTACCAAGACCCACAAGGTTATATTTTGAAATAGAGAAACATTGTAGCGACCTTTTTTGTCTTGGTAAAATAAGTCAATGTTGATCTTCGATAGTTTGTGGTAACATACTTAACATCTTTGTTGCTCGTTTCGGATTACCTCTACCTACTGGAAAATAGCTTGGCAGTATTTTGTATACAGCGTTGTTTATATTCATTGGGAAATACTTTAAGTGCCCCATTTTAAGAACATAATAAAAATACTCACCAAGTTTTATTTTTTCATCAACTAGAGCATGAAAAGGGATAAGCCCAAATGTAATAATGTATTCAGGTTGAACAATCTCGATTTCACGTAACAAAATAGGTAAAAATAGTTTTGTTTTATGGGTATCAGGCAAGTCACGTTTTCACCTGTCCACTTAACAATGTTCGTAAAATAAAATCCTCTATTTTCCAAGTGCTTATACACTTTTTCTGCAAATTCAATATCCCAAGCCCTACGTTTCTTTATTTCCTCCAACAAGTCATCGTCAAAATGCCCTGCATCGTTAAATATTTTCCAAATATACCTTGTACCTGTCCACGGTCTTCTTCTACCTTTCCACGCAGAGTCAGCTGATATATTTTTATAGGTAGGATTAATAAATACAAACATATACTTTGGCTTATGTATATTCCCTCCAGCCATTATTGGTTCTAAAGTACTTTCAGGATAATGTTGCTTGTGTAGCTTATTTGTATAATTCCAAAGTTCATCTAAATTGGCAATGCTACTTAAATCATTCATTATTATTGATTTTAGCATTAGTAGTTACAAAAAAGTTTGCAAACACAGCCTGCTATGGGCGACCAAGTCCCGACCAATTTTCCTGTCTTTGCAATTTTATATCCAGTGCATCTAAAAACAGCTGCTGTGTCTCCTCAACACTTTTAGGTCTTTTTTTAGGATCAAAACTAAAACATTTTCTAAATACATTGTCTAGTCTTACAACTGTGCTCACTCCATATTTTTCAACGACCTCTTTGTACACATCTTCTTCTTCATTGTGAAAAATACTTACAAATTCCCCATGTGGTATACCATCATCAAAATTAGTTTGCATACGTTGATGGTATGGATAAGGGTTTGCTCCTCCTGTAACAAGTTCATACATAATCGTTGCCATACCAAAAACTTCTGCCTCAGTTGTTAATTCTGACATAGGGGTCTTTCCACCTACTGATTGTACAAATTCTGGAGGTGCATAAGCAGGCGGAATAGCCCTAAAAGCTTTTCCTAATAATTCTGCGCTTCCAAGATCCCCTATTTTTAAATGTCCATCATGAATAAAAACATTTTTTGCTCGCAAATCGCTGTGAGCATACCCTAATGAATGCATATAAGAGAGTCCACTTGTCAATTCGTTTAAAAATATTATAGTTTGTTGCCTATCTAAGAATTTATATTGGGTTTTAAGCCAATCGTATAGATCTCCCTCATTACAGTACTCAAGTGTTATATAGTGTTCAGCTCCAATATTTGTAAAATCTATCAAATGAACTATATTTGGATGGTTAAAGGCTGCGTATAAGCGCGCCTCTCTTTGCAATTCTGGGATTAATTCTTGATTTGTTGTTTTTTTTCTGATAAACACTTCACCTGTTTCAACATCTCTGACACGTTCAACCGTAAACTTTGCACTTGCACCGTGAAGTGTTTCTACTTGTTCATCTAATTGTTCGTTAGTCGCCACAGACCTATTATCCATAACTTAAAACTTGTTACTTTTATTTGAATTATAACAGGAACGCATATGAACTTACTCTAAATATGAGATACTAAATGCAAAAAATTCATAAACATTGTTTTTTATTGTAACCATCAAGCTTGCATACAATGGGCATAGCCATATAATTAAACTAATATCTGCTCAAGCAGGTAGTTGTAAGTTAAAAAATTATAAATTTACGAGGGAGATTTGTATTTGATTGCAAAGTATGTCAAGAATGTTCTGCTACATATTATGTATTTGATGCAAAAGCTAATACTGCAAAGATAACTATTAATAGTATGCTGAACAATGCAAAATGGGTACCATTAAAAAAAGCTCTAAACTACAAACTTTTCCCAAATTCAGAAAGATACTTGCTGAGTACTTTTTTAGCAGCAAGAGAATTTTTTGATTTAACACTAGAGTATAGTACACAAGGTATAAAATCCAATGTTCAATAACTCGAATGTTTTTATGAACAAAGCAACTAAATACTTTATACCTTTTTATCGATATCATCAATTGTGAAGCCTAACGTTGAAAATATCTTGTTTTTAATTATCTTGGAGAATTTGATGGTGCAAACTTATCTTTTCATAAAGTGCTAACCATGTCCTCGATTACAATGAATCTTTCTCTCATGTCTTTTAGATCTGGTTTTACATCTTTGTCCAAGATATCTCTCATATCTTCAATTACCTTTTTGAAATATCCCCATGCAATACCACCGCCAAGTATTATTTTAACGATTACAATTAAAATAAAGAATAATGCTAAAATAAAGATGTGAATCTTCTTGGTCACAACTATATCGCATTTAAAACACTTAACCGTATATCTCCGTACACATTTGTTGGATCGCACATACCAGATTTTGTACCTTTTTTACCTAGTTCGATATTCTCTTTTGAAGAAATACATGAAAATCACGAAGGTTTTTTAAAATATATTAGAAAAACTTATTCTAATCTCGAAGATTTACCTCTTAGTATGATGTGTCATTCAGTAAAATATGGTGCAGATGAATATAATAAATTAATTGATACGTGGTTGCTTGAAGATAACGAAGAATTGACTTTTGAGATTTGCAGTATGATTGTTGATGCTTCTGGAATATCGTTTGACGTTGCAAGAGGACCTCGTTTGCATAACTATTTGTGGTGCGGCATTGATATGTATTTAATAAAAAATAATAAACCATTTGTTCAAGAGCTTGCTAACGCATTTAATAACATCAACTATTCTGAAATAGCAAAAGTAGTAAGTGAATATTATAAAAAGAACCATGACAAGGTATTTAAAAATCTTCACAGTCATTTTAAAAACATCTATCCCGCAACATTCATTGCCGAATTAGAATACACAAAGTTTTGGAGTAACTTTTTATCTAAATTGCCAGAAGGGGATATGTTGAATGTTGCAAAAGGCTTAAAGCTTTTGGATTATATCTATAGTATTTTTGAAGATAAATGGGAAGAAATATTAATTAAAATGGAAGATAATGTTAAAAAGAAAATGGCCGTGTTTTTAAAAAACTAACATATTCTATTAATAAGTAGGGAGTATGTCTATGCACTTAAATCTTTATGATATATCGTAGAACCTAATCTTAATTTAAAATTATATTTCTTAACTAAAGCTAAAACTATGTTATTTAGCTCTTCTCTATAACTCTTGTCTTTTGATGAATAAAAAGTTTTCATTATGGCGTCATCAAGATCGGGCAATTCTTTTTTTAGTCGCTCCAAAATATAGTTGCTTAAGTTTATATGTTCTACATAAAGTTCTTTTGTGCCAGTATTTGCAATCGCTTTAAATAGTTCATCTAGTATTGCAGGTTGTGATACAAAGTGCGGTAATAATGGACCAACAAAGGCGTATGTTTTAATACTATTGTTATTTAGTTTTGTTAATGTATCTAATCTTTGCGATACATTTGGCGCCATCTTTTCAAAATAACGCGATATAGTGTCATCTGTTGTTGTTATCGTTAATCCTACTTCAATATTTTTTAACTTTTTAAAAATGTCTACATCTCTTAAAACTAGATGTGACTTAGTTAATATACTAGCAGTGCCTTCAAAATTGCTTTCTACTAAAATCTCCAAACATTGCCTTGTTAATTTATATTTTGCCTCTAGCCCTTGATAAGGATCAGTAACAGAACTAAAAAATATGCTCTTACTTTTGCCTTTAATCTTTTTAAGTTCATTTCTTAAAAGGGTAGCCGCATTCATCTTTACATAGACATAATTTCCCCAATCGGCTATGTCTTTGCCAATATACCTTCCCATGAAGCTTGCATAACAATATGCACACCCAAAAGCACATCCAGTATAAGGATTTATTACATAATCTGTGTCTGGCAATTTACTCAAAACTAATATAGATTTTGCGTTAATTTCTTTTACTTCCATACTTATATTATATCTTATGCATTTGACTTGTCCCTGTTGACATATTGTGTTAATGTGTATTTCACATGAAAAATATGAAGACAAGATTAACAGAAACATTTTTCTTTTTTGTAATACCCGTCTGATGCGGTTTCTGTTGTATTGTCTTTTTTACGAAACCGCCAAAAGGCGGTTTTTTTGTTTTATGAAAGAAAAGTATACAAATAAAATAAATGTGAATAGTGCCTTAGTGCGTGCAATTAATTACGATAGTCCTGTAAAAATGTTTTATTCAATGATGAGGAGTTATCGCGAAAGTGGTGCTGCCGAAGATATTATAGATGTAGGCTCCACGTCTAAGCTTGATGATAAACATTTAACAAGACTTAATAAAAAGATGTTAACTGTTGCTAAAGACAGCATTATTAACCAACATTCAAATGTATATCCATCGTCGTGGGGTATGGTTGATCTGCGAAAAGCATTTGCAAAATTTTATTTGGATTGGGATGAAATATATATAGATCACATAGCTGAAATGATGGTTACAGGGGGTACTATAAAAGCAATTGATTCTCTTTTTCAGTTAATTGATGCTGACTATTTATTAGTTCCAGACCCCGCACCATATTTTGTTAAGTCACTGGCTATTTTAAGAAAGAAGAAAATTATATATATTCCTATCGATTTTGAGAATAAGCGATTAATGTTAGAAAAACTGAACCCTATTTTTATGTCAAAAATAAAAAATAATGCAGTGTTGTATATGGGTTTGCCCATTGCACCATCCGGAGTGCTTTTATCTGATAAACATATAAATAATGAATTAATACCATTTATGAAAGCATTAGGCATTTTTGGCATAAGCGATGCCCATGTGTTTGGTACTGGCTATTGTGATAAAAAAATCAGATCAATATTTTCTTATGTAGGTACAAAAGATGTTTTTGTCGAAACTCTTACTATATCAAAAGAAATGGGGTTACCTGGTATGCGTGTGGGTGCTTTGGTTGGCAACACTAAAATAATAAATGCATATAGATTGTATGCATCTTGTTGTATGGAAATGATTCCGACAATGAATCAATACATTGCATCTAAGTGTTTGTCTTATACTTTTACATTGAATACAGGGAAAAATTTATCCAAAGCAAAACTAAGTCAGATAGAAAAATTATTAAAAAGTTTAAATGCTACATACATTAAACCTGATGCGGGGATTGATCTATTAATAAAGGTTCCAGTTTATTTAAAAAAACAATTGCCAAAAGATGTAGATGCTTCGTTATTTTTATCTAACTATATCTTAAAAAACTACCATGTAGGAATTTGCCCAGGTTCAATAGTTTCATGCTCACGAGATGATTATTTGGTATTAGTTTTGGAACAGCCTAACAACAATGTAATTAATGCTTTAACAAGACTTCATAAAAGTGATTTTAGTTTTAATGATATTAAAGTTACAAAAAAAGATCTGCGGCATTATTATGCAATGTGCAGTACATGCGACACAACATGTCTATAGATTTGTTTTTATACACCAGCTTCCGACATACGCATGTTTACCAACTAAATTATAAATTGGTGAAAAATACTCTTGATTGTATACCAATTCGTCTAAATGATTTTTAATTCTTGGAATTTGTTTTTTATTACTTTTATATGGCTTTGGGTTGGATACAATTTGCCTATGGACATAGTCTTCTAAGTTTTGTGCTTGTTTTAGCAATATACTATCTCCATCTAATGTGTATTGTTGTATATAACATTTGTATTCAAAACTCTTTCTTTCAATAAGCCCTGTATAGTCGTTACTATCTTTAGATATAGCATAGTTTAAATATGTGTCATTTAAACTTATTTGAGACACATAGCCGGTAGTCTTTTGTAATTTTTCGGCTTGTGCATACTTTAATTTTGTAGAGTTGCTAAACTCCAATTCCAATGAAAACGATATAAAGATAAAAAGTATCAAGCAGATAACACTATTTTTAGTTATTTTAATATTATCTTTATACTTATTTAAAAAAATTAAAAATACAAATATAAAACTAGGAATTAAGTATCTATCATAAAAGTCTGATGATACTAAAAGTATTAGTAGATAGACAATTGCATTAATGGCCAGGAATAATAACTCTTTATTCAGTGGTTTTTTAATTAAAACCTTGGGTTTTATATTTTTAGCAGTTAGAAAAACTTTAGTTATAAAATTTGCATAGACATAACCTAATAATGCTGCAAAGGGTATTTTAAAAAACACATTGTCGAATATACTAAAGTTAGATCTAAAATCTGATTTTGTGTAGAGCTCCTCTAGGTAAAACACATTGCCAACTGGAAAAAAGTCAAAATTTAAAAGATATGTAAAAAACATTATGAATGTCGGGATAAACACTAGG
>CAZHJE010000013.1:13374-17512 GCA_964532965.1 uncultured Candidatus Saccharibacteria bacterium
ATCACAAATATACATGCGATAATTAATGTTTTTAACTGTTTATTTTCGTAGTACTTTAAAAAGAAGTATATACTCCATACTAAGAATGTTAAAAAGAAGTTGTCAGTCATGAATGAAAATGTCGATGTGAGTATAATTGGGTTGAATAAATACAGTAAACTAGAGATCAGTTGTATATTTCGCGATATTTTTAGAGATCTTAATATTTTGATAAATCCGATTAAGCCAAGTAATGTAATGAAAAATGTTAATATTTGCAGCGAAATAATACTGTCTCCGAATAGCATGCTCCAAAAATACCCAAGATAGCCTTGAAGTATAAATGAAGGATCAATTTCAGCACTTAATTTAAAGATATTGTGATTAAATGCCTCTACTTGCGTAATAAAAATCCAGTCATCGTTTACAATATAATTACCGAACACATATTAATTAAAGCATATGTATACGTTGATGAGCTACCAAACATATATAAAAATCAACTGCTACCAGCTAACGCGGGTAGTATGCTGTAATTTCTTTGCTGTGCTAAGTACAACGAGGTGGGACAACTCCATCTACTACCTTACGCAAATATCCAACCAAAGGTTGCTTGCGAAGCAACTTTTAAGTTAAGAAATTATAAATATTCTGTTAGAATAGAAAGTGTGAAGGACAAATTATTGATTTTATGGTCCAACAAGAAGACCTTTTATTTTGTAATAATTTCTATTGTACTAGTTGCAGTACTTGCGCGGCTTTTGATTTTTAGTACTGAGGGAGGGGACCATGTTCAGTATAGAGAAGCAGTATTAGAATTCGTTTCTGGAGGCAATCCATACAAGTACACAACCTTATCTTTTAGATTGAATAATGTGGAACATGGTTATGCTTACTTTCCAACGCTTCTTTATATACTGGCATTTATGTGGAAACTCAATCTATGGACATCATTGAATATTCCAACTGCGGTATTATGGAAAATACCGGTTTTGATAGCTGATTTACTTATTACATTTATGATATTCAGACACCTCTACACAAAAGAGGATAAGATGGCAACTGTTTTTGGTGTATTTTTGTGGTTATTTAATCCATGGTTTATGGCACGGTACGAGTACACATTATTTGATCCTATACAGGTAATGTTTCTATTTTTTGCATTATATTTTATGGAGAGAAAGAACTCACTATCCGCTATCTTTTTTGCTCTTGCGGTTTCGATGAAACTAACACCAATAATTTTATTACCAATATTTTTACTAAAAGTTAAGAAACCAATGTATTTTATACTAATATGCGGCTTGCTTTTCTTTATTATAAGTCTGCCTTTTTTACGGGATTTTTATGATTTTTACTATTATGTTAATGGCACAATATTAGTACATGAGGAACGCTCAGTTCAGGGGCGCCCCATTTTGTCATTCCTGACTGCACATTTACAAAATTATGGAATAAATTTTCAACAAACAATGTATTCAGATGTATATGCGTTACTTGCTATAGTGCTGGGTTCAGTAGTCACTACATATCTCATTCTTAAAAGGAAGGTAACTGATAAATATATTTTAGTTTCTATCTCTTTTCTTATATACTATATCTTTACACCAGTACTTAGTCGAACGCACATTTTATGGGGATATCCATTCTTTATTATTGCACTATACAATATTTACTCAAGCAAAAGACGTCTATTTTATATATCGAATATAATCTTGTACGTTTTAATATTTTCATATATTGCTTTCTGGTTTAAAGGTTTTACAATAAAGCCTGGTAATCCAAAAGTTTTTATAGATGAAATACCTTCGGAAAGACGGATACTGCCTTCAGCGCTTAAGCTGAGAAATATATATTATGACTATAGACATAAGATTATAGTTTCACTTAATAAATGAAGCATTCTTTATCAATTTCTTTTATATAAATACACATAAGCCTCTTTATAAAAACTAAACGGAAATGTAATCTCATGGGTTTTTAACAAATTATAGTCCTTAGCATTATTTTCGCCTTTAAAATTCGCATAGGTATAAAAATAGTCTCTTTTTGAACTATTCCTATATAAATTTTGCCATGAATTATCGACATTTATCATATTTCTAGGAATATTTAACTCATTGCTTAGCTTTATTGCATCGTTCCAAACATATTTATTAACCAATATATTATCCATTGAAAATTGATAACCCAAAAAAGCCCACAATAATAGAAAACCCGATAAGACTACGTTTTTGACTCTGCCAAAATCAGGATTTGGAATAAACATTAAGGCTGTAATAAAAGTTAGTGGTAACAAATACCGATCAAAAATTCTTGGTGTAATTAATAACAAACATATAAAGCCACAAAAATATATTAGTGCAAATTTATCAATATGTTTAAAATTACTTAGCAGATATAGTAGCAATACAAACGCACCAATTTTACCAATAACTTCCATGCCCCTAAATAAATCAAAATAGCCGGGAAATATATATTTATCTCCTTCTAAATTATCTTCAAGAAAGCCTTTTCTGGTAAATACGTTTGGAAGATACGGAAAGTTAGGAGATATATATTCTTTAAAATACATCCCTTCTCTGGTTCTTACCGTGAAAAAAATATTTTCAGGCTCAAATCTTTTAGCAACATATGTATACATTATGGGTATTAGTAATAGTAGCAACAAGTATTTAGGTTTTAACAAACTTTTTTTTAAAAGTGCAACCAATATAAATGGTAAAAGAAAGACAGTTAAATATATAAGCACTATATACACAGTCGTATAATTTCTATCCATGTAGAAAACATTAGCAATTGTTAGGTTTCCATCATACATTTGTGGTGTTTGCGGAAAAATATAATAATGAAAATGAAATAAAAGCAAACTTATTAATAGTTGGGCGCGGGCATGTTTAGTCTTTTTTTGTGTAAATAAATATAGTGAAAATGCAAATGTTGTAATTATTCCAAATTGTCTAACAAAGTAGCTTAGCCAAATAAAAACATTGGAAAGTATAAAAGATGTGTTTTTATTGCTTTGTTTGAAGTCATAAATAAAATAAAGCGAACAAAATAGAAAAAACATAAAATAATTTTCAGTCATAACTCCCCATGCAGAATATAAATAAAGAGGAGAAAAGAATAATAGGAGAGAATATAACATACTTTGTATTTTTGCTACTTTAAAAAATTTCCAAAGTATTATATTGAAAATATATATGCCTAGTACAGATACTATATATGTTAATACTGGAATCTTAGCTATGCCAAATATTAAAGCAAATAGGGTAGATAATACTCCTTGCACATAAAAAGTAGCCCCAAAATATGGGTCTAAGTTAAAGTTTCCTTGCATAAAATTGGCAACCATATCATAGTAAAGGTAGTCATCATTTTGCATGTAGTTAATTGAACATGCTAGTGGTAACCCAAGTAAAAACACTACCAACCACAAACTGCGGATGATTAATAAGTCCTTTCTGTCCGAAAACAGTTTAAGAAGAGTAAGTGTTTCTATAACCGCACGTTTGATTTCTTTATAGTTATCCCCAGTTGGAGTACCAAATTCTCTTTTGTAATGGGGCACTGGTAACTGCTTTATCTTATAACTTTCTTTATGACATTTAAGCAACATTTCAGTGGAGGCCAATTGCCCAATACTATACAAAGGCATTATCTTGTTGAGGACATCTTTTTTAATTAATTTAAATGCACAATCTATATCTTTTATATTTGGTGGAAATGCGAAAAAGAAGCTATTCCAAATTTTTAGTAACTTAGCAATTAAATTTCTTTTAAAGCCCTCAGCTCTTTTTTGTCTATAACCTATTATCAAGTCATAATCATCAGTATAGTCTACAAATTTTGTAATATCCGATAAATCAAATTGCAAATCACCATCCGAAAAAAACACCCATTCATATTGTGAAGTAGCAAATCCAGCACTTATAGCGCCGCCATACCCTTTATTTTCTTGATTAACTAAAACAATATTTTGATGTTTTTGTTTTAATTTTTCTGCAATGGCTTTTGTATTATCTGTGCTCCCGTCATTTACAATAATTATTTCAAATGTCTCTGCTATTGTCGGTATTATTTCTATAGCTTGTTTTATGACTTTTTCAATGTTTTTTTCTTCATTATAAAACGGAAAAAATACCGATAGTTCTTTAAG
>CAZHJE010000014.1:0-1293 GCA_964532965.1 uncultured Candidatus Saccharibacteria bacterium
GGAAAATACGGACTCAAGGCAGAAACAAAATGTGCAGAAAAACTATCCGATAAAGAAAAGATTGAAATATTAAAACAATTACTGCTTAAAGACAAACCTGTAATGATGCGTATTGGTAATGGATACGGATTTTCAGGCAAATACAGCTGGTTTATGGCACGTTTTATTATGCACTGGATTACACTTTGGGGATTTGATGATGAGAAAAAGTTGTTCTATGTCTACGATTCTGGGTTGCCAAAAAAATACTGGGATAATGCTTTGCCCACAGGAAACACAACTAGAACCTACGAAGCTATTTTACGTGATTGGAGAATCCGTTCCTATAATCCGCTTTATTTTCCTTTTATGGGTAGAGCTAATCATTTGTACATTGAAATCAAATAAAAGCTCTCGCAAAACACTTTCTAACATCCTCTTCTATGTAACGACAAATAAATTCTAACGTCAGTGCCTTTGATATATAATATTCTCATGATAAATAAAGTAGAAATCAATAAAATAGTACTATCTAGTAAAAGACCCAACATATTTAACCACATAAATGTAATATATGCATAGACTTTTAGATTTATTAATATTAATCATACTTTTTATACCAATAAGCATTTTCTGCTTCGGTCTAGGTACTTTAAATTTTCTTCTATACAGATTTAATCCCTTATTTAAAGATATAAGGCTTGGAAGGAATGGTAAAAGAATAACAATATATAAATTAAGAACGATGTATCCTTTTGATGATAAAAAATTTCCACTGAATACTAAACTTATGACCGCTAACCTAACACCTCTTGGTAAAATTTATAGGGATCACGGGTGGGACGAATTACCACAATTATTCAATATTTTAAAAGGAGAAATGAGCTTTATAGGTCCAAGAATATTAGTGCAAAAAGCAGTCGACACATTTGTAGAAGAATATCCCAACAGCAAAGAAGATATTCTCTCGTGGCAAAAAGAAGTACTAAAGCATACGCCCGGTCTAAGCGGATGGCATCAAGTACACTTAAATAACTTTAACAGAATGCAATTTGACATGGAATATTTTAATGATCCTTCCATAAAGAAAAAGTTATATATATTCACCAAATCCATATGGATATTTTTAGTAGGGAAAAATAGATACTTTAAAACAAAAATCCCTATAAACTATAAATACAAACTATAGTGTGAAAACATACAAGGCTGAATCAAAAAGTCACAAGTTCGAACTGATATAATTCATGTGTGGGCGAAATAACTTCATTACTTAAACAAATACACGTTGAATGTCACAAATTACTTAAAAGAGCT
>CAZHJE010000014.1:1393-6143 GCA_964532965.1 uncultured Candidatus Saccharibacteria bacterium
CGGTATAAAGGGGATGTAGATTTTATTATGGAAAATAAAGAGTATGAAGATTATAAGACTAGAGTTTTAGCGGGTGAAGTTATAGCTGGAGTTGAGATATATGATCGACCTGGTTGGGATACTATTCAACTAACTGATCCTAAAATACATTCTGTTGCATATATAAGTACAAGAGACTTTAGTGAAAAAGTTAGAGCTAAGTTTGATTAAAACTTCGCCATCTTAGCTGTCTGCTAGTAAATTTCTTAAATTCTCAATTCCAAACTACCCTGCTATCTGTTAAACTATATACAATGAATTATCAAGAACCTATTGCTGAAGGCATAAAAATCGCACAAGAAATAGTTATAGTTCATCCCCAAGACAAAACTAAATTTTTATTGCTTAAAAGATTCAAAGAAAACAAATCACAAATACTTTACGACTTACCCGGCGGGGGCTTTTCGAAAGGAGAGCTTCACGAAGAATCTTTACGCAGAGAAATCATGGAAGAAACACGGTTAGAGGTGTCAGAAATATTCCCAAACGAAATTCAGTCACGAATTCAACCGAGCGGCACCTTGTTTCTATATCTTGGGTATGCGGCAATAGCAAAAACAACGGATGTTGTTGTCGAACAAGATGAGGATATCGATGCTTTTGTATGGATTACACTGGAAGAGTTTGAAAAAGAAGCAGGAGAACACATAATCTTAAACCAAGCAAGGAATGCAATTAAACGCCTGTCGCAATAAAACTATACATCAATATTTACTTCTTACCTTCCCACTCAGCAAAAAACTCTTCTAAAAAACGTATCATAACCAAATGCCTGTCTTTTGCTAGATCCTTGCCAGTTTTAGTATTCATATTATCTTTTAATTTTAAAAGCTTTTCGTAAAAATGAGCGATTATTGTAGCATTTTGGTTTGGTTTATCGATAAAATCCTTCAAAAAGTTTAAATTCTCCCCTGGAATGTACATATTTAAACCATGTGCACCACCAAATGCGAATGTCCTACCTATTCCAATTGCACCAATAGCATCTAAATTATCGGCGTCCTGTACAATTTGAAGCTCTATTGATTTATTTTCCATTTTTTTTGTCCAATCATAAATGTCGTGATATCTAACTACCTCCAAAATTTGCTGAAGTTCTAAAGCATTAATATCGCTTTCTTGCAAAACATTTGCAATAATTTTTAAAGCATCATCGCCATAATGCGATTTTCCAGTTTTTTTCTCCCAAGGACGGCAAATGTCATGTGTTAATGCAGCAGCACCAATAACTGTTAAATTACCCCCTTCTTTTTTCCAAAGTAACATAGCTAAATTAAAAACTCTTTCAGCATGGTAATAATCATGCCCCGATGAATCTTTTTCTAAAAAACTTTTAACTTTTTCTTTTAAATTTTCAAACAACTCATTTTTCATATAATCAACTACTACATATAATAACACTAGGTTAATATATCGGTATGAACTTTAAAATAAATGTTAGAGTGGTAATACCCCATAACGGAAAATTACTTCTTTCTAAAGACAAAAACCTGCCCGGCTATTGGTGCTTACCTGGAGGAGGGGAAGAAATTAAAAATGCTATGAGGACCGTTACCAAAATGCTTAAAAGCAACTTCTTATGTCTTATCATAATTTCCATGATAAAATTGTAATTAATGAAAATAGGTGATTTTCTCTTGGTAAGAGAGGAACTTTTGAGGTTAATAAAGACTTATCCTAATGAAAAAACAAATGAAATCTTCTATGGAGACTGGACTATAAAGGAAGTAATTGGTCATATATCCGCATGGGATATATATTTCGCTAATTTATTAGATTCCATTACAAGTAATAACATAATTGAGCCTTGGGGAAATATAGACGACTTTAATACCAAAGAAGTAAATAAAAGAAAAGGTAAGAGTATGAAAGTCTTGATCGGGGAACTTGAGGAAACTGGTAAAAGATTTGCTACTTGCTATAAAAAACTAACTGTGGGGGAGCTTTCTAAGAAAATTTGGAAAAGTAAAAAATATACACCAGAGGATGTTTTGAAAATTCAAACACAGCATTATAAAAGCCAGATTGGACAGATATCTAAGAGAATAAGGTAGATACTGCGACACCTAAATCTTTCATAGTAGTTCGTAACTTATTTAACCTATTTACACGCTGCAATCATGCTGATTTCTACTTTAGCTCCAAGAGGTAACTCATTAACCCCAACTGTTTCTCTTGCTGGATATGGTGCTGACATATAACTTTTATAAATCTCATTCACTTGCCCATAAACAGACATATCTGTTACATAAATAGTCGTTTTTACCACATTCTCAAACGAGGTACCTGCTTCTTCTAAAATGGCTTGAAGACTTCTCATTATTTGGTGTATTTGTTCTTCAAATGTACCTTCAAGCATTTTACCCTCTGGTGTAAGACATATTACCCCTTGTGTAAATACAAATCCGTTTGAAATGATAGCTTGTGAGTGAGGGCTATTGTTTGGAAGCATAGCGTTAGTAGTTTCAACTTTTGTTTTCATATTTTGATTATATCGCAAATGGAGAATGCAGGTAACCGCGTATTATATAGAAAACATCCATTAGTGATGCGGGATTTGCTTACCATAAAATATTCTTGAAACACGTTAAGTGCTAAAATGTGAACATGAACGAGACACCTCTTTATAAACCCTTTAGTGAACGGGCATTAAAGAAATTAAGAAATGTTACAGAACAAGCACTAATACATGAGCTTGGCCATTATGTAGTAATGAAGTTACTAATCCCAAATGGTCGCTTCAGCATTCGGCTAAATGTAGCTTTAGAAGAAAAGGAGATAGTTATAGACGGAGAATCAGGTACCTCTATAAAGGTCTCCATGTTAGAAAATCCCAAAGTTAAAGTTACAACTGCTAGTAAACCAAATTTGTCTCTAGAAGAAGAATTACTAATTAATGCTGCCGGTTATGCAACAGAAGAATTATTAGGTATAACTGAACCTCACACTATAGAACATTTATCAGAAACAGATACCCAAGATTTTAGCGATCGACAAGAATTCTTAAATGCTGTGGCTAGTGCTAAACAAAAAATTGAACCACACATAGAAAATATCGGGCGTACAGCAACCAAACTGGCAGGTTTGATATCACAGGCTGGAGGCGGAAAGTTTATATTTGAGGAAACAGATTTTAATATGGGAATATGAAAAAAATTCACTAAAAATCTGATAAAATGGTCGTATGACAAAAACACTCAAGCAAATTATTGATGAAAACATAGAAATAATAGAAAACTATAAGCAGATTGAAGGTAAATCATGGAATGCTGAAGGTACTGTTATAGAACTAATGAAACAAGTTGGAGAATTATGTAAAATGATAATGGTAAAAGAAAATTACTATTTTCCCAATAGAAGTTTAATGCATGAAGGATACGAGGTGTCAGACGAAGAAATTGCAGACGAATTAGCTGATATTCTAAGGGCAGTTATAAGATTAGCTCATTATTACAATCTCGACATAGAAAAAGCAAATAATAAAGCGATTGAAATGGATAAAAAAGTGATTGCAGATGTCATTAAAAAATAAGATTCATAACTATCGCGGAAAGTAATCTATTCAAAAATCATTAACCATAGACCATGTTCTTCTAACTTTTCTTTAGACCAATATCTCGTTGGACTTTTACATTTCATAAGGCTTTTAACAGTTAAGGTATATTCCCTGCCTGTGTATTCTTTTGTTTCTGGATCCCATTCCTGATAGCAAATTTGATCGCCTTCTTTTAAATCAAAGTCTGCACATCTAAAATCAGCAACCATATTTTTATCTTTTTCAAACATATCAGGCCAGGTCTTTTTATATATTATTGCCATTTTTATATGATAACAAACTACTTTTTCTTTATCTTATTAATCTCGCCACTATCTAAGAAATGAGCAATATCACAAAGTGGGTATACAGACACAGTCATTAGGTGGTGTATAGGCTCCCCTTCGAGAATACAGCCTATTTCATATGCTACTAAATCTTCTAACTTCCCCGCTCTCCAGTCTTTATAAACTTTCGTCAAAAACTTATCAACTTTATCAATATTCGAAGGAGATAAATCTAATAAACCTATCTTATACCTTCCAATATATTGGGTAGCCTTACCTCTAGCGACAATAAAATCATTATCAGAAAAACCTACCATAAACTAATAATAGCATTAAAAATAGTACATGGGCTTATTCCATATAGCAGTTATTGAGCTGCTGCTCTAACCATCTCATATTCTGGTATTATTTTTCCAGAAGGTAATTTGGCGACCTCTGAATTGTTTTCTTTCTTCCCTATTATTTTAAAACCATGGTTTGTATAAAAATTAATAGCATTCTGATTATATGTAGCAACTGATAAATATGTGTCTTTTGTGCTATCAAACCATTTATCTATTTTTTGCATAAACATATGTCCTACTCCTTTTCCTTGATAATCAGAAAGGATATATATTGCCTGAAGATTATTCCTAGTTGCTGTTTTTGTGATATATGCAAAACCTACAACCTTACCATCTACTTCTGCCACAAGACTGCATCGATCTTCTAAACAACCTGTATAATTACTAATTCTCTTAATAGCCTCATTTTCTGAATCAACCGGAAATAAATCATTTATATCGTCATATGATATTCCAGCTTCGTTATTTGGATATGTGGCTAACCAAGTAACTTTTCTAATGTTATATATACTAGTGGCATCTTGCGGTAAAGAATCTCTAATGTT
>CAZHJE010000014.1:6243-10601 GCA_964532965.1 uncultured Candidatus Saccharibacteria bacterium
TATAATCCAGCTATGTATCAACATGGGCAAATAGAAGATACCACACAAGATTACAGCGGCTGGATAATGGGAAATTTTGTTAAAGATGGCTCTCCTTTTAAAACCGACGGATTTGAAATTAAATGGGTAGTTCGATCAAAAGGTGTTTCTAAAGAAAGTAAAAAAGAACATCCAGTACCTGTTAGGACACTTTGTATTTTGGTAAAAGGCAGGATGAAATATGAACTGTATGAATCGAAAAAGGAATTTTTATTAGAAAAAACAGGACAATATCTTTTTTATGAGCCATTTGAGTATCACAATGCAACAGCAATAGAAGATTCTGTTATGTTAGTTGTGAGGTGGAATAACTAGTAGACGTACTATACGATAGTTGCCTTAGTGTTATAATCCTACTATGTCAAATAAAACTATACCAAATAAAGGTAACTCCGCTATAACATTAATAGTAGTTATGTTTCTTGTAGCTGCGGCGGTGCTTGGATATAACCTTAGTACTAAAATAAAAACTGATAATACAGCTTTCATGAATGATAATGCCAGTTCAGAATCAAAGAACTTATTAACTTTTCAGAACTTTCTTTCAGACAACTGCATGAATTTAGGCAATGCTGCAATGTCAGAGGATACAAAGGTTTATGGAATAAAACTTGATAAATTACCTATAATGTTAGGGTCAGAATTAAAAACACAATACGGTATTGAAGATACTTTAAACTGCTTAAACGGCGGAACTAGCTTTGAAATAGGTAAAAAGAATAGAGAATTATATGTATCTGCAAAAAAAGAAACCGATGATATAAAGGCTACACTGTATATAGGAGATGATTATTCGACAAATCCTGGGTTTAGAACGCCAAGCCTTACTTATGATAAACATTATGAAGCATACTATAAACCATATAACAGAACCCCATATACGCTAGAAGATGCCGAGGGCATTAAAACGATTGTTTCATTTAGTATTCCAGAACCTTTTTGTCCAAGTGAAAAAGACAGATTTATATTGGAATTTTTAACATATAAAAAACTTGATAAATACAATCTTCTTGTCAAAAGAGCTTATTCATTTTTACTAGATAAGCAGATGGCAACTATGTTAATGCAATACGCAACCCCTGTTGATGAAGTCGACACTGAGAACGGTATGGGTATAGCAGAAGTGTGTACCACTGGAGGCTTTACAAATGAATTTAATGCTACATACTTACCAAGCTACGAGGATGCCACACCACAATTCAAACAAATCATAGATGCCAATATTAATGATCTAAATAGTATTAGTGTTAAATAAAAACATTATGATGCATATAAAATATAAGCTAGATAAATCTAAAAATCATGGTATCGGCCTATTTGCAGACGAAAATATTAGCAAAGAACAACTAATATACACTGCAAGTCCAGTGTTAGATGTAAACATTACACAAGAACAATTTGGTTGCCTAGAAAAAGCAGAGCAAGATGAAATACAATATTGGGGCTTTTGGGATGATATAAACAATGTTTGGCATGTAGATTTTGATGTGTCTAAATTTATTAATCATTCGGAGAATAGTAACGTAACACAAGACCCTACATATGCTGTCGCATACCTCATTGCAACAAGAGACATTAAAAAGGGTGAGGAACTTACACAAAATTATAAAGAGTTTGAAACAGAAGAAGCGTTAAGAGTAAGAGGAATTAAAGTATAATAACATCTTTCCTTTTTGGGCCTGTTGTTACCATTACTATTGGTAACTCTAATTCTCGTTCTAAAAATTTAATGTATTCTTTAGCTTCATTAGGTAACTTATCATAATCAGAAACACCCATTACATCGGCAATATCCCAACTTGGAAATTCTATATATTTTGGGGCCGCACTCTTAAGGTAGGTCATATCTGGTTTGTAGCTTACATTACTACCTTCTAACTCATAATGAGTACATATCTTTATTGAATCCGACTTTCTTGCAATATCTAGGTGCGTAAGAGCTATTTTGTTTATCCCGGACATTCTGATATTGTATTTCAAAAATGGTAAATCAATGTAACAAATATCACGTGGTCTGCCAGTAGTCGTACCGTACTCGTGTGCAACATCTCTAACCCAGCTTGCCCATTCGTTATCAACTTGTGTAGGCATAACTCTAACTCCGACACTAGAGCAATATGTAGCCTTCATAATTCCAAGTACTTCTTGAATATCTTGCTGTCTCCAGTATCTAGTTCCATATGACACTCCAAATATTGTAGTTGGAGTCGTAGTTCTATCCGGACGTGTTCCAAACCATGGATCAAGACCAACTGCTTGTGCCATTTCAAAAAGAATTCCAGTACTTGCATCATTATAGATCTCTGTATGTAGCATAAAAGTATCTTTAACAATGTTAAGTTTTATTAACTCGGCTCTTTCGGAACTCAATCTACTCAAAAACTCACTCTTTGTCCCAACTTTTCTGTTTGTTGCTTTACCACTTGTCTTTGTAGCTTTAAAATCAGGAACATCTGTTATTTCTAAGTCTGCCTCAAAAGCTTCAAAAGTCTTTTTAAATTGCGTATATTTTTTTGAGAATGTTGTCTCCCAATCATTTCTAATTAAATCTTTAACAAACAAACCTGTTTTATCATAAAATTCAGCTGTAGTAGGACCAATACCTCTCCCTGTACCTCCCTTTGCATTGCCTGCTATAATCCTATTCAATACCTCTTTTGCTCTTTGCAAATCAGTGCATAACATTGCATCCTCAGATAAAATTATCCTATCCGAAAGTTTTCCCGCTACCTTTTCTGCAAGAGTTATTTCGGTAAGTAAATCTCCAACATTTATAACCATTCCACTATCTAATACTTCTATGACATTCTTATAAAAAATGCCTGATGGTAGTTGATGTAATCCAATTCTAATGTCGTCCTTTTCAACTGTATGCCCGGCATTATTACCTCCTTGAGATCTTACTACATAAATTTTCGATAAGTTTTTATTTAACGATAATGCTTGTAATTTATTATCTACGATCCTGCCCTTACCCTCATCACCCAGCTGTATGCCTAAAATTGCACATGAATTTTGCTTAAGATTATTCATAGAGCCTTTCTATAATTTAAGTATAGTTTAGATCATACTATAATTGACAAACTTATTCCTAACAAGTTCATTAAAGCATATACTTAATGGGTGAAAACAATTATAGGCATATATAAACTTACGCGCATTAATGAAAATATAGGGATACCAATTACACATACTTTACTTGCATTATTACCTGTTTTAAAACTTGGACAATATCAAACAGATATATTATTGAATATACTTATGGCCAACACTTTAGCAGTTATATCAACATTTATGATTAATGACATAAAAGACTGTGAGAAGGATAAAGTTAGCAATACCAAAAAGATACGAAATCCAATATCTGCTGGGATTGTATCCGCGAAATTAGGGTTAGTTGTGGCCATAATTGTAGCACTAGCCTCTTTAGTCATTTATCTAAAAATAAATTTAATGACATTTTTATTAGGTGTAACAATTATTGCCATCGGATGGTTGTATTCTATATATTGGAAGAGTAAGCCCCCTTTTGATGTCATTTCGCATATATATTTTTTAGGTACTGGGTTAACACTTGTTGTATTTACTGCATTTAATGTACCAGTATCAAGAACATACATATTACCTCTATTTATATCCTCAATAATATCTTTTATTGTTCAGTTAAATAATCAGATAAGAGATTTTGACGATGATAAAAAAGCTGGTACAAATACGTTTGTATATCAAGCATCAATAAAGACCTCATTACTTATTAGAAAAATGGCGATAATAATAACTGCCGCATGCATATTTTTATATATATTTATTTATCGAAACGCGGTCACATTTTTGCTAAATAAAATTATCCATTGACATATCAATAAGAATATAGAAAAATTAACACATGCCCCAAATTGATCAAAAATTGCTCGACTTACTAAAAAACATTCCAAATAGTGCACTTAATTCCCCTGAGATGCAAGAATTAGCAACTGATACTTTACTAGAAAGCATTAAAAACGTTCTATATAATAACATCAAGGATACTTCTGAGATTCAAAGATTAATTGAAGAAATATCCAATAGTAATTCGTTGGATGTATTTAGAGAATATATTCAAGATTTTGACAAGAAATTAACTGAAGAGTTTATAAAATTAGCGAGTGAGAAAATATAAATATGCCTCCACGCGCGGAAGTCGCTTCTTTTCCCCATTCGTCAGAAGGCAGCCCTTATATTTTCGAGGCTTTAAAACAAGCAATGCGTCCAGAAGTACTTGCTGATACAGCAGCAGTAATAATAGCTGAGTGTAGTAGCGCCTTTAGAAAAGTGGATCC
>CAZHJE010000014.1:10701-16055 GCA_964532965.1 uncultured Candidatus Saccharibacteria bacterium
GCGCCTTGGACAATGCCTAGAGCCACTACGCTACCCAGAACAGCAGATATGCCGATGCGACCTGACGGTGAACAAAGAACACAAGATGGCGTGGTCTTGCCACCCACAAAAGATATTGGAATTGGTATAAGACATGAAGGACTACGCACACCAAGAGGTAGAACTGAAAGTATGCCAAGTGAATGGAGACCTTATATAATACAAGAAGATGACACTATTCTAGGATTACTCCTAAAATTTAAACTTGTAGATAGAATTTATAAAGCAGACGGTTCACTAACAGACGAAGCTCTAAAGGCGTGTTTAGAAATATTCGAAATGAATATTAAGGAGGGATCACAAAACCCACAAAATACAAATGACTCATATACACCTAATTACTTACAACGAGCAGACTACCAAACAGGTGTGTGGAATATGGATACTGTTCAAGATATTGTCCAAAAATTAAAAATAGGCGGGATGAGCTTAGGAGACGTGCCTGCTGATTTAATAGCGCAAGTACAAAGATATTTGCACACAGGCGACTCTTTATTAATGCCTGTTAAAGGGTTAAATAGACCTAGTAAAGTTAGAAGAGATTTTCATTTTAGACCAACACATAAAGATGAAAAACACCCAGTTGTTACCGATTATACTGCCATATAAAACGCATTGTTTTAAAACAAAACATTGTTATAATCATTAAGTATGCCCCATACCGCCACGCGCTACAAATATGAATACGAAAGGAAAAATAGATAAAATGAATATCGCTGCCTTACTTTTTTTGATAATAAGCATATTATCTCAAAAGTACACATATACCAACAGCACTGTAAATAACAATCTTCTTGGTACAAATGATAATATTCAACAAGAAATTACTCAGACAAGTGGTTATGATTTCTCGCTTCCTGATTATACTAATGCAAGCATGTCCAAAGCAAAAGGTCTCCTCATTACGCCTAATTTTGACGGCAATCCAAGCGAAAACGCGCAAAAAGCAGTTAAAGGGAAACTTGTGACATTAAGTTGGAGTGAGTTGAACCCACAAGAAAACGTTTATAATTGGAACTATATTCTAAACGAACTTGAACAAGATCAAACTGAAAAAAAACCACTAGTTTTTAGACTAAAAGTAAGTACTGTGTTTGAACAAAGCCCATACAGAGAATGTATAGATGTATGCGATGTTCCTCTTTGGGTGTTAAATAAGTATGGGGTAGATATTAACAATCCTCAAACAGGTGTGGCAGATATGGGATACACAAATGGAACAATTAAAGTTGTAGTCCCCTGGCATCAAGGAATACAAACAGAATTAGATCACTTTATAGACACCTTATCAAGCCAAGGTTTTCAAGAAAGTGCTTTATATAGAGGATTATATATTCATGGAATTTCATCAGCCACTGGAGAAGAATTAAACATTGATACTAGTGCGTTTCAATACCTAACAAACGAAGAACTAATGACTGCAAATTATGTAATGACACCTGATAGATATTTTGACGCATTCAAGCACAGATTAGATCAATGGGTATCCGCTTTCGGAGAAAATAAACACAAATTAGCATGGGTACATGCAGGAAACATTGGTGCAAGTGGCCATCCAGATTCACAACTATATTATCAAAAACGAGATGAATTAAATGACTATGCTAAATCTCTTGAAATAGGAATAAGAGAGGGTGGAATTGAAGATTATAGTAGGTACATTGGAGATAACCTATTTGGTCAAACACTAAGTGACGATAACTATATTTCTAGAATTGATAATGATCATTATGTCGCAACTGATGTATATTTCGGAGAAGAAAACGAACAATTTGCGCAAGAATCATATAACCAATATATGTATATGGTTTCTACGTTAAGAGCACTTCAAATGGGAATTAAAACACTATGGGTAAATCTAGAACAATTAGACACGGTTGACCCACAAGGACAAATATCAAACTACTTTGTTAAAACAGCAGCAAGGGGCATAAGAACGTCACCAGATGCATGGACATTTTTGTGGCAATTGAATAAACGAAATAACCAAAATGAATGTATAGGGTATAAAAATCTTGAAAAGTGGTTACACCAAAGAAACATACCGGGAGCTATGACTACCCCAACAAGGTGGCAAGAAAGAAAAGCCTTTGGTAAAGACTGTAATACAGACCAAAACTTGGTAAATGGAGACTACACAGCAATAAAAACAGATATAAGCAATGCACAAAATAGAATTGGTTTTTATCTAGATGATGGCTTTATTAGATCTACTGGGTACTATGAGCTTAAGGTAACATACGAAGATAGCTATAATAATGATTTTGGAACAAGTTGGAAAGTAAATTACTGTACCAACACAGGAGTTGCTGAAACACCAACAGTAACCGGTATAAATAAAGATAATACCCTTAAAACAGCAACTATAAACTTATCAAATCTAATCACAAATAACTGTCTTAATAACACTTTTGATCTTGAAATCGTCCCAACAAATGAACAAGATATTACCGTTAGCTTTGTGAGACTAATTAAAAAATGAATCTACTGCAAAGTATCTATACTTAAAAACCAAGTCATTTATTCCCCTGCATCAACATCTAATGTAGAATATGTTTACTGCCTATGTTTTTAAGACACACTACGACAGAATATATTTCTTATACAGAGTTAAACAAAAAAAGACTGCTTTTTTCTGTTTTAATGATAATTTTTTTTATAAGCTTTAGTGACTCTCTTTTGTCTTACCTAACACCAATATTCTTAGAAAAACACCTAGGCAATTCTATGATGATGGGAATAATACTATCTACCTCTTCATGTGCTGGGTTGTTATTCGATTTTGTAGTGGGTAGTAGATATAAAAAAAAGGGTTATGTGTTTTTTTTAAAGTATGGCATATTATTTGCATTAGCATTCCCACTTGCTTTAGCGTTATTTCCTAAACATATAGTCTTTTTTGTAATTGCCATGATTATCTGGGGAACATATTATGAACTCATAGCATTTACTAAATTTAGGTATATAGAAAAAAACTACCGTAAAGATGACTACACATACACATGGGGTGTGTTTATGGTTATTGCAGCAATAGCCTATGTATTAGGACCAGCAGTTGCATCACTTTTGATAGAATATAATGTTTTAAGTATATTTTTTCTGTCTATATTTATCACATCAATTGCATTGATACTATTTCTTAAACTTAATCTTTCGGATAATTTGCATAATACATCACAAAATGATCAAGAAAAAAGACAACTGAAGCTAGAATTCGGGGTATGGAAAACTTTAATGACTAAACTTCATTTTATATGGGTATTGGCTTTTGTAACTGGTATACTTGACGCTACATTTTGGACAGTTGGCATACTATATGCAGAAAACTTGAAACATACAAGTCCAATTGGTTCTTTATTTTTTCTATTGTACATTTTACCAAGTACATATATAGGAATATTTGCAGGGAAGCACAAACAATTTAAAATGGGCAAGAAAAGAATTACATTCATAACTACAGGACTAGCTGGACTGCTAATATTTATCACAGGTTTTGACTTAAAATTTCTTCATTTATTAGCCCTGGTGTTTGTTGCCGCAAACTTTAGAGCGTATGCATTTCCTACACTTTCGGCAACCTTTGAAGACTACATAAAAAGAGCTGGTTATTTTAAAAACGATCTTATTGGTTTAGAACAGTCGGCAACAAGTGTGGCATATATCATTGGCCCAATTATTGCGGGCGCATTAGGACTTTTTATTGGATATCAGTATACAATTGCATTAGCAGGCCTCTTAGTTTTTATCACATCTTCGCTTTGCTATGTATTTGTGCCACGAAAGATAAAATTACCACAAAAAGATTTACATAGTTATATTCTTCATCCGGTGAAATAGCTAAAATGTCCTAAACTATAGTCACTGCTAGCCTGATATAATTTTACTACATGAAAAAAGCACTACATTTTAGTACGCTACTAATCATTTATTTAATAATACTAATAATAGTTGTGGTCGGCTCAATTACATACCTATCTAATTCATTTTTTAAAGACTACATGAACGCGGTATTAAATCACAAACCCACTATACAAGAACAAATACAAGAGCAACTGGGCACTAAACTTAGGTTACCTATAGCCTCTAGTGATATTAAGATAACTAAGCAAGATGAAAATTATGCAGTAGGAGAAGCAATTCTAAGTACTAGTGAGAACACAAACTATATTTGGGTTGGAAAAAAAGAAGCTTCAAATATAGCTTTAGTTGCATATAGCACTGACTATCTAAATTGTATTGATATCGGAGACCATGATATCCCCTATGAACTATTACCTACTTGTTTTGAGCCATATCTAAAAACACACATCGATAGAAATCAAAGAATTTTGAATAAAAAACTAGCGGTAGAAACATTAAATAATATTAAGCACAAAGATATTTCTGTAACCGCATCAGACATAAAAGAAATATACATGTATTGGACGCTTCAAAACGATGGGCTGTTCGACCAAAAGAGATATATAGCGTATCAAATCGAGTATGTCATAGAAAACGAAAGTACTCACCTGAATATTTTAACAAGTATAAACAACTCATTAAACGATGCCGGATTTTCCGCTGACCTAATAAATACTGCAAGTGGAAATTTATCACAATACAATGGGTTTATAAAAGACAATACTGTTTGTGTAATAATAGCCTCAAAAACCAATACAGAGATACAAAACTTTAATATTAAGCTTAGTTGTGGAATATTAGATTAACTTTCAAAAAACAAAAGGTAAAAAGAATGCGCTCATTTGGAGGTTTAGGCTAACCTACCAAACCAACTCGTGCTTACATTGTGAGAATTGCAAGCTTTTTGCTACTAAAGCATAGAGTCATTAGCCTTAATAGTTGTTAATATATTTTTTTAGGCTTTCTAATGGCTAAACCATAGTCAAGATACTAAAAATCACTTAACATTTTTTCTCCCTTAGAAAGGAGGTGATCCAGCCGCAGATTCCCCTACGGCTACCTTGTTACGCCTTCATCCTTATCACTAATTCCACCTTGGGCCCAAATAAATGAGACTTCGGATAGCCTTAGCTTTACTGACGTGGCGGGCAGTGTGTGCAAGACCCGAGAACGCATTCACCGCAGTTTTGCTGACCTGCGATTACTAGCGATTCCGGCTTCATGAAGTCAAATTGCAGACTTCAATCCGAACTGGGACGCGCTTTGAGAGATTAGCTTCATGTCACCATGTTGCAACTCGCTGTGCGCGCCATTGTAGCATGCTTCTAGCCCCAGGCATAAAGGCAATACCGACATGACGTCGTCCCCACCTTCCTCCGTCTTACGACGGCAGTTCCGCTAGAGTGATACAACTA
>CAZHJE010000015.1:0-15619 GCA_964532965.1 uncultured Candidatus Saccharibacteria bacterium
GTGTTTGAATATCAGAATGAAGATATGTAACTTTTATTTGCTTTTCTACAAGAAACGCCGATAATTCTTCTGCCATTTTTTTTGTTAGTGTTGTTACTAGCACCCTTTCTTTTTTACTTACTCGCCCAAGTATTAGTTCAAGCAAATTACTTATTTGGTTTTTTGAAGGCTTGATAGTTATTTTTGGATCTGTAATACCTGTAGGTCTAACTAATTGTTCTGCAATGCATTTACCAGATATATCAAGCTCCCATTGTGCCGGTGTTGCACTGGTATAAATGTTTTGCTTAGTTTTAGCTAAAAACTCATCAAAGTTTAGTGGTCTATTATCATATGCCGATGGTAGCCTAAAACCAAAGTCTATAAGGTTTTTTTTGCGTGCTTGGTCACCATTATGCATACCTCTAACTTGTGGGATAGTTATATGCGATTCATCTACAACAAGTAGATAATCTTTTGGAAAAAAGTCCATTAATGTATACGGGGTTTCGCCAGGTTTTCTGCCATCAAAGTATCGTGAATAATTCTCAATACCTTTGCAATAGCCAATTTCTTTTATCATTTCAAGGTCATACCTAGTTTTTTGCTCAAGCCTATATGCTTCTATATCTTTTCCATTATCACGTAAATCTTTTAATCTAAGTTCTAAATCTTTTTCGATATCATAAAGGGCTGTATCACGCCTATCTTCTGCTGTAACATAGTGCTTGGCAGGGTATATTTCTATAAAACCACCTTCTTTTAATCTATGATATGTATAGTCATATTCATTTTGTGTTATAGATTGGGTATGACTACCTCTTCGCTGTGTAGGTAATTGTGAATAATCAATAGCCTCACCTGTGATTGGCTCAAAGATATCTAAACTAACTAAATTATTGTCAAATAGTTCTATTCTCACTCCGTATTCCAAATACGCGGGGTAGACATCGATTATATCGCCTCGCATTCTGTATGTACCACGTTTAAATTCAAATTCATTCCGTTCATAATACAATTGAGATAATCTTTTTAATAAATCTGTTGGTCTAAGTTTCATACCAACTTTTAATTCAAGTGCTACTTTAGAGTATTCTGCCGGCGAACCAAGATTGTATATACATGATACTGAAGAAATAATAATTACGTCTTTTCTAGTCATTAAAGATGTTGTTGCAGATAACCGTAATTTATCTATTTCTTCATTTATATCTGCGTCTTTTTCGATATATGTATCTGTCTGGGGTATGTAGCTTTCAGGCTGATAATAGTCGTAGTATGAAACAAAGTACTCTACAGCATTTTCTGGAAAATATTCTTTAAATTCTTGATATAGCTGTGCAGCAAGTGTTTTATTATGAGAAATAATGAGAGTTGGTCTAGCTACATTTTTTATAACATTTGCAATTGTGAATGTTTTGCCAGAACCAGTGACCCCTAATAAGACGTTATGCTTGTTTTTAGTTAAAATAAAGTTGGTTAAAGCATCAATTGCTTGAGGTTGATCGCCAGTTGGGTTGTATGTGGATTTTAGCTTAAACACACAAATATTGTATCACAACATTTGGGTTTTATTTGTATCAAAAACATAATGTCCCACTTGACATGTTCGTATCTTCTTCGGTATTATAAATACGAACAAATACCAAATTTAAAAAAAAGGATAAATAATGAGCCCTATAACTTTATATAAACGACAAAAAGAAATTTTAGACTATATTTCCCAATATATACAAATTAATGGAACTTCCCCAACATTAAAAGAAATAGCAAATGCAATGAACTTATCTTCGCTTGCCACAGTGCATGAACATTTACAAACATTAGAAAGAAAAGGTGTCATTAGACGTTACGACGGAACAGTTAGAGGTATAGAAATATTAGATGAAACTGTAAATTCAGATTTAACCGGCATAGAACTTCCGCTTGTAGGATACATAGCTGCCGGGCAACCAATTGAAGCAATTGAAAACCCATTGGATACAATCACAGTATCTCCAGATATGGTAAGTAAATACAAAAGATGTTATGTGCTTCAGGTACGGGGAGATTCTATGATAAAAGAAGGCATATTTGACGGTGATTTTGTAGTAATAAAACAACAAGACACAGCAGAAAACGGCGATATAGTGGTTGCACTATTAGAAAATAGCTTTGCAACATTAAAAACATTTTATAAAGAAAAAAATAAAAAAATTCGACTCCAACCTGCAAACGATACAATGGATCCAATTATAGTAGATGAAGAAGATATACAAATACAAGGCAAAGTATCTGGAATTATTAGAAAATATTCATAGACATCTTATAATATCTACAAAAATCAGAATTAAATTCTATACTTAATGCTCTTAAGTTTCGTCTTTAGCTTATCTGTAAAGGATTTTTTATGTTCCTTATACATGTGGATTAAAGGTGGTATAAAAGAAGTAGATGCTATTAATAAAATTATTGTAAATAGGTGCTCTTCGGCATTTGGATACTTTGTTCCCAAAACAAACCCTAATAATCCCATGCCACAAACCCAAATAGTTCCACCAACAATATTAAAAAGTGTGAATCTCTTATAGTCCATATCCCCAATACCCGCTGCTATTGGAACAAATGTTCTAAACACAGGCATAAATCTAGCAAGAACAATGGCTTTACCGCCATGTTTAGCATAAAACTCATGCGCCTTAATTAAATTATCTTTGTGAAATAAAAGTGAGTCTTCTTTAGTAAATAGTCTTTTACCAACTCTTTTTCCAAATTCATACCCAATAATATTTCCAAAAACTGCTGCAATCAATATACCAGTTAAGAGTACCCAAATATTAAAAAAGCCAAACGATGGCGATGCTAAAAGCCCTGCAGTAAATATCAAACTATCACCAGGTAGAATTACCCCAATTAACAATCCGGAGCCTGCAAATATCACTGAAAATACTCCAACATAGCCTATACTCTCAATGAACAACTTAATATCATGGTTTAAAAATGCTTGAATAATTTCAGACATAACTATCCTATGTAACCTGTTAATGTTACCATAACATGATAGAATTAATTGTATATGAATGCCCTTAACCATATTAAAATTGACCATATTGATTCAAAAACATTAGAAGACTTAGCACAGGTATACTTTGAAAAATACAAAAAACAAGATAAACCATATACATATAACCAAATAAAAGAAGCGCTAGAATATTTAAGCTATCATACTGCAAAAGAGCTTCCAAAAGATGAACAACACAGTAAAGTCATACTATATGTGTTTCGACATGGCCAAACAGAAGATAATGCAAATTTCGTCTTCAGTGGCTGGCGAGAACCACATTTAACAGCACAAGGAAGAGAGCAAGCCTTAATACTTGCAGATAAAATTAAAGATAAAAAAATAGATATGTTAATTTCATCACCACAAATACGAGCTATGGAAACAATGATACTTGCAATATCAAAGAACAAAAGTGCGAAAGATTTAGAAATACAAATAGATGAAAGAATAAAAGAAAGAAATTATGGAATTTTTCAGGACAAAAGTAAATTGGACATGCAACTTGAAAATGCTGAGGAATTACATAAAATCCGAAGAAGTTGGGATCACGCAATACAAGACGGCGAAAGTTTAGAAATGGTGTGTAAAAGAGTTAAAGATTTTTGTGATGAAATTGTACCACTTATGCAGGACCATAAATTGAATGTTGCAGTGTCGTGTCATGGCAATAGTATTAGAGGATTTAGAAAGTATTTTGAACATTTATCAAATGAAGAAACTGCAGAGATAGAAACCCCACTGGGTAAAGACTACCTAGCGTATAGTTTATAGCTAATTACCATACGTAAATCAGCTTAGATTCTTGGACCAGAAGACAAAAATCCATGGTGTTTATCTAATGCTTTTTCATGTAAATCCGCTATCGATGCCATCACATCATATACTGTTGACGCAGCATTCTCATAAATTTTACTATCAAAAAGTGCTAAAAGTTCCTCTGAATCATCGGAAAACCATCTATTTAAAAAAGTCTGTAAAAAACTTTTGCCCGTTTTAATAACTTGATTTCCAAAAGGAATACTTACAGATCCCTCAGAATCCTTCTCATCCATAGCATTTACTAGTGAGCGAAGATGCCTAATATGTTTTTGGAAATCTTCATTTGTAACTAATGAACCAAATTTATTTGCTTCTCTTGAAACTTCAAAAAAATATTCACGGACTTCACTTAAAAACAACCCGAATGCATAGCAATCTTCCATAACAAGTTCCAACGGACGCAAATCTGATGAGATGTTCTCGTGAGTTATCTTTGGAGTACTTGTTAATTCACTTGTACTGCCGGCAAGGCGTAAATATAAAAACTGGATATATTCATATATTACACCGTCCTCTTCCTCTTCCTCTTCCTCTTCCTCCTCCTCTCCTTCTTTCACAGTTTGTTCTGAAAAATACCGAGGACTGCTTAATATGGAGTCACTTTTATGATTAGCTAGTAGATCGTCTGATGAACGACAAATCTTGATAGCCTCTACTATAGTCAGCATATTTTCAAATGTTTTTGTTAAAAATTTTAAAGTTTCATCAATTTTGTTTTTTTCAATATCATTAGCAACCTTAGATAATAACGTGTCATGTAATCGACTAAGTGCTTCTGGTATATATAAAACATCGTCAAAAAACTTGTGCGTGTTTAAAGTAACAGCATTTGATTCAGGATAAGAAATACCCAATAACCATTCGATTTGAGGTTCCCTGAGGTTATTTAACTTTTCACGAACAACCTCTAAAGTCCTATCTTCTCTTAAAGGTGTTTCCACTTCTCTTACAAAATCCGCTATTCTGAAGTCGTCAGAACCACGTGGTACTATACTGTTTATTTTACTCATAAACGTTCAGATATTATGTCAAGTAATCTATTATACTTCGCAACTCTCTCTCCTCTTGCAGGTGCACCAAACTTAACAAAATCAGCTTGGATTGCTAAAGCTAAGTCAGCTACAAATGTATCTTCTGCAGTATCCCCACTCCTATGAGACACAATAATACTCATGGCGTTTTCTCTTGCAAGCTGAATAAACTCTAGTGTCTCGGTAAGTGTGCCTACCTGATTAGGTTTAACAATTACTGCATTTGCATATTTGTTAGCTATTGCTTCTTGCAAAAATTTTTTATTAGTAACAACCAAGTCGTCTGCTACGATCATAACTTTATCCTTTAAAGTTGAATAAAAATTCTGCCACCCAACAAAATCTTTTTCATAAAAAGGGTCTTCTAAATATATTAATTCATAGTGAGCTAAAAGATCTTTAAGATAACTATCTAACTCATTTGTCGTTAACGATAAATTCTCTTCAGAAATCTTATAAAATTCATTTTCTTTAAAAGATCCTGCTGCAATATCCATACCAAAAAAAATATCATGTCCAACTTTATATTTTGCTGGGATAGAGTTTCTTAATAATTCAAGCGCCTTATGTACTATCAAATCATTTGGGGCAAAGCCACCCTCATCGCCAACGCTAATGCTGTAACCTGCCATTTTTAACTTATCTGCAAGAGCATGATATATATCTACACCAATTTCTAGTGCTTTTTCGTAAGGAATGTTAGGGCTAGGAATAACCATAAACTCCTGAAAAGATAGATTATTCGCAGCATGTTTCCCGCCATTAATGACATTAAACAACGGCGTGGGAAATTTTAGTATCTTTTCATTTAATGTTACTTTAGCTAATTTTGCTAAATATTTATATAATTCTACACCTCTGCTTTGCGCACATGCTCTAGCTACTGCTAAAGATACTGATAAAATACTATTACCTCCAAGATTGCTCTTATTTTGCGTACCATCCATTTTAATCATTAAAGTATCTATAGTTTTTTGATCAAAAGGATCTTCATCTTTAAGTAAATCAAGCAATGGTCCCTCGACAACACTTACAGCTTTATCAACTGGAATATATACCGCTTCGTTATCCCCTTTCGAGGCACCATCGGGAATCTGCTGAACACCGCATGACCCATCATCAAGTGTGACATGTGTTTCTATTGTCCACGATGCTCGGGAATTTAAAATTTTATGGCATTCTAATGACTGTATTTTTACCATGATATTATTTTTTACTCTTTTGTATTTTCTTTAATAGCTTTTTTTCTGATTCATATATTATTTGTCTAGTTTTATCTATAACGTCTGGACTAACAGAAACAGAAGTTACTCCCCAAGATACAAGTTTATCAACAAGTTCAGGGTATTGAGACGGTGCTTGACCACATATAGAACATGTAATTTTATGTTTTTTACAAGTAGTTACTATTTTTTCTAAACTGGCAATTACAGCAGGATCAAGTTCATTGTATACGTTTGCAACTTTAGCATTATCTCTATCAACACCAAGTGTTAACATTGTTAAATCGTTTGACCCAATTGAAACACCATCAATACCAACTTTAATAAACTCATCAAGCAAAATAACATTTGAGGGTATTTCGACCATCATCCAAAGTTTAAAAGCACCGCTTCTTCTTAACCCTTTTGCAGAAACTAATTTTTTAACTTCTTCTAATTGATTCACTGTTCTAACAAAAGGCAGCATCAAATGAAGGTTTTTTAATCCCAGTTTGTTTCTGACATGTAATAAGGCATCTATTTCAAGATTAAATACATCTGGATCATCTAAATATCTAGAGACGCCTCTGTAGCCTAGCATGGGGTTTGGTTCTTCTGCTTCAAACGCTTCGCCACCTTTTAAGCTTTTATATTCATTTGACTTAAAGTCTGTAGCTCTATAAACTACAGGTCTTGGATAAAATGCTTTTGCAAACTGTTCTAAACCTTGTGCAAGTTTTTCTGTAAATTCTTTACCCTTTTTTTCTTTAATAAACTTTTTAGGGTGCGTACCAATATTTGCTATTATAAATTCTGCACGGAGAAGCCCCACACCATCTGTATTTCTTTGAGCCATTTCTTGTGCAAGTTCGGGTTCGGCCAAATTAACATAAACTTTTGTAGCTGTTTTAAGATCTTGAGCTGATTTGTTTTTTTGTGATAAGTCTGTGATAACAAAATCTCCTTCATATACTTTTCCTTCAAACCCATCGACTGTAATGATTTCATCATTTTTAAGTAACTTTGTTGCAAGACCAGTTCCAACAACCGCAGGCACTCCAAGCTCTCTACTAACAATTGACGCATGAGATGTTCTACCTCCTTCGTCTGTAACAATAGCACTGGCACGTTTCATAGCTGGAACAAAATCTGGATTTGTCATTACTGCAACAAGAACATCCCCTTCTTTAACATTAACGATTTCTTTTGGAGATTTAACCAATCTAACAGGGCCAGATATAACCCCAGGGGACGCAGCAAGGCCGTCAAGTAAAAATTTACCGGCGCTTTTTTTATCAACTTTTGACTCGGTTGCTTCGGTTTCATGAATTTTTAACGTAGTAACTGGCCGAGATTGTACAATATATAACTTACCCTCCTCCATACCCCATTCTATATCTTGCGGCTTGCCATAGTGTTTTTCAATATGGGCGCCAACCTTTGCAAGTTCTTTAACATATTTATCTGACAATTTTTGTTTTTTTTGATAAGCCTTAGAAATTGGAGTGTTGCCTCCCATAGTAAATTGCCAAGTTTGAGTAGAAATTTTTTTATTAAGTATCTTAAAAGATTTTTTATCTAATATAAATTGGTCTGGTGTAACTTCGCCTGATACAATAGGCTGACCTAAACCATATGCGGCTTCGACAGATATCTCATTTAAATTGTTAGTTAGTGGGTTTACGGTAAACATTATGCCAGAAACTTCTGATTGAATCATTAATTGCACTGGAACCGCAATACCAACTTTAAGATGACTATATCCTTTGTCTGTTCTATAAAATATTGCCCTAGGTTCAAAAAGCGATGCCCAACACTTTTGAACATTTCTAACAACCTCATGTGCACCTTTAATATTAAGGTATGTTTCTTGTTGTCCTGCGAAAGAAGCATCGGGTAAATCTTCGGCTGTTGCAGATGACCTTACTGCAACGTACTTATCATATTCGCCACAAAGTTTATGGTAATAACCCTGTATTTCTTTTTGGATATCTTTTGGCATATCGGCAGCTAATATTGCTGTTTTAATATGATTTGATGCAATAAGTAGTTTTTTAGAATCGTTCATGTCCAAACTCGACAGCTCTGTAAGTATTTTTTCTTTAATTGATGTTTTAGCTAAAAAATCGAAATAAGCCTTTGCAGTTACAACAAATCCGTTAGGCACCGGTATTTTTGCATTATACATTTCTCCAAGGTTTGCACCTTTACCGCCAACAACAGGAATGTCATTTTTATTAATTTCACTAAACCAAAGTATGTGGGCAGAGTTTTTATTCACAACTCTATCTTAATATATAAAAGGTGTATAGTCTACAACAACTTAGTCGACAGGAAGTGTAAAAATAAAAATTGAACCTTTTGGCTGATTGTCTTGTATCCAAATTTTACCCCCGTGTGCTTCGATAATGCCTTTTGATATAACAAGCCCAAGTCCAGTGCCTCCTTCACGTGATACTGGTAACTCTCTTGCCTGCACAAATTTACTAAATAATTTCTTTTTTAACGAGTCTGATATACCTATGCCTTGATCTTCAACCGAAATTTGCACATATCCATGAAAAGATTGAAGTTTTACTGCTATAGTGCCCTCGGTACTGTATTTAATTGCATTAGATAATAAATTATTCATTACTTGTTTGATTTTATCTTTATCACAATTAACCCCATCAACATCAGAATCAATATAAAGTTTTATCTCTATGCCTTTTTCTTCGGCAAGAGGTCTAAAATTTTTTATTTCCTCCTCTAAAATTTCTGTTATTTGAAACTGATGTTTAAATAGTTCAATTTTACCGGCTTCTACTTTGGCAACATTTAATAAATCATTAACTATACTTAATAAATCGTTTGCGGAATTTTCTATTTGAGAAAGTAGATTCTTTTTCTGTTCAGATGCTAGGCGCGCATCTTGCTTTTGTAATAGGTCAGCTGAGCTTTTAATTATAGAAAGTGGTGATCGTAATTCATGAATTACCATTGCAGTAAAATCATTCCTTAACTTTTTATCACTTTGTGCTTCTTTTAAGTTTTTTAGATAAAGATATAAAAATGTAACAAATAGCGAAAAAACTACTAAAAATATTATGAGCAGATATGAGTCCATGTTATTCCATAAATTTTACTGCAGATTCCTCGGAGTCTCCCAAATACGATGCAACTTTTTCAGATAAATCTGAGGGCACAATGTTATATTTCATAATATAATCTTCAGCACCAAGATCAAGAGCACGACTAACATTATCATCATCTCCAAAGTTTGTTAGCATGACAACTTTAACATCTTTGGTTTCTTCTTGTGTTTTTAATTCTTCTAAGATTTCCAGCCCATTTTTGCCGGGAAGCATTACATCAAGTAAAACTATGTCAGGGGCTTGTGTTTTAACCGCGTCATAGGCTAAACTACCATCAGAAACATTTGATACCGAATAACCTTTTAATTCTAAATCTGTTTTAAAAAGATTATAAAGCGAAAGATCGTCTTCGACTATTAATATTTTTTTACTCATATATAAATCATAGCACAAACAAAAATTTGCAAAAAGATACATATTATCAAAAGATATGATATTCTAAAACTTATGGTTAAAAAACTTGTAATAACACTTGGTGTAATGTTTATAATCGGTACAGTAGCTTATATTGCATACGACTTTTTAACTTTAGATAAAAACATTTATCAAGAAGATAGCATTTTATCACCACTTTCAAACAAACTAGAGAGCCTTACAAAAAAACAAGAAGACACCCCTCAAACAGAGTTATATAACAAAAATACGATAAACATATTACTCCTAGGTATCGATAGAAGAAGTAAAGCAGAAACAACGTATAGAACAGATACTATGGTCCTGGTGTCACTAGATAAAAATACAAACAAAGCAGTATTAATATCAGTACCGAGAGATCTATGGTACGGGGGCGAAAGAATAAATGCGCAGTACATTCAAAATGGGTGGGAAGGTATGAAGACTGCATTTTACGAGATAACAGGCATTGAGCCACAAAGATATATTTTAACAGATTTTGAAGACTTCACCTGGATTGTAGATGCATTGGGGGGTGTTAATGTAGATGTACAAACTACCTTCACGGACGCTCAATACCCCGTAGATGCGACCAAAGGATATCAAACAGTAACATTTGTACAAGGTCCTGAAAAATTAACGGGAGAAAGAGCCTTAATATTTGCAAGATCACGCAAAGGCGATAATGATAATGGCGATTGGGGAAGAATGAAACGCCAACATTTAGTTTTAAAAGGCATGTTAGATTCTTTTACACAACCTACAAGTTTTATATGTAAGACTGTTGAGGCTAGTAGTACTGATTCATGTTTAGTAAAGGTCAATTTAGATACTTTAAAGCACGTACTCACTACTGTAACTACTGGAAAAATGGAAACAAATATGACTATTGATGATCTAGCTTATTTTTGGGATTTATATAAAGATAGACAAAAATATACAATAAACTCAATTTATATGGATTATACATATTTATTCACACCACCAATGGAAGAATATGGTGGCGCATGGGTTCTTGCACCTATTAACGGAAACTTTACTACTTTTAAAGAAGATGTACAAAAACTATTTATAAACATGCCAGACACTGGTGGTGACATACCCAGCACCGAGGCTATTTTACAATAATTGCTGATCAACTGCATTCACTACCTCTACTGATTCTTTATCTGGAGCGATCCCATAATATTTAACTAACTCTTTTGTAATGTCCATCCATAAAGGTACTGCAGTTTCTGCTGCATATACACTAGAGCTTGGTTCTTCAAGCTTAACAATCATAGAAAACTTTTTTGAGTTAGCTAAAAAACCCACAAAAGTTGCATTTGTCTTTTTTGGATCATATTTTCCATTCACCGGTATTTGTGCAGTACCTGTTTTACCTGCTATCATATAATTTTTTAAATTAAAGTATTTTGACTCACCTCCATCAACTGCACTTGTTAACATGTCAATCATGGTTTCTGTTGTTTCTTTTTTTAATACCCGCTTTTTGACCTTTTTAGGTATTTCAATAACTTTTTCACTTTCTGTTAAAGAAGCCACAATGCGTGGTTGAAGTAATTCACCGCTATTTGCAATAACATTAAATGCATTTAATACTTGGAGGGGTGTAGCAGAAATACCTTGACCAAAAGATATCGTCGCAAGATCAATATCTGTCCAGGTATCATGGGGTCTTATAATTCCTGTATCCTCACCTTCAAGTTCTATACCTGTCGGCGTTCCAAGTCCAAAGTCTTGAAAGTATTTAGAAATATTTTTAGATCCTACCAAATGTCCCGTCCATGCAGCCCCAATATTATTTGATTTTTGTAGTAGCTGGATAACTGTTTGCACACCATGATGTTTACCATCCCAATTATCAATAGTATAGTCTGAATATCTAACAGGACCTGCATCTACAAATGTTGTATTTGGTGTTACAAGTTCTAAATCAACAGCAGCAGAAACAGTCAATGCTTTTAAAACAGATCCTGGCTCATACGTTTGGGAAATAGATAAATTTCTTCTTTCGATAGATTTTCTACCAACCTCATTAATATCAATCCCCTTTTCATAATCATTAAAATTTGCAGGATCATATGTTGGGTAATTTGTCATTGCAATAATATCTCCATTTAGTGGGTTCATAACAATTACACTGCCAGATACTGCACCATACTTTTCGACACCCTCTTGCAGTTTTTTTTCAACAATATGCTCTACTGCTCTATTTATTGTTAGCTCAACGGTGCTACCATCTATTGGATCAACTCGTGTATACCCGCCTACAAGTATCGGTTCACCAAGCGCATCCTTTTCTTCGATAATCCGCCCTTCTTTACCTTGTAATGTGCCGTTAAAGCTACCTTCTATACCAAAATAGCCTTGTGTGCTTCCATCTTCATTTTTTGCAACAAAGCCAAGAACATGTGAGGCAAGTTTATTTTCTGGATAATATCTTAAAGGTGCTTCTTCAAACCCAATACCTTCTAAATTTAATGCTAAGATCTCATCTTTTTGTTCGGGCGATAATTGATCTTCGACTTTTACCCAATAAAGATCTTTTTCTAAAGCGCTTAACAATTTATTTTGATAAAAAGAAAACGGATCTTCTAATTCTAATTTATTAAATTTACTTAGTACTTGAGATAAGTCATGTGCGACTTTGTAATTATCTGTAATTTTTTTTGGCTCTATATAAAGTAAATATGATGATTGAGTAGTTGCAAGAGGATAGCCATCTGAACTTAGTATGTCCCCCCGTTTTGCGGGTAGTTTTTGAATTTCCCAATATTGTTCTTGTGCCTGTGCTTTATATTCTTTATGGTCAAGTACTTGTATTTTGAATAGTTTAAACACAATTAATGCCGAAATAAATGTGAAACCAATAATTAGTATATTTATTCTAAAAGAATCTACAGTTTTTTGAATAGACTGTTTATACATAGCCTAATTGTACTAAAAAGGTGACAATGCTGCGGTATATGTATCGGCCTTGATCGCAACAACATAGCTTGAATTTTCGACAAAACCTAATTCTTTAGCTTTAGTTTCAATATATGCAATTGATGCATATTTAGATTTTTCGAGTTTTAATTCAGATATTTGGTTTTCGAGATTACTTTTTTGTACTAAAAGCTCTTGTGCCTCTTTACCTTTAATTGCAAGTCCATTTGTTACAGATACTTGTAAAATAAGTGTGATTATAAAAAGGCCAAAAGATATTGCAAATATAATTTTTTCTTTAATTAGTTTTTGATTAGTCATATTCTTTCGAAAACTCGTAATTTTGCGCTACGAGCTTTTTTATTTTCTTTAATCTCATCTATGCTTGGTGTTATTGGTTTTTTTGTTAACACCAAAAGCTTATATTCAGGCCGCACGTCACGGCCAAAATCTTTGACCAGTTTATCTTCAAGCGAATGAAAACTAATAGTTAACATTCGCCCGCCAGGCAGTTTTAAGAGGCGTGCGGCCTGGGGCAGTGAAGTTTGTAAATTTTCAAGTTCGCCATTTACAACTATTCTTAAGGCTTGAAACACTCTAGTTGCAGGATGAATCCTGCCATGTTCATAGCCTAAAGAAGTACAAGACATAATTACATCGACTAAATCTTTTGTTGTCTTAAGCTTCTTTAAACTACGAGCTTCAACTATTGCTTTTGCATATCTTTTTGCTAATCTTTCGTCACCATACTTAAAAAACATATCAGCAAGATGTTTTTCGGATAATACATTAAGTAAATCTGCTGCCGAGACACCTAACGTTTTATCAAGCCGCATATCAAGTGGACTATCCTGCATAAAACTCATCCCAAAAGCTTTATCTTCTAGTTGATACGAACTATATCCAAAATCATATAGTATTCCATCAACAGAACTAAAGTTATGCTTTTGCGCAATTTGTATTAAGTTGTTAAAGTTCCCAAGTACCGGTTTAAAACTAGCTAAAAGCCCAAGTTCTTTTATTCTATGTGTTGCCCTGTCTAGTGCTTGCTGTGAGTAATCAAGCCCAAGTACTTCGCCACCAAGTTTTAGTATTTCAACAGTGTGCCCGCCATCTCCTAAAGTGCAATCAATGTACTTTTTGCCTTTAGATACATTTAAATAGTCTAAAATCTCTTTTAAAAGTACTGGTTTGTGATATTCCATCTCATACGCTTAGGCAGAAAGCTCCTTTGATATTTTTTCTAAATAAGTATGCCAGTGTGTTAGATCCCAAATTTCTATATGATCTCCTGCGCCAAGTACACAAGTAGCAATATCGAGTTGGGCATATGCCTTTAGATTAGAAGGAAGCACTAACCGCCCTTGCGAATCGATGCTAGTTTCTGTTGCAGAAGCATACATATACCTTTTTAGGTCTCTAGTTTTTAAATCAGTTATTGGATTTTCAATTTGCTTTTGGGCTTCATCAACCCAATCTTCTTTTGCATATACAAAAATGCATTTTTCAAACCCTCGCGATAAAATTACCTCACTACCTTGTATTTGATCTCTTAGTTTCTTGGGCAAGGCTATGCGAGATCCTTCTGTAATATTTGGATTGTATTCTCCAAGAAACATTTTCATAATATTCACCATGCATCACCATGTTATCTCCACTATCCACCATTTTACATCCACAGTCAATACAAATATAACCCGAATTAGTGTATGCAAAGGAAGTTTTTAAATCAAAAGGTTAAAAAAATGCAAAAAAAAGAAACCTCAGGGAGATGGGCTAATGCTCACCTGAGGTTTTGAAATCAATCACTCAATGCCTCAACGCAGGCATCAACAAATACCGCGCCTGCGCTGACGACAAGGGTTGCTGTGAGCAACCCCAAAACAACCGCCCAGTGGGCGGACGAGGAACCCACCGTTGGGTTCTCGATTAGAACGTTGCCGACGTGATTGCCGGCAAGGGCAAACCAAAGCACAATTGGCGATGCCAGTTGTGCCAAAAACTGCATTAAAAATTTAAGTACTTTCCCCCTCCCGGAAAGTACTAGTTTTGCAAAACTTATTAGCGCAGGCACAATGCCAAACGCTAATCCCAACATAAACAACCCGAGCAAGTCGGGTTGTTCAAAATACCAAACGCTACCTGCCCCCAAGGCAGCGCTTGAAATTCCTGCGACACAAAATTCCCCCAAAGCTCCCAGGCGGGAGCCAACAAGTCCAAGCAGGGCGGCTATCCCCACTTGGATAAGAACAAAAAACACAATCAATCTCCATTGCTCCCCAGAGGAGAGCGGGGTAGGAACAATAACCACCTCCGTCACCGTGACGGAAGGTTGGGGCGGGGGGGCGATCACTCGGGAAAGAATAAATCCCCCGACGCCCACTAAAAAAAAGCAAACAGCCAGGGCTTTGTGCTCCCTGGCAAAGTCTCGGACCGTAATTAGGAGATAGACTCCTAGTACGGCCACAAGTCCCCGCACAAACCACATCATGTGGTCCGTGCTTACGGACAGCCCAAAAAGCGCCACGAGCGCTACAACCAATAGCGTCGGCACCGCCCAGTGGCGGAGTTTATCCCCATCCACCTCGGGGCGGGGAACGTGCAGATTCAGATTCAGTTTCATCTCAGTCTCCTCCCAGGATAACCTGGCTCATTTTTTGCATTCAGTTGTCAAATTGTATAGGGAGTATATATCTTATAGTATGTATATTGCAAATGGGGTAAAAATAGTTTATGCAGAGATAGTAGTTTGTATTGTATCTTTTAGCTTATTTTCAGCCTGTAATGCTGCAATACAAAGTGTAAATGAGCTACTTAACGGTGCTTTGAGTTTTGATACAGATATAGAATGTAAAGCTTTTGTATCTCTTACAGCAGCTACCTCTCGACCAACTATATGTGTAAACTGTTCACTCGATTCTGTAACAAGTGCGGTACCTTCTGGGATTAAATGCCTTAATATAACCGACACTGCTTGCTCACCTGATATATCTCTTTGCAAAATAGCTATTCTTAAGGCTTCAAGCACAGGGTCATCTTGTCCTTCACGTTTACCAAGTGGAACCTGATTACGATCAGAATAATTTT
>CAZHJE010000016.1:0-14802 GCA_964532965.1 uncultured Candidatus Saccharibacteria bacterium
CCTGAAGCATACGACTGGCTAAAAAGGCATGATATTGCAACAATTGAAGTTGGTAATGAAACCGGAAAAGCTGTATGTATAGGCAATTTTAAAGAAGGCTGGCCAAGAGATCCAGGAGATATCGGTACTTCGCACTTTAATGACTATGTCTCTGGCGTAATGAATGCGGCAACTAATGCAAGTGTACCTGTGTATTTATGTGTGCATGAACACGAAAGTGCCACATCAAATAGTGGTAATTGGACATTTGGTACTAGGTACAACGGATGGTTTGTAAAAACAAAGAATGCAGGATTAAATTTACCTGTTCTTGTTATAGTTGCAGGGTATGATTCTGAGTCAGGTCCTGTGGTAGATGCTGGTTTAGGCTGGAAAGATGCTAATATACCAGCTTCCACATATTCAAAGATGCTTAAAAGTTATTATGATAGTGCAATGGCTGCCGGGGCAGAGGGTGTTGCAGTATTTTCTGGAGGTCTTGCCGGTTGGGAAAAATATGACATAACCGAATTGCTTACTGCAAATATAGATCCAAGTTGCACAGGCGACTCTCTTGAACATATAAAACTATTATCCCCCGCTTTTAATATGACAAATAACATTGATGCACAAATTGCTGCAAACATGGATCCAGAGATATTTTCTCGCTTAGATGGCATTGCAGGAAATGCTTATATTACTGCGGATAATTCTATTTTGGGCTGGGTAGCTAACTTTTTTACTGTTTCTGGTCTTGGGTTTGGGTATTCAAAACCTGTTATGATTACTGAAACAGGCGATGTAACCAATGGTGTTGGTGATCCAAACACTAGCCTTCAAGCATTAGGTGATGACTTAGACGTTGTTAAAAATGGTGAGTATAATACTGGTACTGGTATTATTAAGTTTTTAGGAGGGCTTTTATTTAATCCATTTGAGGGAACAAATCCAGGTTGGGCGCAGTTTAATTTGAGTGATGATGAAATAACTGCCGAGGTTTGTAAAGGAGATTGTAATGGTATAGGTGCAAACACAGCAACTTTTTATAAACATGAAGAGGCTTATACTAAAGCAGCTGGTTTAGGCATGAGTTATGTCCTTGAAATATCTAATATAGACGAATCTACGACCGAAGGTGTATTGGCTGCAGTAAATTTAGGACTAAAACCTATAATAAGAGTTGGTACAGCAACTTCAGCAGGACCTACTGCTTTTGCATATGGAAGTTATTTAAAACAATTAGATAGTGAACTGTCAGGTAATGATGTAGTATATGCAATTGCTGGTCCAAATGAGCCTCAATCTGAATGTTGGGCTACACCGCAATGTGGGTGTGATCTTTACCCCGAAGTACCATTAATAACAATTAAGGGGAGGGTTATGTCGCCTAGTGGAAAGCCCATCAATGGTGTGGTTGTGCAGGAATATAAAGGTACTTTTCATACAGCAATAGACCCTGCATATGATTATAGTATAGCAACTCGTGGGAATGTTTCGGGAACTGATGAAAAAGGTAATATAGTCAGAGGAAAGTTAGTTGATTTTAATGCCAGAAATTATGCTGATGGTGTCGCTGTATCTGGAAGGTTAACGACAGATACAAATCCAAGATTGCCAAATGAATCTGATGGGTGTTATCCGCAGGGAAATGGGAGCAATTGCGCTGGGTATTTTAGCTTTGACACATATCAAATTGCACATGCAAATAGAAGTCATATTGGGTTTTTTTGTGGTGGTAGCCCAATTCCAAGAGCACTCCTTTTGGTATCTCTTTCAGGTAATATTGATCTTGGAGATATTACAGTAGATTGTCCAGAAACAAACACTGTATCTCCAGCGCCCATGCAAATTAAAACATCTAGCGCTAATTATTTAACATGTCATCAGGGAGAAGAATTCCCAGCACCAGATGGTATAGCTACAACTAGCGAAGTAACTACTGTGGCAGTTTGGACGGAAGAAGGCATCGACAACACATTTTATGGCAACCCGCTTGATCCGGAACCAGGCGAAATAGGCATACCTAGTAGCAACATCTTACCCGCAGGTACAGGAGACGGCGAAGAAATACCATTTAAACCAACAATAGATGTTGCCACATCGACAATTTTAGCCGAAGATCCAACTAAGATTTCAAAAAACCTTTTTGTTCCTTTTGGTATTGGAGGGAGGTCTGGAGACCAAATTCCAGTACATGATTCTGAAATACAATTACCAGATTGTAATGAATTTAGGTATTCAAACAGCATTTTAGGTAATCAAGAAGAATATCCAGGGATAAATTCAAAATCATCTGTGGGTTATGCTTTTAATTTAGCATTGCCTGGTACTACGCAATGTATTTTAGATCGCGGTATCGCCTCAGGGATGATTGATCCCAACAGATATGTGTGTGTTTTAGAAGGTGAAAAAAAGACATTACAAAATCTTATTGATATGGGACCTGAATGGGGGCCTCTTGAGGCATTGCTTGGTGCTGAAGCACTTACTATTTCACAGCAATATAAAACTAGAGTTGCAAATAGCTCTGTAACGAGTGATCCAAGAACAACACCTCAAACAGCAGCAGAAACTGGGGTCAACCCATTTCAAGGTGATATTAAATACGAATCACTGACTCAGCCCGAGGGTATTAACTCGTTTAGTGCGGTTAAGTTTTTAATTGCAATGGGATTGTACGATCAAGACGCTATTAGCGAATGTCCCAGCATTGGTAGTTTAGCAAATGCAATTCTTTTTCCTTCTTTAGCACCTCAACATCCTTTAGATATAAATATTGAAAATATATCTAATACCGTACCATCTGTTAAAGTCGAGGATGTTGGCCTTGTTTTTGATTATTGTACATATAACGTAATTGCTGCCAACCCTGCTGAAGAAAATTATAATAATATAACAAGGCTTGGGACAAATCACCCAGACGCAATTTTGGGTTCATTTAAAAATGCTGATAATCCAGATCCAATTACAACGGTTCTCGGTAAACCAATTTCTGCCGGAAGTAATATTATTGCTAATGTGATTGATTTTTTTAAGGTGTTTTTTGGTATCACAAAACAAAATGCGGTTGTGGGGGGTGAGTGTATTCCTCAATTAGATTGGTGTGCTTGGGAGTCTAACCCTGACTGCACTTTGTCATGCTTTTTATTTAATGCAAGTGGTGAAAAATTCGATTGTTCTCTCGAAGATCAAGTTACTATTTGTGGTAATCAAGCTAATTATCCTTATTTATCTCCGGAACTTCTTGAGCTAGGATACACCAGCGCTGAGTGCAATTTTTCTGGACCCGGTACGATAGGGGGGTATAACACAGGGAATGAAAGTCCGGCATGTGTTGGAGATGGTATAGTAAACACGGTTAATGAAACTTTTTCCCCATTTTCATTAACACAAGATCCTACAAAGAAAATAACTGCAGGGCATTTATCTCTTTTATTTCCAACAGAACAGGTTGTATTAAAAAGGAGTGCTAAGGTGTTTCATAATATAACACCGGGAGCGTTTCCAAGTTCTAAGGCACCGGCTGGTAACCCGACTCCAGATTTTCCAAAAGATACAAAACCAGAAGAACCTATTAAAGCCGCACGTTTTCCAGAACCAGTACAAACTTCGTATTTACCGTTTAACGAAGGTGGTGGTGATTACGGCGAGTGTGAAATACCACCTGACGATAACCTCTGCAGTGTTGCACGAATGAGACAATACTTTTCAACCGACAAAGCCGCTGAAGAAGCTGCTGTAATTTGCTACAAAGAAAGTGGAGGTGTGCCAGACAGATTAAATGATGCATGTACGTATAGTAGTAATGGTATTGATGATGATGAAGATGGTTTAATAGATTTACAAGACATTGAAGAGCTCCCTTATTATGACGGCGCAACTTTGGATTACAGTGTTGGGCTGTTTCAAATTAACTTGGTAATAACCGGTAGGTGTCCAGGAGGCGATGGCATAAGTAGTTATGAGCCAGGTCCTCCAGCAACTTGTGAGGTTTCAAGTCAACAAAATCTTGATTTATGCCGAGCACACTTTTCACAAAATGCAACAGATCCTGCTATTATAGATGGTGAAAATGGTATCCTTTGGGCAGTCGATCGCTCAAATGACGGAGAAAATTGGAGTGCTTGGGCTGCTGCAACTTTTTGTGGCATTAATTAATTTATTTATGCATAGAATTATTAATTTAAATAACAAAAACCACATCCTAATAATTGTCGGGGTTATTTTAGTTGTTTTACTCATTAGCTTGTCTATGTTTTCGTCCGATCCTACACCCGAAGTTAGTACAACTGCTCCAACCATTACAAAACCAGCCTCATCAGAAGTAGCGCCAACATTGGAACAAGTACTTACACAAAAAGAGTTTGGGATATTCGAATATAATAAAAATAGTTATATGATTACAATATTAAAAGCCCCGTTTGAGGAAAACAGATTGATTGCTGAGCAAGCCTTTTTAGATATGTACCGATTGACAAAGGACGAGGCGTGTAATCTTAGGGTTTACATAAATACTCCTTTTAGGGTTGACGCCGAACTTTCTGGAAAAACATTTCCTTTATCATTTTGCACACAGTGATTTTTTGACATATGCAAACATATAGATTAATATCAATACGTGCGTAAAAAAACTGATATCAAAATAAAGAATAGTTGTAGCACTTGCTTTAAAGAATTAAGTGTAGAAACTAAATTTGAGTTATATAACTTATTAAAGACTCATCCAGCGGAGGACTATTCTGTTACCAATTTAGCCTCTCGCTTAGGTATAACACAACCCACTGTATCGCATCACTTAAAAAGAATGCAGAGGGCAGGATTATTATCAAGCCGAAAATCAGGAAAAGAAACCTATTATTTTGTAAATGATCATTGTAGTATATATGATTGTGAGTGCGTTTTATCTAGTATTAAATTTGCAGCAACTAAGTAGCGTTATATGTTAAAAATAAAAGATTTAAAAGTATCAATAGAAGATAAAGAAATATTAAAAGGCATAAATTTAGATGTTTTAAAGGGTAAAGTACATGTATTAATGGGGCCAAATGGTTCTGGTAAATCGACACTTGCACAAACTATCATGGGTAACCCTATGTATACTGTAACTTCTGGAGATATAGTACTTGAAAATGAAAGTATCTTAGACTTAGAACCACATGCAAGAGCTTTAAAAGGTATATTTTTATCTTTTCAATATCCAAGTGAAGTTACAGGTGTAACAATTTCTAACTTTTTAAGAATGATATATAACAAAAGGCATGTGCAAAATTTATCACCGGTAAAGTTTAGAAAAATACTCGAGGACAAAATGAATGCGCTAGGTATGAATACAGATTTTGCTCAACGGTATTTAAATGATGGTTTTTCTGGTGGCGAAAAGAAAAGAATGGAGATGCTCCAAATGAGTATTTTAGAACCAAAAATAGCGATACTTGACGAAACAGATAGCGGGCTAGATATTGATGCGTTAAAAATTGTATCTAATGCTGTAAATACACTTAAAAAAGATACAAATATGTCTGTCTTAATAATTACTCACTACACAAGGATTCTTCAGCATATTCAAGCAGATAAAGTACATATTTTGCAAGACGGTGTAATTGTTAGAGAAGGCAATAGAGAATTAGCAGATGAATTAGAACAAAAGGGATATGCACCATTTGGTGAGTAAGTTAAACTATGTCTAAAGATAACCTTGATTTAAATGCTAACTATACCAATAAATATGGTTTTCATGTTGATAATTCGGCATATGTATATAAGGCACAAAAGGGCATTAATGAAGATGTTGTCAAAAATATATCTAAAATGAAACAAGAACCCTCGTGGATGACAGAATTTAGATTAAAGTCATATAGATTATTTTTACAAAAAGAAATGCCAACATGGGGTGGTAATTTAGCTGACATAAATTTTGAAAATATTTACTATTATTTAAAGCCAACTGATAAAGAGCAAAAAAGATGGGAAGATGTGCCAAAAGAAATGAAAGAAACATTTGATAGACTTGGTATTCCAGAAGCAGAAAAAAAACATTTAGCTGGGGTTAAAGCACAATTTGAATCAGAAGTAATCTATGGTTCATTACTCGCAGAACTCGAAGAGCAAGGTGTAATATTTTTAGGTACAGATGATGCATTAAAAAAATATCCACATTTTTTTGAAGAATATTTTGGCAAGATAATCCCGCCACATGATAATAAGTTTGCTGCATTAAATAGTGCTGTTTGGTCTGGAGGTTCTTTTGTTTATATTCCTAAGGGAGTACATGTTAAAAGACCGCTACAAGCATATTTTAGGATAAATGCTATGAACATGGGTCAGTTTGAAAGAACACTGATTATTGCAGATGAAGGGAGTTTTGCGCACTATGTAGAGGGCTGTTTTACAAAGGGACATAAGGTTACCGTAAAAGAGGGGTATAAAAATATTGAGGATATTAAAGTTGGCGATATTGTTTTAACGTCTAAAGGGCGATATAAAAAAGTGTACAAAACTCAAAAAAGACAACATCGTGGCTATATGTATAACATAAAAGTTTATGGCTTATCTGATGAAGAATTTAACGTGACACCTGTACATCCTTTTTTGGTAACAAAGAGATCTCAAAAGAATGAGAGAAACAAATCATATGAAACTGAATGGGTAGAAGCCCAAGATTTAAAAGAGAAAGATTATTTAGTAGTTCCTTTGATCTCTCATAGCAACGCTCAAGAAACAAATAGGACTTTTAGTATTACATATAGAGGAGTTAAAGAAGATTTATCTGTGAAGCTTTGCCCAGAATTTTTTAGATTAATTGGTTATTATCTAGCCGAGGGTAGCATTGAAGAGCGCGGGTATTTAAAATTTTCATTTAATATAAACGAAATGGAATTTGTTAACGATATTAAGAATATTATTGAAAAATTATTCAAGCACACTAAGTTTCATGAGTTCAAATATAAAGATAGAAAGGGCATAGAGCTGGTTATTTCATCTGCAAAGATTGCACGTATATTTAAGGAATTTGGTACTTTAGCAAATAAAAAAAGCATCCCTGTTTGGGTAATGGAATCTTCTGAAGAAAATAAAAAGAATTTGATAATAGGTTATTTTAGGGGAGATGGAAATTATTACAACAAAAAAAATAAGCACGGCCTTAAAGAAATATTCCGAATGAACACTGTATCTTTATATCTTGCCTTGGGTATGCGGGATATACTATTAAGCCTAGGTATTGTAGCGTTTTTAAATAAAAGATTAAGAGGTAAAGATAATAGGCAGGATATGTATACAATTGGCGTTTCAGGAGAATTCCTTATTGATTTTGGCAAATTAGTAGGTATTGAAGTACAAAATAGCTTGAATAATAAAAAAAGAGCAACAAAATTTTTTATCGATACGAATTATGCATATTTGCCTATTAAATCTATCTCAAAACATCTGGTTGCAAAGCAAACCGTATACAATTTTAGTGTTTTAGATGATGAATCATATGTTTGTAATGGTGTAGCAGTACATAATTGCACAGCCCCCGTGTATTCTTCAGACTCATTGCATTCGGCAGTTGTTGAGGTAATAGTTAAACCTAATGCACGCTTTAGATATACCACAATACAAAACTGGTCTAACAATGTATATAATCTTGTTACAAAAAGAGCCAGAGTAGAAAAAGATGGTGTTATGGAGTGGATTGACGGGAATCTAGGGTGTTTGACAGGTGACTCGAAAGTATTTTTAAAAGCAGGAGTAAAAAACATTAAAGATATAGTAGTAGGAGACGATGTATTTACATTGGGAGCTGATCTGAAACCTCGTTTAGATAAGGTTACTGCAAAGAAGAATAGCGGTAAACAAAAAGTATATAAGCTTATAACACAAAATAGCAGAGAAATTTGTGCTACAAATAACCATCCTTTTCTTGTTTTAAAAAAAATAGGAAAGTATACCTATCTTTCTTGGAAAGAATTAAAAGATATATCTGAGGGTGATCTGGTAGCTATATCTGGGGAATTACCAGACCTTGGTGTTCCTTACGATATAAATTTTACAAGAAGAAAAGGAACTGTAAAAAATATAAGTTTAATAAAAGAAACTACAGATGATTTGATGTGGTTTTTAGGTTTTTATATTGGGGATGGCTATTGTGATAAGACTAGAGTTTATATTGCGGTGCCTAATGATGATCCCGCCCATACAAAGATAACAGCAGCAATTGAAAATATTTTTGGTCTTGACTATGAAATACGTGGTGTTACTGTACGTGTAAACTCTACAAATTTAGTTGCATTTATTAAAGATTTAGGTTTTACAGGTAATGCACGAACAAAACGGATACCTATGTGGGTATTTGAACTTCCATTGAGTCAGAAAAAAGCTTTTATAGAAGGCTATATTGCTGCAGACGGTCATTTTAGAAAGAATCATAAAAACATTTCTATAACCAGTGTTAGTAAGGAACTATTACAAGATGTGAAAACATTAGCTTTAACTTGTGGGCTTGATCCAACAAAGATATCAAAGTGGACTAGAAAAGAGAAAAAACCACTTGGTAAGGAAATAAAGGAATACACACATTACTTTTTATATTTTGGTGAGAGTGTCTTTGATTCTACTTTGTCTTTTTCTAAAGTATCCAAAATAGCGTTATTAGGTATAGAAGAAACTTATGATATTGAAGTTGAAAGCAGCCACAATTTTATTGCGAATGGCTTTTTTGTTCATAACAGCAAGCTTACTATGAAGTATCCTTCATGCTATTTAGTAGGTGAAGGCGCTCATGGCGAAGTACTTTCTATTGCGTATGCAAGTAAAAATCAACATCAAGACGCAGGTGCTAAAATGGTACACACAGCGCCCAATACTACATCAACAATAATATCTAAATCAGTAAGCGTAAATGGCGGAAGAAGTAGTTATAGAGGGCTTGTATCTGTTACACCAAGTGCTAAAAATGTTAAATCAAGAGTGGAATGTGATGCTTTAATACTTGATGACGAATCACGATCCGACACATATCCAACAATGCTTATAAATGAAAGCAGCGCAAACATAGAGCATGAGGCAACGGTTAGTAAAATTGGCGAAGAAAAACTCTTTTATTTAATGAGTAGAGGCTTAACTGAAATTGAGGCTATGAGCCTAATTGTTTCTGGTTTTATTGAACCTATTGTAAAAGAGCTACCGCTCGAGTATGCCGTTGAATTAAATAGATTAATTGAGTTAGAAATGGAAGGTAGTGTAGGTTAGCATGAACAGTGTATTAGTTTCTCTAGAAAAAGAAATCGTCATAAAGGTTACAGAAGATACTCAGTATATATTAGATACTTATGGTATAGATAAAGATGTTGAGCATACGTTTACTTTAGTGTTTGAAACACCTGGGGTTTCTGCTGAAATTATTGGCTTATATAATTTACAAGATAACATGTCCTTATATCTAACAACTATTGCACATCATGTTGCACAAAATACAGCCTGTTTAACTACCATTAGAGGCGTTTTGAATAATAATTGTGATGCAAAGTATATTGGTAAAATAAAAATAGATAAAAGTGCTCAGCACACAAGCTCGTTTTTAGACGATAGTGTATTGGTTCTTGGAGATAACACAAAACATAGATCAGATCCAATACTAGAAATAGAAGCAAACGATGTCAAAGCATCACATGGGTCAACTACAGGAAGAATAGATACCTCACACATATATTATTTACAAAGTAGAGGGTTAAATACATTAGAAGCGCAAAGTATTATTGTGCAAGGCTATTTCGAAAATATACTTAACAAGATTACTGATGTTACTATTAAAGATAAAGTTAGAGAGCAGTTAATACAATAATGACTAATATAGTTGATTGTAAAAAAGATTTTCCGATATTTAAACAAAATTATGAGGGTAATGCCCTAGTATATTTAGATAGTGCTGCAACTTCTCAAAAACCACACTCTGTGATTGATTCGCAAGTGGAATACTATTCTAGATATAATGCAAACGTATCTAGAGGCTCTAATTTTTTAGCAGATCTGGCAACACAAAAGTTTGATCAGGCAAGAAATACAATTGCAAAGTTCATTAATGCAAAACCAAATGAACTTATTTTTACAAAAAACTCTACAGAAGCTTTAAATATGATTGCGTTTGGCTGGGGATTACAAAACTTATCTGCATCCGACGTTATATTAACAACAATCGAAGAGCATAATAGTAGTGTACTGCCTTTTAGAAATGTTGCTACCCTAACTAATGCAAAAGTGGAGTATATAGATATACTTTATGATGGCACTCTTGTACCTGAGTGGGAAAAAAAGATTACCCAAAACGTTAAACTTATTGTATTAACTCATATATCCAATGTATTAGGAACTATACTCCCAATAAAAGAGCTAGTTAAAAAAGCACACGAGGTTGGTGCGGTAGTGGTAGTTGATGGTTCTCAAGCAGTATCTCATATACCTGTCGATATGTTAGATCTAGCTTGTGATTTTTATGTTTTTTCTGGCCATAAAATGTTGGGCCCCACAGGTATTGGAGTGTTATACGGTAAAGCTAGCTGTCTCGAAAACATGTCCCCGATGTTTTTAGGTGGTGGTACTGTAAAAGATGTAGATGATACAAGTTATGAATTAAGACCTATTCCAGAAAGATTCGAAGCAGGTACTCCAAATATTGCAGGTGCTATTGGGCTTGGTGTAGCAGTTGACTATATTAATGCTTTAGGAATAAGTAATATACAAAAACATGATCAAATGCTATGTACATACGCGTTTGAGAAACTAAGTGCTATTGCTGATATAAAAATATTAGGTACAACTAATGTATCAAAACGGTCTAGTTTATTATCTTTTTATGTAGATAATGTCCACTCACATGATATTTCTTCAATTTTAAGTACACATGGTGTAGTTGTTAGATCTGGGCTACATTGTGCGATGCAATTATATAAAAAACTAGATGTACCGAGTTCTACGCGTATTAGCTTTCATGTATACAATACAAAAGAAGATATAGATGTGTTTATTAATGCATTAAAAAAAGCATTGGAGATATTACAAAAAAAATAGTATGTCAGATATTTACCAACGAGAAGAACTGCTAGAAATTTATAAAAATCCTCAAAATAGGGGAATACTCGATAACCCCAGTGTAAATGTTACTGAAAGTAATCCAATGTGTGGAGATGTATTAACAATCATGCTTGATATCAAAGATAGTATAATTGTTGATGTTAAATATGACGGTGACGCATGCGCTGTTGCTATAATATCGGCAGCACTAGTTACAGAAGACATTATAGGGAGGGATTTAGCTTATGTTAAGGGTCTTACTAAAGATTATGTATTGTCTTTGTTGAATACTGATTTAACAACAAGTAGAATCAAATGTGCTACATTAATTTTAGATGCTTTAAAAAAAGCAGTAAACGCATATGAATCAAAAAGCTAAAAAAACACATACTAAAAATAAAGATGAGATTACAGTGTATGTAAAACGTGACGATAATCTTGCGGACATACTATTTAAATATCCCGATACCGCCGAGGTTTTTACCGATTACGGGCTCCATTGTGTTGGTTGCTTTGCAAATTCGTTTGATACGGTTGAATCTGGAGCTAAAATACACGGAATGTCTGAAGAGGAAATTGACGAAATGTTAGCAAGAGTTAATGAGGTTGTTAAATTTAGTGAGTAATATATGGCAGAAATGACTATAAAAAAAATACATAAAGTTGTAGTTGATAGGAATTTATGCATTGGTGCTACTACATGTGTTGTAGTTTCTCCAAATGGCTTTGAGATGGATGATACTAATATCGCAGTTGTTAAAAAAGATGCCGAAAAGCTACCAGACGATGAGCTTTTAATGGCTGCGCAGTCTTGTCCTGTTGCTGCAATTTATCTTTATGATCAAGACGGCAAGCAGATTTTTCCCGAAAAATAACTAAAGTGTTAAAATATACTTATGAAATATCAAATAACATCAGATAATATGTCTGTCACAGACAGTATGAAGTTTTTAGTTCAGGCCAAACTCGAAAAGCTAGAGCGTAAATGGGAAGATATCCCAGAAGATTCGAAATTTGGTAGAATCGTTTTAAATAAAGCGCCGGATGACACTTTTGTTGTTAAAATAGAAATATCTCTTGATGGGGAGGCATTTTTTGTAACAGAAACAGGTTATGAATTAGAGACTGCTCTTATTGACACAGTTAATGAGCTTGATAGAATCTACCGTAAGAAAAAAGAGAAAATATCATCTGAAAAATGGAAAGATTCTAATAAAGAAGAGTTAGACGAAAAGATAATAGAAAATTTGATAGCAGAGTGAATATAATTTTGGGTGCTTAGCTCAGTTGGTAGAGCGCGCGTCTTATACACGCGTGGTCCCTGGTTCGAGCCCAGGAGCACCCACCATTAAGGTTTAGCGAAGATAAACTAATGACTGCGGACAATCAAGACACACTTCAAAACACACCAGAAAAAAGTACTAAATCGGCTGTAAAGATACTTTTTATAATTATTGTTTTATCTTTTGTTAATTTAGGCTTAGCAGCTTATACTTTTACAACCAAAGAAGAAAATCTAGCAAAGCCTCTGCAAGTAACTAATACCAATATAACTAATGAAGTTAAAAACTTATCTTTAACGGATGTACTTGCAAATGCACCGGCGTTATTACATAAAATTGCTTTAGGTGATGGGAGTACATTGTTTGTTATTAGATCTTCAGAAGAGCATCAAGGTTGTTTTTTAGGTGTGACCTGTGGAATATTTTTACTTGACCCTAATGATAAGTTTTCTTTTTTAGGTGACTTAAAAGATTCAGATGGATCGTATGAAATTGCAGCAGATAACAATGTATATTTTTACTCTTTGGGAGGAGATGCTGGCGAATCTTACCGTTCTTTAAAAGCATATAATCCTGAAACAGCACTTTTTTCTATTGTTGCCAAAGAGACAACATCAGTTTATGCTAATCCCACAGCACTTGAGAGATTGGAGGCGTGCGCTACAGATACACGCGCAAACTCAACTATTTATTTGTACAACAACTCAGTTACAAAAACATTTGCATTTACGCAATGTGGTGATAAAGGTTTGTTTAGAAATGGAGACGATTCTTACACTGAGTTTGATATAAGTACCTTACCTTTTATATCAGATGAAGAGTTGTTACAAACAGCAAATACTTTAGGACTAAAAAACGATAGCGCTAATGCTTTAAGGTTGTCATATGAAGATCTACATAACGTGTATTTTGAACTTGAAACAGGCATGCTAAGGTTTCAAAAAGCTAATTAAACGATAGTAGTTTCGTATTAAAGAACACCAAGTTCCATTTTTTCTTCCTCGGTTTCTTTTTCGATATATTCTAAATAACGCTCTGTAGTGGATAATCTTTTATGACCTACAATTTTAGATATAAGTTGAATGCTTGTGCCTTGTGCTAGGTGGTGAGCAATAAAAGTATGCCTCAAATCGTTTACTTTAGCATTCTCAACACCCGCTAGTTTAAAATACCTGTCGATAGTGGATCTAATATTTCTAACAAGTAAAGCATTACCGGTCTTTGTAATAAAAAAATGTTTTGCATTTTCAAGTGCCGGCCGTATTTCGTTTAAATATTTTTTCATTGCTTCAACAGCGGCTTTATTTAAAGGTACTGTTCTATAGTTTCGGCTTGTTCTTTTTGGTACCTCTAGTACTCCATTTTCAAAGTTAATGTGCTTAACTTCTAGTAAGGATAGCTCAGAAATAGAAAGTCCTGTTTGAATTAACACCTCGATCATAGTAAAAGTTCTAATATCGTCTCTTGCGGTATCTCTTAACGCACGGTATTCTAATTTGGATAGTATTCTTGGTGCTTTTACTTTAACTTTTGGATGCTTTAGTTGTTCTGCAACGTCAATCTGAATAAAATTATTATCTTTTAAGAATCTAAAGAATGTTTTTGTTGCATTAGTTTTTCTGGAAATTGTTTTATTTGTTAATCCAACTGCGGATAACTTTTTCATAAAATCACTTAAATGTTCTGTATATATTTCTGAAACACCTTCAATACCCTGTTTAAAAAGGTGTTCAATAAGTTGTTCAATATCTTTTTCGTAGGCTATTATTGTTGAAGCAGATTTGCCTTTTTGCTTTAAGTGCTCAACAAACTTTTTATGTGCCTCGTCTGTTCGTATCATTTAAATCTAAGCAGTCTATAAATTTGTAACTTAAACCATGTAAACCATACTATATGGGTTAGTGTAGTTAACCGGTAGGGTATAAAGACCTATAGGGCATTATAACCCCTGTATATTTTATGTCAACTTTATAGTATTTACAGGTAATTTAAGCAGTGATACAGTGAATACATGCTCAAAAACACCCTTAATAGATATAAGTATTATGTATTGTCTCTTATATTTATAGGTTTTGCAATATCATTTGTACAAACTACTACAAACGTTACGAAAAACAAAAAAAGATTAGATGAGCTAAAAGATGAGGTATTATTGTTGCAGCAAGAAGAAGTAACCTTGAAACAGGATATAGAGTATCAAAAAACCAATGAATATATCGAAGCCGAAGCGCGAAATAAGCTTAATCTAATTAAGCCCACAGAAACTGTATATGTTATAGACCCAGAATTTACTGAATATTTACAAAAAAATAAAGATAATTTGTATGTATCAGAGGGTGAAAGCGAGGATACAATGGTTGCTGATTCATATGTGTCCGAATGGCTAAAGTTGATATTTTAGGATAATTTTGATAGTATTTGTACGCTTTTAGTAAGGTTATTAAAAGAGGTTAGTTATAGCGGGGTGGAGGAATAGTACCTCGTCAGGCTC
>CAZHJE010000017.1:0-14718 GCA_964532965.1 uncultured Candidatus Saccharibacteria bacterium
TACATTCTGATATTCTGAAAATATGAAATCAATGGGGATAATACGCGAAAGAGGACAACTAACAATACCTGAGTCAATACGTAGAGTAGTGAGTTGGGTTACTCCTATGTCGGCTGTATCTATTTCTGTAATAAAACCTGATGAAATTGTGATAAAGCCTCATCAGCCTTACATTGATTGGAATAAAATTTGGGCTGGAATTAGAAAAAGTAGATCAATTAAAGGGAAGGGCGGCATTGTTTCTTCAGCAAAGTTTTTAGAAAAAGATAGAAAGTCTCACTAAAAATGTCAAAAGATGTTCTAGTAGTTGATTCCTCAGTTATTGTAAAGTGGCTAAGCGCTGATAAAGAAGAACACATAGCTATAGCTGATAAAATTTTAGAAGATGTCCAGACTGGAAAAGTAGAATTGCTTGTTCCAGAGTTGGCTAAGTATGAAATTGGAAATGCTCTCCTTTTAGGGAAAAAGTTATCTTTAGAAGGAGGTAATGTTGCACTTACTCAGTTATTTAGATTACCTATTACCTTTATTTCGTCCTCCCAAGATCTCTCTTTAGAAACATATAAAATAGCCTTAACGCATGGAATTACTTACTATGATGCTTCATTCCTTGCTTTAGCGAAACAGTATGATGCTACCCTAATTACTGAAAACACTAAACATCAGGGAAAAGCAAAAAAAATAAAAGTTAAGTCTCTTGAAAAGTATTATCCATAAAGTTATCTCAACCAGTTTAAAAGAGCCCATGGTATGGGAATCAGACTAATTAAATGATACTAATGCTGGACACCCAATTCATACAACCCAATACCAACAGCAACCGATAAATTCAATGAATCTACACCAGTTGTATTTGGAATATATATTGAATTTTCTAATTTAGTATACCCATTGCCTAACCCTTGCCCTTCATTACCAAATATTAATGATGCAGGAGATTTAAACGTAACTTCTCTAATACTTTTTTTACCATTTGTTAAAAACGCATACATTGTATGTTTTTTAAATATATTAATATAGGTATCAATATCCTTAAATGTAGATATATTAATACTAAATATACTTCCCATAGATGCGCGTATAACTTTAGGATTAAAATAATCTACACTAGTACCAATTAGTGCTAAATTATATACATTAAAACCGGCCATTGTTCGTATAATTGTACCTACGTTTCCCATATCACTTGGTTCATCAAGCACTATATGTGTGCTCTGTGTATCTAATTCTGATATATATTTGCTAAAAAGACCCGCAACATATACGTTTCCCTTAGGTGAAAATTTATATAGTGTATTTTCATTGTATTCAACAAGTATATTTTTCTTTTGGCATATTTCTTTAATTTTTTGTACCCCTTTATTTGGGCCACTTTTTTTAGACAAAATTATTTTAACAACTCTATCTGGTCTATTTTGTAGTAGTTCTATTGTTGGATACGCGCCAAGCGTATACGAATACTTTTCTGTTTTTGCATATTTGTTAAATTTCATATAATGCTATTTGTATATATTACACTACATTTAGAATGTGCTTTAAATTGTGAAGACCCCATTCTCATAAATTACCATACTACTACCGTCTTCAAGGTATGCTGTGACTTTTCTATTTTCTGTGCTCATGATATCAGTGTGTATCGCGGATTCATTAAATCCTAATTCTTCCCATTGCTTTTTTGACACATCCTTAGGATCTCCATTGTACGAGTCTTTGTACGCCATGCCTATTGCTATATGTGTGTTGCCGTATTTACCTCCAATATTTTCGTCAAAAAGAGTTTCACCCATAAGTTTAGTAATTTTGGACAGCCTGCTATCTGTTAACGAAAACTCACCTATGCGGTTAGCATTTTCTACTGCAATCATTTCTTTTAGTAACTCTTCTCCCACGCTTGCGCTTGAATTAATTATTTTTCCTTCTTTAAATTCAAGCCTTACATCTTTAATCAAATTGCCAAATCTGTACAATGGTTGGTTAAAGTATATATATCCTTCGGTCATCCTTGCGTCTGGTGATACAAATACTTCAAAACTTGGTATGTTTTTACCACTTCCGCCAAGCCACTTTCTTGTAGATCCTATGCCTACTGTAAGATCAATATTTTCGGCTTTTACATGCACTTTTTGTATTTTTAAGGCTGTCAGTTTGTTTTTTATCGTGTCAATACTCTTTTGTATGTTTTTCCATGTATCCACTGGGTTATCATCATTTAGATAACATGCGGTTATTACTTCATTCCAGTACTCTTCTAATGTCATGCCTACCTCACTAGCAAATGCTTGTGTTGGATAAAGCGCAAGTGTCCAAGAAAAATCTCCTTTGGTTTCTTTTGCTTCTCTTAAGTCATAATAGGGCTTTAGTGCCTTTTTAACTTTCATAATCTTTTTACTATCTACACCCTCTAGGTCGTGTTTGTCTGTATCGGACAAAATCACTACTAAATGATTAGTTTGTGCTATTAAACCCTCGAAATATTTGTCAGGATAAAATTCTAATTGATCGTCAGACGATAGTTCGTAATCTTCTTTAGACATGCCGTCAGGTCTATCGGGCATATATCTAAGAATTGGATACCCGCCAGACTTTAACACAGCTCGTTTTAAGGCATATAGCATGGGTTTTGCGCAGTCCGGTACCTGAAGGACTACGACCTCTTTTGGTTTTATTCCGTTACCACCATTTAAACCATAGTTAATCAGTATATCTGCGTATTTATCAAGCAATTTTGTTGAAGGGGTATATTCCATATTCGTTATTGTAGTATATTTTTGTTCCGTGTCAAAAAAATACAAACGTATCTAAAATGTTATTGAAAATTTCATCGAAGTTACTTGCTTCAAACCCGTATGTTTTAACGATAGTTAAATAGTACCCTTTGTTATTTGGCATTTGCATAAAAATCATATCGCCCCACCATGCATAGCCTTTTAGAAGTATTGCTGGAGTTCCAGCGACAGTTGTTTCAATATCTTGGGTCTCTGCGTTTTTGTTTACAACCAGTCTGTAATTTTCTTTTAATTTTATTTTTTGTTCTTCGAGATATGTATTAAAATCTTTATCCTTATTCCTATTTACATATACAGCCATACCGTCAAATTTTTCTTGATTAGAAACATTTCGAATGTGTGCAAGTACACTAACTTTATCTGCAGGTACTCCTATAGGACCTTGAATATTACAACAAGTGCTATCTAAGTTCTGTGGGTATGAAAAAGATAACCCTAAATCATCTCTTTTAACTAATTCCCATGTGTCTTTTGGAGTTGGAGCTATAATGTTTGTGAATCTAAATGAGTCTATAATGTCTTGGGTTTCTGCTCTATATTTTTGCCCATAACCAAGATCGCCTCGATATACTTGTTTAAATTCATATACACTGTTGCCTTTAACAAAAAATGTCTCTATAAAGTTTTGGTCACACCCCGAGACTTCGAATGTTTTTGCATTTAGCTCTCTAATGCTTGTATTTTCGATATTACTTATAGATACTGTGTTTGGGCAATTAATTAAATAATTATTTCTTTTATCAAGTGCAATCTGATCTAAATTAGTATTTAATACTTCTTTATTTATTATTAAACTAAAAATATACCCATCTACTAAATCCTTTTCTGTTGCTGGCACTATGCGCTGTTGATCCCCAAGATAGGTGACTATATACGTTCTAATATTAGTTTGCATAAAGTCTGTTTTTAATTCCGCAATCTCTGGGTAAGAAAAGAGTAGTTCTTCTTCTTTATCAATGTATTCATTTAAGCCATCTTTTGAACTTACTTCTGGTGGTTCCACTGGTTGTTCTTCAATTTGTGGGTCTTGTATTTGTACTGGTTGTTCCTCCTTTGGCTGGTTGACATTACGCATGATTTTTAGTGTCATTAGTCCTATGTATATTACAAAAAGTCCAAATAAAATAAAGAAAGTAGCTTTGCTAAGCATGTATATTTTTGATTTTGGTTTAACCTCTTTTAGAGGTGTGCTCTCTTGTTTTACTTCTGGTAGTTCGGCTGGTGTCTGTGAAATGTTCTCCGGCGAAACCTCTTTGTCTGGACTTTCTTTTTTTTCGTCCATTTTTTTTGGAGTTACTTCGTCTGGAGGCATTAAGCCTTCTGCAAATTCATCTTTATTTGGTTGCGTAGTATCTACCATATATATTAATTATCAAGTTTTCCAAGCTTAATTGCAAGTTTCTGTGTACTTTCTAATAAGTTTTGTATTTCATCTAACCCTTTATTCCAAAATTTCTGCGAATTTATGTCAATGTCTAATTTTAAAAATATATTTTTTGGTGAGTCCGATGTGCCTGCAGATAAAAATTCCTTAATATTAGTTATTTTGCTTTTATTTTGTTTGACCATATTTTGTAATGCTTTGGAAATTAAAAGACCACTTGCATAAGTATAAACATAAAAAAAAGATCTAACGTGTGGCCATGAGACCCAACCTAACCTTTCTAACTCATCAATTACTATACTTTTTCCAAGATAACTGCTCATATGTTTAACAAACAACGCAGAGATGTTTTCTTTTGTTAAATAACCCTTTTCTCTAAACTCTTTATGTAGTTCTTGTTCAAAAGTGTAACAAGCTATTTGGCGTTGAATTGAGCTAATATCAGAATTTAACTTTTCTATCATTAATGCAAGTTTTAATTCGTCGTCTGCCTGTAACATTAATTCATCTAATACAAAATCTTCCATGAATGTACTTGCTACTTCGGCAATACATAGCGGGGTATCTTGATTTAATGCATTTTGCCTTTTTTTAATGAATTCATTGTTTATTGCATGTCCCATTTCGTGTGCAATTGTTGTTACATCACTTATTAGACCAGTGTGGTTTAGTAACACGTAGCTTTTTTGTGCTAAATTTCCGCTTATGCAAAAAGCACCCCCGTATTTTCCTTTTTTTGGATAGACGTCTATTTGCCCGTTTGCAAGATAGTTCTTAAATATTTGTGCAAATTCAATATCTAACTTTTCGAATGTTTTTAATACTAGTGAAATTGCATCGTCAAATTCATATTTCTTATTTAAAGTTCCATAACGTAGATTTCTTTCATAGTAGGATAGTTGTTTAACCCCTAGTAGTTTTGCTTTTAGTGCATAATAGTTATGTGATAAATCTAATCTTGTTGTTACCGCATTAATTAATACATCTACTGTTTTGGTATCTATGTCATCGGACAAGTGCCGCGCAGAGTCTGGTCGATTGAATTTTCTGAGATCATCGTTAATTTTCTTATCTTGCAGTATCGAATTAAGCTCGTGTTCAGAAACTTTTTCGTATTTTGCACTTATGTCAGTACATGCTTTTGCAGCAGATTCTCTTATAGCTTTATCTTTATTTGATAACAGGGGAGCAATTTCTGAAAATAGTCTTTTTTCTACTTTTTTAGTTTCTGTTAATACTTCTCGTTCTTCTGTTTGCAGAAATTCCCGCAACATTTTAACCCAGTTGGCATGTGAGGGAGCATCTTTTGATACTAATATTTTTTCTTCTTTTTCTGACAGATTGTACTTTGCTGTATCAAATTGTCTTTTAAGAAAGTGTTTGTAGTCTTTTAAAGTTTTATCTTCTAAAAAAACCTTTTGCATGTTTTTTTTAATCTTTGCTATTTTATGTTCAAAAAATCTAATCTTATCCAAATTTGCAATAGCGATATCTCGTTGCTTGTTTTGCATACCCTTTATTTTAGGATTATCTTGTTCTAAAGAAGCTCTAAGTTGCAGATAGTACCCTGCATCTCCTGTTAAATCATACTTTTCAAGTAATTTTTCATAATCATCTAGCGCTTCTTTTAATGCGGTAGCATTGGTTAAATAATCTTTGCGCAGTTTCCATTTTTTTTCAAATTTTGTGTATTCAGTTGTAGCATTTTTTATGTTTGTGTCTATTGATGGATCGTCATCAGATTTAAAAAGAGATGTTAAATCCCAAGATGTTTTAGTATTTGTTTGTTGCATAACATAGATTTTACCATGCTATACTTACAAAATATGGCCAAAAAGGAAATTGCCACAGAAATTGCCCAAAGATTAGCAAAAAGTTATCCGACTCCAGTAACAGAGCTTGCATATGATGGTGACTATCAGTTGACTGTAGCGGTTATGTTATCTGCACAAACTACAGATAAAAAAGTTAATCAAATTACTCCAAAATTATTTAAAAAATACCCGTCTTGGAAAGATTTAGCATGTGCCGAGCTAAGTGAACTGCAAAAAGATATATATGGGGTTAATTTTCATAAAGGTAAAGCTGATAGATTAATTAAAGCAGCTAATGTAGTTCTTACAGAGTTTGCTGGTAAGTTACCAAATACTTTAGAAAAGTTAACTAAAATACCAGGTATTGCCCGAAAAAGCGCAAATGTAATTTTAAATGAATTGTGGGGTATAACCGAGGGTATTGTTGTAGATACTCATGTTACTAGAGTTTCAAATAGATTAGGTTTAACAATACATACAAACGCTGTAAAGATAGAACAAGATTTAATGAACGTATTTGATAAAAAGTACTGGAGTAATTTATCTGGCTCTATTGTTTTGCATGGCAGATATGTTTGCAAGGCACGAAAACCAGACTGCGCTAATTGTATGTTAAACGATATTTGTCCTTCTGCTTTTGCGTGTTAAAGCTCTATTAGCTTTTTTAATAATGCATCTTTTGGATTAATATATATAGCACCGTTAGAATTTGATATGGTTTCTTTGTATGTCCATAACCCAGATTTATCCAATCTAAATTCATATTCGTCTTCTGGCTGAATTCCTATTGTTATGTCTTTTAAGTTAGCAAAGATATTTGTTGTTTGAATGATATTAATTGTGGCGGGGGTGCTATTTTTTATTACCAGTGCTTGTCCAACATATGCCGATGTGTTTTTAGGTATAAATCCGCTTTCAGTAAATGAAATTTCAAGCTTACCCAGTTTTGTGTCTATCTCTTCTTGTGATATTTCTATTTCATTAGTAGGGTTGGTTTGTATTTCTTCTTTCGGCAGGGTATATGCATTATTTGTATAAGAGTCTGTTATGGGCGTTTCGGTTTTTTTTAAAATTGGAATTTCATTGTTCGGAGATATAAGTTCTGCAACTACCGATACCCCTGTGAAGACCATTGCGAGAACTATTCCAAATACAAAAATAGGCTTATTTCTTTTAAAGAAATCTTTAATGTTCATATATGTATTTATACCATTAAACAAAAAAGCCATGCAATTGCATGGCTTTAGTTTGATATACACTAAATATTATTTTATGCCGTATACCGCGTCTGTAAACTTCCAAAATCCATCGTTGCCTGCAAGTTTAGCAATACATTCTGATGCTATTGCAAGAGGTCTTGCATTTTTATGTATGTTATCGAGAGGGAAATGTCTAAATACCCACATTACATCTGAATTATTATCTATAAGTTGTTTTGCGGTTGGGTGGAATCGTTGGCAATATGGGCACTCATAATCAGAGTACTCAATTAATGCAAGTTTAGCCTGTGCGTTACCTGATATATGGTCATTTTCGGTTACAGGAGCTACATTAAAGTTCTCTAATACATCGCCATTTAAGGCTTTTACAGAATCTGGTATAGGTGTCCCCTTTAACATGAAGTCAACATATGCTTGAAAAGTTTCAAGTGGTTGCGCACCTGATATTAGTACACCCTGTCCGGTTTGAGTATTTAGCAGTATGTTTCCAGGAGTACCTTGAACACCGGCACTGATTCCTGATTGATACTGTGCTTGAACAGCGTCTTGGGTTTCTTTATTTTCGAAACATGTTGCAAAATCATCTTTGTCTGCTCCTGCGTCTTTTGCATATTCATTAATCTCTGCTAATACTTTTGCAGTTCCAGATAGCGCTTGTGTTCCCGAAGGAGCACCACCAGCTGAACCACCATTTTCATACAGTTCTACTTTTGTGTAATACCTTCCTGCAAAAAAAGATCCTACAAGTAGAAGACCAATTAAAATTAATGTAAAGTTTGGGTTTGTTAGTAAGCTTTTATTTTCATTCATGTATTTTAGTTTATCGTTTATGTTATTGTTTTGCAACTTATTCGCTTAATCACTTAGCGGTTAACTATTTAAAATAATTGCTGTTCCAACGGATGCAACACCTGCTAGTCGCGCTTCAGTTGATAGGGCGCTTTTCATATCCTCAAGTGTGGGCCAGTTATCTGGGTACCTTTTTTTGATTACAGCAAATAGGTTGCAAAGTTCTGCAAAACTGGTTTTGAACTCATTTCCGGGTTCAACATTATCAAACATGTCCTCGGCTCGTTCCTGTGCGTCTTTTGGTTTAGCTAGCGGTGTAATTGTTGTAACTTTTTGTATTGTATCTAGTGTTGCAAGTACCTGTGTTAAGATCGGATCGTCTTTACAGACGCCAGCTACTTTTATCAAGAGTTTTTGCAAGGTTTTTTTATCGTTATCTTTTATAAACAGTGTTGCAATGTCCAATACATCTTCTGAGTACGTACTTTTTAATTCGGGTATCATTTTTTCAATTATCCCACCTCGGTTAGTAAAAAGCTCACTATCATTATTTCCTTGTGTTAACAATTCATCTTTTTTATTCTGTTGTAACTGTTTATATTGGTCAGTTGCTTTGACGCCCGCTGTTACACCCGCAGCTAAGATGCAGAACATTAACATAATGTAATAGTAATCGAGTCTTGTGATCATATCGCTAGTATCATACCCGTGTATTTCTAGTAGTGAATTGATTAAATAGTACATAGAAGCAGCTGTTATGAAATGGATGGAATATTCTCCGACGTATTGATCAAATAAGTGTACTGCCTGTGCTACTGAATTTCTTACGGAGTATTTGTCTTTTAACGCTAGGTTCTGTTCTAAACTCCTGCCAAATAATAACGTTTCGATGTTATGCTGAATATGTATAAAGCCTGCCTGTAGCTGTTCTGGTAGTGGAATAACATTGTCATCCATAAGTGTTGCTATCAATGCATCTGTTTCTTCCAGCATATCTTCGTACAAACCCCGGTCCACAAAAGTATTATAATCAGAGTCGGGAGCATCTTCCCCCAATGATATAAGCCCCTTTTCGAATAATCTTTTAACAGTACTGTATCCGTTTTCAACGTCCCTTAAAACCTGTTTCCTTTTTTGTGTGTTGTATGACAATCCCCTAACCGGATTGTAATCAGCCTTCGATGCAGCCTCTAAATTGTTTAGTTTTAAAGTTAAAGTAGGACTTTTTGCTTCATCAGATAAAAAGTTTAGTACAGCTACTTGCCTTGCTAAAAGGTTTCTTCTTTCCTCATCTTCTAAGATCTCTTGTAATTCTTTATCACTCACTTCTCTTATTGTGGTTTTTTTAACAGGATCGTTTAGAAAGTCTTTTATGAGTTGTTGCGCTGTTTGGACGTCTCCAGCATGAGTGTACTCTTTGAGAGTCCTGCCAGGACCTGATAAATGTGTGTGTGCAGGATGCATATTGTCTAATTATACTAAACTTGGAGTCTTTTTATCCACCAACTCTTTATTTACCAGATTTCTAGGCGGTACTTTATTTACTAAAACATCAATAACATTATTCACTACCATATTTGCCATTTGAATTCTTGCTTCATAGGTTGCGCTTGCAATATGAGGTGTAAGAATCACATTAGATAGCGTATCTAAATCTTTATATACATTTGGTTCGTCTTCAAAGACATCAAGCGCGGCTCCTTCAATCCATTGTTCTTTTAATGCAGTATAAAGTGCTGCTTCGTTAATTATAGGGCCTCTTGCAGTATTTATTAAATATGCTGTTGGTTTCATAAGTTTCAATTCTTTTTCGCCAATTAAATGGTATGTTGCATCACATAAAAAACAATTTAATGATACAAAATCAGAATTTTCAAGTAATTGCTCCAAAGATACCTTTTGTGCTGCTAACTTTTCATCTGCTTCGACACATTGTTTAGGGTCGTGATAGAGTATTTTCATATTTAACCCTTTTTTTGCCATTTCGCCAAGATAATAACCAATTCGTCCCATGCCAACTATGCCCAATGTTTTTCCAGATATTTTTGGCCCTAAAAACTCCATTGGATCCCAGTACTTATATTTTTTATCTCTTACATATTTGTCAGATGCAACAATTTTTTTTGATATCGCAAACATAAGCCCAAGTGCAAATTCTGCAACTGATTCTGTAAGGTTTCCCGGTGTATTTGATACATATATATTTTTTGTAGTTGCGTACTCTACATCAATATTGTCAAACCCTACCGCGTAATGAGCAATTAATTTAAGTTTACTTCCCGCACTATTTATTATTTCTTTATCTATCTTATCTGGTATTACAGGAATTATTGCGTCAACACCCTTTATTGCTTCTAGTAATTCTTGTTTGGTTAATGGAGAACCTTCTCTATAATCTATTTCTATTTCTTTATATTTACTTAACTGTTCCAATGCGTTTTGCGGTATTTTTCTAGTTATTAATAATTTCATATATGTATCCAATTATATAGCTTATATAATAGTTGTAACTTTGTTTGTCCCAAATAATAATATCTTATTTTCTACAATTTTTTCTACAGCTTGTATCGCTTTTGGTGTTATTTTATAAATTGCAACCTCTTTTGTACTATTGATTTCTTCTTTTAATGCATTTTTATATGCAATTCTTATTTCACTATTTACATTAACTTTAACTATTCCTAATTGTACTGCTCTTTTAACATCGGCGTTATTTATACCTGATCCTCCATGGAGCGATAAAAACGTATTGGGCAAAAGTTCTGTTAATTTAGAGAGTACATTAAAGTTTAACCTAGTTTCTTTTGCATATACCCCGTGCAAATTACCAAAAAAGCCTGCAAATACGTCTATTCCTGTTTGCGATACAAAATCATGTGCTCTTTGTGGTATGGTATAGAGATTTTCATTTAAATAGCCATTTGGATCTTCATGTGTGTGGTCTTCTGAACTTCCTTGTATATGATCTAGTTCTCCCTCTACTAGAATATTGTATTTATGGGCATAGTCAACTACTTTTTTTGTTTCATTAACATTTAGTTCGTAATCGAGTTTACTACCGTCGATATGGACATAATCAAAGCCTTCGTCAATTGCCTTTTTACAATCTTCAAAGCTCCTAGCATGATCTAAATTTAGTATTATGTCTAAGTCTAATTCTTTTTTATATATAGAACTTAAACTAACAAGCTGCTTATAACCAATATAACCAATTTCGCCTTGGGATGCCTCCAAAATTATTGGTGCTTTTAATTTAAATGCGGCGTTTGTTATTGCTTTTAATGTTTCAATATTTGCCACATTAAATGCGCCAAGTGCGTAGCTATTATCTAATGCTTGTTTTAAGAGTTTATATGCATTACTTTCCATACTTATTCCTTTTCAATCTGTATTCTATTTAGCAGACCAGGAAGTGCACCTATTTTTGTTATAGTACTGGCTGCATTTTTATTTCCCCAATCCATTGCTGTTGATATATTTTTTCCATAATGAAGCGCGGCTATAAATGCAGCCGCATAGGCGTCGCCTGAGCCTGTTTTATCTTTTATGTTACCTTTAATAATTGGAGCATCTTTTTTATACAATTTATTACCATCAAAAACACTTGAGCCATTTCCGCCATCTGTTATTAAAGATAAATTTATTTTAAAATCATGCAACTTTTTATGCAGTATTTCTATATCTTGTTCGTTTGTGTCTAGTATTTGTTGTGCTTCTTGTTTGTTTACAATTAATATATTTGTACAATTTATCATGCGTGCCAAAGTTTCTTTAGGTCCTTTTATTTGCAGTGTGCCTGGGTTAAATGCTACGCCTATATCTTTATTTTTTTCTATGTATTCAGTTAAATCATTCTGAAACTGTTCATAGCCGTGTGCAAGTGATGTGTAATATAGCCATTTGGGTTTTTCTAATTTATATGTAGCGCCAAATATATTTTTATATATTCGTGGTTCATGGTATGAAAATATTGTACGTTCATTATTTGCGTGAAGAATTGCATGTACATTAGTATTTGTGCCTTTATTTTTAAAGCAATATGTAGTGTCAATTTTTACCTCATTAAAGGTTTTAATAAATCTATCAGCGTAGTCATCATCACCAAATTCAGAATATATTTGTGTCTTAATACCAAGCAAAGCAGCACTTACGCCAACATGACACGCATTACCTGCAAGATTAACTTTGAATTCTTTTACTTGAACTTTACTTCCATGAATAAAACATATTTCATCATTTTTTGTTTTTTCGACGTTTTGATCATCATCAATATTCATGTATAAGTCTATGGAGCAATCACCAATTATGAGCAGTTCGTTGGGCATGTAGTTATTCTATCATTTAATATTAGTTAAATTCACTAATAACCTTTGTGATATGTGTTGAATCAATTCCAAATTCATATTTTAACTCAGCATAAGTTCCCGATTTTGTATGTATGTTTGGTATTCCGAGCCTTTTAACTGTAACAGGGTATTCTTGTGAGAGTAGTTCGCATATAGCGCTACCCATACCACCGTCTATTTGGTGTTCTTCAACGGTAATTACTTTTTTTGTTTTTTTAGCTGATTTTAATATCGTATCTTTATCAAGTGGTTTTATACTTGATAAGTTAATTATTTCACAATCGACATTTTTAGTTTTTTTATCCGCAAGGAGTGCTTCGAATAGTACTGGACCGGTGCCGATTATTGTTAAATCTTTACCTTCTTTTAATATTTGTGCCTTACCAATTTGAAATTCACTATCTTTTGTCGTTAATATTGGACATTTGTCTTTTGTGTATCTAATATACACTGGCCCTTTATACTTTATTGCTTCAAGCACTGCTTTTTTTGCTTCATAATAATCGCAAGGGGATAGCACTACCATATTTGGTAATACTCTTGTGAGAGCAATATCTTCTACTGCTTGATGAGAATAGCCTTGTAGATTAGACGAAAGACCTACATGCCCGCCGAGTATTTTAACATTTGCATTCGAATAGCATATTGAGATTCTAATTTGTTCCCAATTTCTACCCGGATTAAATGTCCCATACGAAGACATAACTACTGTTTTACCAGTTAGAGCTATTCCTGCTGAAATGGACGCAAGGTTTTGTTCTGCTACTCCAACATTAATAAATCTATTAGGAAAGTTATCTCGAAAACCTTTAACTCTTGTTGACTCAGTTAAGTCTGCAGTTAAGACAACAAGATTGCCATAAAGACCGCCGGCCTCAATAAGTGCCTCATTAATTCCATTACGTAGCTCTTCTTGTTCTACAAATTTTTCAAAAACATTTGGATTTAACATTAGTTACATTCAGCAATTTCTTTTACTCGCTCAAAGTTTATTTTCCAATCAGTTTTTGTAATTGCAACCAGATCTACTGCAACATTAGTTTCATTTTCAACTATACAAGTGTCCCCCGATTTAGTTTCACGCAAAGAGATTGTTAGTGTTTCATCTTCTTTATTTGCATAGATTTTTTTGACCTTAAATGTATATCCTGTTGTTTGTAAAGTTTCAGTCGTAGCACCTATTAGAATTTCTTTTTCAAAGTCAATATTGTCGTTTAGCACTAATTGCCCCGAAGGATCTATTTCGTTCAAAAAGTTATTTAACTCAGTATCGTTTGTTATTATGACTCTCTGCTTGTCCATTACTTTGGTGGTTTTTACAACAGTGGGAAATCCCTCTAGTCTTCTTACTTCGGTAATATCCTTTGTTAATTTGGGGAGTTTAAATTCTCCTTTCATTAACATGTACCCTGCACCGACAATAATTCCAAGTATTAAAAGTATTGGAAGTAAACTTATATATAAGGTATGCGTTTTATTTTTATAGGTCATAGCATTCTATTTTGCCTTCAAGGCTTCTAAGTTTTTTTAAGGCTATAGTTGCCTCTTTTTTATTAGGAGCCTTTGCGTGCCATTCAAATTTATACTCCATAAAATCAACCCCTTTACCGGGGATAGTATGTGCAATAATGACAGTAGGTCTTCCTACTATAGTTCTTGCAAAGTTACATGCATTAATTATTTCAGAAATATTGTGCCCGTCAATCTCAAGCACGTACCAATTGAATGCTTCAAGTTTATCACGTAGTGGCTCTAATGGCATAATTTCTTCTGTATGTCCGTCTATTTGTATATTATTTCTATCAATTATCCAAACGAGATTATCTAGTTTATATTTTGGCGCACACATGGCGGCTTCCCATGTTTGACCTTCGTCTAATTCACCATCGCTGCCAAGACAATAAATTGTGTTAGTTAGTTGGTCCATTTTACACGCTAACGCCATGCCAATTGCTTGAGATATTCCTTGTCCAAGAGGGCCACTGCTATTTTCTATTCCAGGGGTTACTAAATTATGCGGGTGCCCTTGCAGAATAGAATTTAATTTTCCATAGGTAAGTAGTTCTTTTTTATCAAAAAACCCCTTATGAGCAAGTGCAGTGTAAAGTATTGGACAAATGTGCCCGTTAGATAAAACCAATCTATCTCTTTGTGGATTTGTAGGGTGTTTTGGGTCAATGTTTAGTATTTTAAAGTAAAGTGCTGTAACAACATCTGCCATTCCCATAGAGCCTGCTGAATGCCCTTGTTCTGCAGTAGTAAGTAGTTTTATACAATCTTCGCGTATATCATAGGCAATTTTTTCAAGTGCGCATAGTTCATCTTTAGTGCAGGTTTGGTTGGTGTTTTCCTTGGGCATGTGTGTTTATTATATCAATT
>CAZHJE010000018.1:0-1859 GCA_964532965.1 uncultured Candidatus Saccharibacteria bacterium
ACTATTTCTTTCACATCCGATATTTTAGAATAACTGGCTAATACTCGAGCTGCGTCAATAGAGGAGGGCGTCTGAACAGTCAAATTTACATTTTTATCTACTACGTTTTCTGAAGTCATAGATATCAAAAAGACATTTTTGGGTAACGCAGAGACTATATCTTGTATTTTTGGTTGAAGTGGTAATTTTGAACTAGAAGCGACTTCATACTGAGAAAGTTGGGCTTTTAATATTAGCGCGTCTTGCGCAGCTTTAGAATTTTCTTGTAAAAAAGATATGTTTGGCTCTAAAGACTTGATTAGACTTTGAATATGTTTGTTCTGATAGTAATTAATAACAATTATCACAATTAACACTAGTTGAATAAGTATTGATAATATAACGAACGTGGTGGATAGTTTGTTTAAACTAACATCTAAGCCAAGATACTGTTTATAGTCTGCACGAGTAAATATTAAATTAGGACTTAGATTTTTTAGTTGTGGATCTAGCAGTCTTTCTTTCTGCGGATGATTTTTCTTTTTTTGTAGTAGATTTAATAGGTTTATCTGCATGGGCAAGTACCTGTTTTGAAATTCGTGACTTTACTCTAGATGCTTTATTCTTATGAATTACCTTTTCTTTTGCGGCTTTGTCTACAACTTTGTACAATATAGATTCTTCTTTTTTTATTATATCAAGTGCAGTGCCACTTTGAATATGGGCTTTAATGTTCTTAATAATATCTTTGACTCTCTTTTTCCAAAAAAGATTATGTACTTTTTTTCTATGTGCGCCGCGTAAGGCTTTTTTTGCAGATGTAGTATTTGGCATAAGCGTTCAGTATGATAACATAGGATTCATTGTAAGAAAAGCCCCAAATAAAATATGGTTAATATACTAAATTTAGTAAGATTAAAAGTAAATAGTTTGAGTTTTAAAGGCAGGCTGAGTTTTGTAGTTAAAGCACAAAAAAGCATTGTATCAGCAGCGTTTTTGCTTGGGATATCTTCTGCAGCAACTGCCTTTTTAGGAATATTTAAAGGAAGACTCCTTGCGACATATTTTGGGGTAACAAACGAACTGGGGATTTTTTACGTTGCTGACAAGATACCAAGTCTTTTATCAACCGTAGTGATAGTTGGTGCGCTATCTACTGTTTTTATTCCAGTCTTCACTGAGCTTAAAGCTAATAGTGAAAAAAAAGCATGGGAAGTTGCATCTGCAATTATAAATATAAGTGTCTTGTTTTTCATCTTAATTAGCATTTTAGTAATAATTTTTTCTAAAGATGTTATTCGCATATTATCTGTGGATAAATTCACCTCTGCCGAAATAGCTTTAGGTGCAAATTTAATGTCAATAATGATGGCAGCACAAATACTCTTAGTTATTAGTAGTTTTTTTACAAGCATCCTTCAATCTTTTAAATATTTTCTTATCCCAAGTTTGGCACCTGTTTTGTATAATGCAGGGCTAATCGCTGGTATTATCTTTTTTGAAAAAAAGATGGGCATTTATGCTCCCGCGATAGGTGTTGTGATTGGTGCCGTATTGCATTTGGCTATTCAGATACCAAATTTAACAAGAGCTAACTTTTCGTATAAGTTTGTATTTAACTCAAAAGCAAAAGAAATAAAAGAACTTCTTTTTCTTATACCACCAAGGATATTAAATGTGATCCTAGGACAATTAGTTGCCACAATAAACAACTCACTTGCCATATTGATATCCACTGCATCTGTAGTCACGCTAAAATTTGCTAGCCAACTTCAGTTTTTTCCGGTTCAACTATTTGGTGCTTCTATGGCAACTGCTGCACTTCCAATACTGTCAGGCTATTCTAATGAAGAAAAGGAACTAGCACATTTTAAAAAAAT
>CAZHJE010000018.1:1959-14115 GCA_964532965.1 uncultured Candidatus Saccharibacteria bacterium
TGTGGTCAATCGCATTCTCATATTCTATAACATCGATACTTGATACCATAGCTTTGTGGGTACTTCTATCAAGAAAACTAGGGGGTTTCGAAAGGGTAAACGTCTTTGTACCATTTATAAAAATTTGCTATGCAACTATTTTGATGTGCATTTGCCTATATACGCCACTAAAACTTCTCGATGTATTTGTTTTAGATACTACTAAGACTCTTAATCTTTTGATATTAACAATTATTGCAACAACTATAGGTGGTGTGAGCTATTTGTTTTTTACGTGGGTATTCAAAGTTGAAGAAATTCAATTACTGTATAAGTTACTTAATAAGTTAAAATTAAAAGAAGCTAAACATATTGCAACACTTGAAATAAGTGAGAATAGTACAAACATATAGTATTTTTATAATGTTACAAGTGCTAAAATCCAAACATGTCACAACAAAACATTAGAAATTTTTGCATTATTGCACACATAGATCACGGTAAATCTACCTTAGCAGATAGGTTATTAGAAATAACACATACTGTCGATAAAAGAAAACTTCAAAAACAAATGTTAGATAGTATGGAACTCGAAAGAGAAAAAGGTATAACGATAAAATTAAAAGCTGTACGCATGGAATACGAGTTTAATGATAATCAGTACATCTTAAATCTAATTGATACCCCAGGCCATGTAGACTTTTCTTATGAAGTTTCAAGGTCACTTGCTGCATGTGAAGGGGCTATACTTGTTGTCGATGCCACACAAGGAATACAAGCTCAAACGGTATCAAATGTATATAAAGCTCTTGATGCAAACTTGGCAATTATACCTGTATTAAATAAAATAGATATAGATAACGCAGATGTAGAAGCAGTGACTAAAGACTTAATATATACTTTTGGTTTCAAAAAAGAGGAAATACTAAAGATTTCAGCAAAAACAGGAGAAGGCATAGATACGCTTATAAAAAAATTAGTAACTCATATTCCATGCCCAAATGGAAATGAAAGCGCACCTCTTAGAGGCTTGGTTTTTGACACGTACTATGACGAGTTCTTAGGTGTTATAGCTGTTACAAGAATAGTAGACGGAAAAATTACACAAGAGAACATACTTAATAAAGAGAAAATCTCATTATACGCTACTAAAGCTGTTTCCAACCCCGAAAGTATTGGTGTGTTAAAACCACAAAAAATTAAAACGCAAAGTTTAACTGCTGGAGAAGTTGGGTATATTGCTACAGGATCAAAAGATATTAGAACAATTCGTGTCGGAGACACTATTACACTCGAAAAATATTTACCCGCTATACAACCTCTCCCTGGATACAAAGAGATTAAGCCCTTTGTTTTTGTTTCTATATACCCTATCGATAATAATAAATTTCCGGAGTTAAGAGAAGCTCTCGAAAAGTTATCTTTATCTGACTCTGCGTTATCATTTGACCCCGAAAGTAATAGCGCTTTAGGCTTTGGATTTAGGTGTGGATTTTTAGGACTACTTCATGCAGACATTGTTCAAGAAAGATTAGAACGAGAATACAATCTTGCATTAATATCAACAACCCCAACTGTCGAATACCTAGTAACGAAAACTACAGGAGAAGATATTTCGGTAAAAACACCCTCAGAACTACCGAATACAACAAGTATTAAGGAAGTAAAAGAGCCATGGATTATACTTCATATTATGTCCCCTTCTGAATATATTGGCGGTATTATCACTCTGTGTGAAAATAGGAGAGGCATTATGAAAAAGATGGAATATCCAACACAAGCAACAGTAATTTTTGAATACGAGTTGCCTCTTGCAGAATTAATACTAAACTTTTTTGATGAATTAAAAACAATATCATCAGGATATGCTAGCGTTGACTATGATTTGCTTGATTATAGACGCGTTGAAGTGGTTAAAATGGATATATTAGTTCATAATGAAATTGTTGACCCGCTTGCACAAATAGTCTTAAAACAAAATGCCTATGAGATTGGGAAAAAGGTTATTGCAAGGCTAAAAGATGTTATACCAAGACAGCAATTTCAAGTGTCGCTTCAGGCAGCGGTTGGAGGAAAAATCTTAACAAGAGACAATATATCTGCATATAGAAAAAATGTACTTGCAAAAATGTCTGGTGGACATCGAGAACGAAAAGATAAGCTACTAGACATACAAAAAAAAGGTAAACAAAGAATGAAAAGAATTGGAAAGGTAGATATCCCACAAGAAGCATTTAGAGAAGTCTTAAAAAGTTCTTGACACGCTTAGCACTCGTGATATATTAGTGATAGTATGCTCACCGACAGACAAATAAAATTATTAGAGGTCATTATTAACGAATATATTTTAAATGCTGAACCTGTTGGATCATCTTTACTTGTTGAAAAATATAATATCAAATACTCACCTGCCACTGTAAGGAACGAAATGGCAAAACTTATTGAAGAAGGCTATCTAGAAATGCCACATACCTCCGCGGGAAGAGTTCCAACAAAAGAGGCATACAAATATTTCTTAGAGGAATTAATGGAAGAAGTTGAGCTTGATGTACTTCAAGAGGTAGCACTAAAACAAAGGTTATGGGCAAACAGATATGAATTTGAAAAAATGTTAAGACAAACTGTATTATCGTTATCAGACTTGACAAAGGAGCTTGCTATCGCAACAACAGATGATGGCTATGTAATACACGCCGGTGCTGTAAATATACTAGATTATAAAGAATTTTGGGATATAGAAGTTGCAAAAACTGCACTTTATTTTATAGATAGATATGAACTACTTGAAAAAATATTCGAAAAAACAACAAACTCTGCAGATATAAACTTTTTAATAGGCGATGAAATTGGATATGAAAACTTACAAAATTGCTCAATAGTTTTTTCTGCATACAAGGTTGGTAAGAGAAATGGCTACATTTGCATATTTGGTCCAAATAGAATGAACTATCAGCAAGTTATACCGGCAATAAAATATGCTAAAGGTTTAATAGAAGAATTAGGAGGCTCTTGGTGAGTATGGATAATGTCGACCCACAAAACAACAATACAGTGAGTAATGCAGATGAAGTTACACAACTACAAGAAAAAATTGTTGAACTCGAAAACAACTGGAAAAGAGCCTTAGCAGATTACAAAAACCTAGAAAAAAGAGTCTTTGACGAAAGATTAGAACTAGTAAAGTATTCAAATGAAGTACTAATTCAACGACTTTTATTTATTCTAGATAACCTAGAGCTTGTTATTAAACACGACCATAGTCAAGGGTTAGAGCTGGTCTTAAAAGAATTTAAACAAATTCTAACAGATGAAGGACTCGAAGAAATACCGGTAGTAGACATGATGTTTGACGAAAGCACAATGGATGCAATAGACACAATTGAAGTGTATGATGAAGAAAAAAGCAATATGGTTTTGGAAGTATTACAAAAAGGCTATTTATTAAAAAATAAAGTTATTAGACCCGCAAAAGTAAAAGTGGGAAAAATAAAAGGAGGAAACTAAAATGGGAAAAATAATAGGCATTGATCTTGGCACTACAAACAGTGCTATGGCGGTTATGGAAGGTGGGCAACCAAAGATTATTCCAAATCAAGAGGGAATGAATACAACACCGTCAATTGTTGCGCCTGCATCAAATTTAGTTGGTGTTGCAGCAAAAAGACAACAGGTAGTTAATCCAAAAAATACGGTCTTTAGTGCTAAAAGATTAATTGGAATGAAATTTAACGATCCAGAAATTCAGGAACTTAAAAAAGACTACCCATATAAAATTGTTGAGGGTAAAAACGGTAGCGCTGCTATCGAAATAGAAGGAAAGATTTACACCCCACAAGAGATATCTGCAAGTATTTTAAGAAAGTTAAAAACAGATGCAGAAAAATTCTTAGGGCAACCAATAACAGAAGCCGTAATTACTGTACCTGCTTATTTCAACGACGCACAAAGATCTGCAACAAAAGAAGCGGGTCAAATAGCAGGACTTGAGGTTAAGAGAATAATAAACGAGCCTACAGCAGCATCTCTTGCATACGGCTTAGACAAAAAAACAAGCCAAAAAATTGTGGTGTATGACCTTGGAGGCGGTACATTCGATGTGTCTGTACTCGAAGTTGGTGATGGCGTATTTGAAGTAAAAGCTACAAATGGGGATACACACCTTGGAGGTGATGATTTTGATCGCGTACTAATAAACTGGTTAATTGACGAATTTAAAAAAGAAAATGGTATAAATCTTGGGGAAGATAGACAAGCAATGCAAAGATTAAAAGATGCTGCAGAAAAGGCTAAAATAGAATTATCCTCAGCCTTAGAAACCGAAATAAATATACCGTTTATAACTGCAGACGCTTCAGGACCAAAGCACATGAATTTAAGCCTAACCAGAGCAAAACTAGAACAATTAGTAGATGATCTAATTCAAAAAACCATACCGCCAATAGAAAATGCTTTAAAAGACGCGGGATTATCAAAGACTGCTATTGATGAAATAGTAATGGTCGGTGGTATGACAAGAATGCCAAAAGTAAATGAGGTAGTTAAAAGTTATTTTGGTAAAGAACCACATAAAGGAGTTAATCCAGATGAAGTAGTTGCTATTGGAGCTGCAATTCAAGGAGGTGTCTTAGGCGGCGATGTTAAAGATGTGCTTCTTTTAGATGTCACTCCATTAACTTTAGGTATTGAAACACTTGGCGGTGTAAGTACCCCGCTTATTAAAAGAAACACTACAATACCAACATCAGCCTCTCAAGTATTTAGTACTGCGGCAGATAATCAGACAAGTGTAGAAATAAACGTACTTCAGGGTGAAAGAGAAATGGCAGTAGATAACAAAAGTCTTGGGCGATTCATGCTCGACGGTATTCCACCAGCTCCAAGAGGAGTTCCACAAGTAGAAGTGACATTTGATATAGACGCAAACGGAATAATTAATGTTAGTGCAAAAGATAAGACATCTGGTAAAGAACAAAAAATAACAATCCAAGGCGGTACAGGACTTAGTAAAGAAGAGATAGACAAAATGGTAAAAGATGCTGAAATACATGCAGAAGAAGATAAAAAGAAAAAAGAACAAATAGAAGCAAGAAATATGGCAGATAATATGCTTAATACAGCCGAAAAAGCATTAAAAGATGCTGGAGATAAAGTTTCTAACGAAATAAAAACAGACGTAGAAGCAAAAATAAAGGCATTAAAAGATATTATGCAAACTGGCAGTACAGAAGAATTAAAAAATAAAACACAAGAACTCGCTACAGCAATGCAAAAAATTGGACCTAGCATGGGCAGTAGCGAAAACACTCAAACGCCACCACAAGGAGGCGATACACCTAACGACGGGGATGACAAAAAAACAGATGGCCCAGTAGAAGAAGGAGAAATTGTTGAATAGTGGTATATTGTTAAGACTTGCGCATGGAAAAAAAAGATTATTACGAAATACTAGGTGTGTCTAAAAGTGCTTCTGCTGATGATGTTAAAAAAGCATATCGAAAACTCGCTAGAGAACATCATCCCGATATGGTAAAAGATGGCGATAAAAAACAAGCGGAAGAGAGATTTAAAGAAATAAATGAAGCATATCAGGTGTTGGGAGATGCAGAAAAAAGAAAGATGTATGATCAATTTGGACACGCAGGACCGGCAGGTTTTAACCCACAGGGAGGAACCGGTGGCCCACAAGGACAATGGGGGCCTTTTACATACACATATTCTTCGGGTGGTAATATGGGATTTGACCCATTTGACATATTTGAAGAATTTTTTGGATTTAGGGGCTTTAATGGCCAAAGAAAACCACACAAAGGCAAAAATTTATACTATGAAATGAGAGTTGACTTTGTAGATGCAATAAAAGGTGCTGAAAGAGAAGTGAATATAGAAAGTGGAAAAATGAAAATTAAGATCCCAAAAGGAGTCAGAGATGGTACAGAGCTTAGGTTTGAAGGAAAAGGTCTAGAAGGTCCACAAGGCGCACCACACGGAGATTTATTTATAACATTACGCGTACCCACCCCAAAAGGATTTGAGAGATATGGTGACGATTTGGTGACTGCAGCTGAACTATCGTTTGTACAAGCAATACTTGGGGATACTATTCAAGTAAATGTTGTCGATGAAAAGTCTCAAACCGGCATGGGTTTTGCAAAACTCAAAATACCAGAAGGCACACAACCCAATACTCAATTTAGAATACGTGGCAAAGGTATGCCAAGATTAAGAGGCAGTGGCAATGGTGATGTTATTGTCCAAACTTTTATGACCATTCCAAAAAAGCTATCTAAAAAGCAAAAGCAATTACTTGAAGACTACTCTAAATTAAGCTAAATACTTCTTTTATACTAACTACTTAAATACACATGATATACTCAAAAAATGAGAAGCGTGATCATAATTTTTGTTTTAACACTTGGTATATATCTTCTAAATCTTCCAATCGATTATTCTAAAAGTATCGAAACAAGAGTACCAAGAAGATTATTGACTTCGAATGATGTAACATCTGCAACATTCATTCCATACGAAATTATAAAATATAAAACACTACATTTTTCAAAGAATACAGAAAAAGCTATGAGTAGCGCGCAGGTTTATGAGCCTGTTGTTTATTCAGTGATAAGAAATACTAAAGGACAACTATTTTCATCTATGCCAATTGAAGCAGGAATATTAGCGATTCCAATATATTTTTTACCCATTATGCTTAATAAAATACCAACACTTAACTATTATGAAAACATTGTAAACGTATTAACATTAGGCAGAATCGCTGCATCTTTTTACACCGCAATAGCTGTTTCAATAGGATTTTTAATCCTAAAAGAATTGGATAAATTAAAGGGATTTAAAACAAACGCTTGGACCTACATTTTTACTGCATTCTTTGCCTTTGGAACTAATGCGTATGCTATCGCAAGTCGAGCATTATACCAACACACCTCATCTCTTTTATTTGTCACGTTGATAATATACTTTTTACTAAAAAGCGTTAACAATGATAAGTATACTAAATACTTAGGGGCATTTGCCGGACTGTTATATATTGCACGCCCTTTAAATATAGTTTTTGTTATTTCGCTAACCATTTATGTATTTTTTAAACACAAAAAACAATTTAGCAAATATATCTTATATGCAATGCCGTTCGCCATATTAATTACTATATACAATTTACATGCATGGGGAATACCTTTTACAACAGAATATGTAGAAAAGGGGGATACTAGTTTTTCGACACCATTGTGGTATGGACTCACGGGATATCTCATTAGTCCTGCAAGAAGTTTTCTATTTATATCTCCTCCCCTAGCACTTGGCTATTATGCAATGATTACTGTATTTAAAAATAAACAAAAAAGCGACTTAAACGTAATATTTAAAATGCTAAGCATTACTTTTTTAATAATATTAATAATGTACTCACAATGGCATGACTGGTCTGGAGGGGATAGGTTTGGATATGGGTTTTTAACTGAGTGGGTACCAATTATGCTAGTGTTAAGTTACGCACAAGTCAGACAAACTAAACGGATAGGAAGATTTTTAATTCTAATACTAATTACATGGTCATTTTATGTTCAAATAAATGCTGTCTGGGCTAGAAAAAGCCGATGCAGTAGCGATGCCCATAACTGGTCTTTTTACTGTCTTAAACCATTACTTTTTACAAAACAAAATTATTAACATTATTTCTCCATTTAAACCTTCTTGACCATAAATACACTCATGTGATACCTTAACGTGGGTAAATAGTTTATAGTACTTAACTTAAAGCTACCTACATAGATTGGTAGTAATTAATTTGGTCTGATATGGCAGGTAGTTTGTTCCTGCCTTTTTTGATAAAATAAACATATGGCAATAACAGAATTTAAAGCAGCTTTAAACCAAGTTGCAACAGAAAGAGGAATAAATGTAGAAGACGTGCTCGAATCTATACGATCCGCACTTGAATCTGCCTATAGAAAAGATTATGGTGAAGAGCTCGAAGGTGAAATTATTGTCGATTTAGATGAAGACACAGGAGAAGCAAAAATACTTTTAGATGGTAAAGATGTTACACCTGCAGGATTTGGTAGGATCGCAGCACAAACTGCTAAACAAGTAATACTTCAAAAAATAAGAGAAACAGAAAAACAAGTAGTATATGACGAATACTCAGATAAAATTGGAACACTAATTAATGGCACAATATTTAGAATAGAAGATGCTGGGAAGATTGTTTTAGATTTAGGTAAAGTACACGGAATTTTACCACAGTCTGAGCAAGTAGAAACAGAAAGTTATAGACCAGGCCAAAGACTTAAAGTTATTGTAAAAGACGTAAAAAAAGGTACTAAAGGCACTGAAGTAATTGTAAGCAGAGCTGATGCAGATTTTGTCGTGAAATTGTTTGAACAAGAAGTACCAGAAATAACACAGGGAGTTGTAGTTATCAAAGCAATAGCAAGAGAGGCCGGGTCAAGAACAAAAATGGCAGTGTTTTCGACCGAAGAAAAAATAGATCCTGTAGGATCATGCGTTGGCCAAAAAGGTGTAAGAGTACAATCAATAATTTCAGAGCTATATGGTGAGAAAATTGATGTTATTCCCTATTCACAATCGATAGAAAAGTTTATTGCCGCAAGCTTATCTCCGGCAAAAGTTACTAATGTTGAAATAATAGAAGACGAAAACAGAGCAGTTGTAACTGTACCCGAAGATCAACAAAGTCTAGCTATAGGAAGAGAAGGTCAAAACGCAAGACTTGCAAATAAACTTACGGGGTGGCGAATAGATGTAAAAGGTGCAAAAAACATATTCGATCTCTCTGGAAAAGAAAATGCAAATAAAAGCGAAGGAGTTGTTGGTGTTTGGGATGCAGCAATAGAAAAACTTGCACAAGATGAAAAAAAAGAAAAAGCTGAAGAACAAATTTCAGAAGCCATAATTGACGAAAATGCAGATGAGACCAAAAATGATGAGGTGACAACCACTACAGATGATAATGAAAGTTAATATGGCATTATATAATGTTACTCAAGTCAATATGAGCGATATTAATATAAAGAAAAGAGAAATAAATACCTATGCAAGAGAAAAAAAACACAAATACAAGAATATTAAGACCCCCTATTGTTACTATAATGGGGCATGTTGACCACGGTAAAACTAGTATCCTAGACTATATAAGAAAAACAAACATTCAACAAAGAGAACATGGCGGAATTACGCAACATATAGGTGCTTATCAAGTTTCACATAAATCAAAATTAATAACATTTATCGATACTCCAGGACACGCAGCATTTTCACAAATGCGTGCTCGTGGTGGCAAAGCTGCAGATATAGTTATAATTGTTGTGGCTGCAGACGAGAGCATAAAACAACAAACTAAAGAAGCAATCATGCATGCAAAATCTTCGAATACTCAAATTATTGTTGCGATAAATAAAATAGACAAATCCGGCGCTGATATTCAAAAAGTAAAGCAAGATTTAGCAAACGAAAACATTCTAGTAGAAGATTGGGGTGGTAACACGGTATGCGTTGAAGTTTCTGCAAAAACAGGACAAGGTGTACCGGAACTACTTGATGCGATAGTTGCGGTATCAGAGCTTATGGAGCTTATTTCATCGCCACAAAGTGAATTAGAAGCAGTAATTATTGAAGCAAAACTTGATAAACAAAAAGGTCCAGTTGTTTCTGCAATAATTAAAAATGGAACTATATCAATTTCGCAAGAAGTTAGCGCAAGCGGGATTGATGCCAAAATTAAATCTTTAATGGATGACAAAGGAAAGATGTTAAAAAAGGCCGGCCCCTCTACACCATTAGAAATATTAGGGTTTAAAAAAGTACCAAATGTTGGAGACTTAATAGTAGAAAAAGGAAGTGATCTTGCACAACTGGCAATAGATGAAGATAGAGTAGAAATTGTTGGTAAAAATACAAAAAAAACAGTCGGGGTAATTTTAAAAGCAGACACACAAGGAACATTAGAAGCCGTCAAAGCAAGTCTTGCTAATTTAGTTACAGAGTCAGTAGACGCAGACTACTCAATAAAATTTATTAGAACATCGACTGGAAATATTAATGATTCGGACATCCTTCTTGCCAGTAATACAAAAAGCGTAGTAGTAGGTTTTAATATTATTTTGGGGGGATCAATCAAAGATTTGGCAGAGGAACTTGGAGTATCAGTTAAAACATATAAAACAATATATGATTTAACAGACGAAATTAAAGAGTTACTCGAAGGTACAGCCTCAAAAGAAGAGTTAAAGATTAAAGGCAGGGGGCAAGTTCTAAAGGTATTTAAGCTACCATCCGGAGATTTAATAGCAGGATGTAAGGTTGTTGCAGGAGCATTTAAAGAAGATAGTAAAGTGCAGATATTTGATAAAAATCCTTCTGAAATTACTCAATTCGATACACCCATATATACAGGGGTGATAAAGAAATTAAAAAAGGGTAAGGAGGATGTGGCTGTAATTGGTAAAAATACAGAGTGTGGTGTGCTTTTAAAACCACAATTTGAAGAGATACAAAAAGATTATTGGATTGAGGTTATTTAATATTAATTATTCACTAGCATATGCTAGTTTGAACGCCCCTAGATTACCACCACTAACATGAAAACTATACTTTGGATGTTCTGATTCTGCCGTAGACAATCGTCTAACATTTAACGAACACTCCTGCCTATCTGACGTTTCAAGTGGAAAAGATAGCATGCGCGCACCTGTTGGAGTGCTAGTACCAGGGAAATAAAGATTGACACGCGCAATACCTGCGAGACCAGCGTTGCCATAGAATAATTCATCGTTACAGTCAAAAAGTGTATCCAACACAAACTCACGACCATTGAACGTAACAGTTGGATAGAATCCATCACCTCTTGCAATGGAAAGTAGTGGTTCAGATATTCCGGGTTCCTGTAGCACATTATACACAGAAACTTCACTATCAGGTAGTAAAGCTATATCTGTTTCTCCTGAACGAAGAATATATACTGTTGTGTTTTCCTTGCCGCTATCAGGTAACATATGAATGAAATAAGTATACATATTTCTAGCATTGCCGCAAGTGGGTGTATAGGTCCATAACATATTGGACAAATGACCCTTAAAAACTAAGTACGAAAGTGGTGTCATCATATTAACACCATAATGTGGTCTAACACCATTAAAGAACATTAACCAATCACAAAGCTTTGAATTAAATTCTGCTGTCTTGTATCCATATTCAAGATTGTATTCAACAAACTCTTCTTGAATAGATCTATTAAATCTCTCAACGTATGCATTAGATTTAGGTGATCTTGGATATGAGTAGAAATGATTAATATTTTTAGACTTAAGGTATTTACTAAACTCCCCGTGAAACTCTAAACCATTATCTGTTTTAACACCACTAATTTTGAATGGTGTACAGAACTCAAGTTTTTGATAGAAGTCTAGTGCAGTTTTAGATGATAGTTTTGTATATGTATATGCGAAGGAGTATCTACTATATACATCTACAGCAGTATGGATATATATTTTCAAGCCGTCGATATACTTAACTATCGAATCTATTTGAACAAGTTCTCCAGGACGTGTTGGTATAAATCTTGAAGATATTCTATGTTTAATCTTTTTTTTAAGCTTTTGTTTGTGCACATTAGGTGGCGGGGAGTTTAATTTATATCTATTAATGATTCTACCTATAGTTGACTCAGATACAGTAGGTAGGTTGTTACTGTGACAGTATTGATCAAGGAGTGGTTTAATTTTGTGCTTACTAAATCTATGATGTTTAAGTCTTAGGTATTTGATAAAATCTAATACTAGTGTATCTATATACATTTTACGAGTATGGCTTGGTCTTTTAGATTTAGGTATTAAGCTATCGACATCATACTTAGAGGCTTTATACTTTTGTTTCCATAAGTACACAGTAGATCTGGATACATCAAAAGCTTGTTTAGTTGCTTTTAAGCCAAACTCATCAAAGAACTGTATTACTTTTAACCTTTCTTGTACAATTTGGTTGTGGGATACTGTTTTTAGGTATTTTTTGAAATTCATGTACCTATGGTATCCCACAATACCTTTGTACATAAATTTCCATCTCATTGAACCACCTACATGTGTTTTGTATCTATGCATTCTCTAATATTCATTTGTCTAATATGTTTCTGAACTTATTCAG
>CAZHJE010000019.1:0-7333 GCA_964532965.1 uncultured Candidatus Saccharibacteria bacterium
CATTACACTCATGTATATTGTATTCGAAGGTATAGTTGGTTGCGGAAAAAGCACACAAGTAAAATTACTTAAAGATTATTTAACAGCGAAATACCCAGATAAAGAAATCATTTTAACTAAAGAACCCGGCGGTACAGAAATTGCAGATGCAATACGAAAAGTTGTCCAAGGAACTCCGTTTGACGAAGATATGGAAAATATTTGTGAAGCCTACTTATATGCTGCCTCACGTGCACAAGGGTTAAGAAAAGTAGTAAAACCCGCAATAGAGGCAGGAAACTATGCAATTTCAGATAGAAATTTTATTACAAGCTTAGCTAATCAGGCATTTGGTAGAAACTTAGGCATAGAAATGGTGTTAAAGATTAATGAAACAGCAATAGAAGGTTACATCCCAGATAAAGTGATATTTATAGATACACCAATTGAAACATGTCTAACTAGACTAGATGATCATGATGGAGATAAATTTGAAAAACTTGGTATAGATTTTCATAAAAAAGTCTATTTAGGATATAAAGAAATAGCTAATTTACCCATGTTTAAAAATAGATGGTTAACTATTGACGGAAATAAAAGCATAGAAAATATACATAAAGAAATTGTTGAAAAATTACAACTTTAACATTTAACACAAAATATATAGATAATAATTTACTGCAATGCTAAAATAAATTAATGCCTTATAACAAAGATTTAGAACTTGAAAAAGATAAACTTAGATCTATTATCGATACACTTGAGGAAGCAATAATCATTGTCGATTCCGCTCAAAAAATAGTTAATTTTAATAAAGCAGCAGAAAATCTAACGGGCTATAGCATAACCGAAGTAATTGACCAAAATATTCATGACATAATTAAATTATTCGATGGAGATTATTATATTTCTCCTGACGAATACGCCCCTACTGGTGAAATTGATTACGGAGGAGTAATCTTTAAAAAAGAATTAGTAAAACTTATTAATAAACAAGGAAAAGACGTTCTTATTAGTATTGAATCCAGAAAAATTAAAGAAGGTTCTAAGATAAGCGTAGGCAGTATCATAACTATCAAAGATGTGTCGTCACAAAAAGAGCTAGAAAGAATGAAACTTGACTTTGTATCCATGTCAATTCATGTATTGAGAACCCCGATCACGGTACTTAGAGGATACCTTTCTATACTATTTAGAGATAAAACTATTGTTAAGCTAGATGAGGAAGAACTCGATACTTTAAATCGAGCAGTAAGTGGTGCAGACGAATTAAGAGACTTAGTCGAAAATTTACTTAATCTTTCTGAGCTAGAACGAGGAGAGTTCAAAATTAAAAGGCAAAAATCATCCATAGAAGGTGCAATACAAAAAATAATAAACGAACTTAGCCAAATCTCTAGTGTAAAAGGCCTACCATTGCTGTATACACCCCCGCTCTATCCGATTCCATCTGTTGATTGCGATATAACAAGGATAGAAGAAGTATTAAGAACACTTATCGAAAATGCTATTAAATATACAGATAAAGGTATGGTTAAAGTATCTGTAGAAAAAACAGATAAAGAAGTAAAAATCTCCGTAATGGATACAGGTAAAGGTATTCCACAAGAAAATATGCCCCATTTATTTAGCAAATTTTACAGAATAAAAGCAGCACTTGAGATGCAAAGCGGAAGTGGTCTTGGACTTTATGTTAGCAAAAAAATAATTGAAGCTCATAATGGGAAAATATGGGTAGAAAGCAAAGAAGGTAAAGGAACAACTTTTTACTTTACATTACCGTTATTTAATAAAGAAACTTTAACTAATGCTGATTTTGGCTAACTTGAAGATTCTTAAAGATTCCCCAACTCAAATAGGTATTTTGTAAAAACAGTCATGCCGTGCTCGTAATCTTTTAGTCTGATATTTTCATTTGGGGCATGTGGTTTGCATCCTGCGTATTCTGCGCCAATATTTACAACAGGAATATCATAAATAGAAGCAATATAGTATATTGGGCCACTGCCTAAAGAAGTAATTATTACTGTTGGTTTTGCTTTATAATATTCTTCAAACACGGCATAACATTTTTTAATATATGGATTTTCGATAGATGATTTACCTGCTTCTTCATTAACTAAAACATCAATGTTAATATCATCAAAACCCCTTTGATCTAAGTGTTTTCGCAACTTATCTAAAATTTCATTAGTAGTTTGATTTTTTATCAGTCTAAAATCTAATTTGGCTGTTGCTTTTTTTGGAAGAACAGTTTTTACACCTTTAGGTTCAGTATATCCCGCCCAAATTCCACAAATGTTCGCAGTAGCTGTAAAATACATTTGTTTAACAAACTCATTTTTGTCTTCTTTGTTTTTTAAAGTTTTCTCGATCCCAATTTCGTTACTAAATTTATGCGGATCAAATACTTTTTCTGCTATTAATTGTGATTCTGCTTGTGTAGGGTAAATGGCATTGTCATACATTCCATCTACTGTAACGTTACCATTTACATCTCTAATTGTTGCTAAGGCGTGCACTAGTCTCCAAACAGGACTATCGGCAATACAGGCGTAGCCTGAATGCAAATCTAGTTTATTAAATTCACAAGATAACTCTACATATAGAACACCTTTCATGCCTAACTTTAGTTCCGGAGCATTATCTTCGTTCACACCTCCAGTTTCCCACACACAAACGTCACAATCTTTCCAAAAATCGCCATACTTTTCTTGCAGATAATGCATATTGATACTTCCAATTTCTTCTTCACCTTCGATTAACCATTTAATATTTACCGGCAAATCACCTGTAGTATCTAATATATTTTTTATCGCTTGTATCCTAAAAAGTAAATTAGCTTTATTATCTGAAACACCTCTTGCATATAGTTTTTCGTCTCTGATTGTTGGGTCAAACGGAGCGGATTCCCACTCATCTAAGGGGTCTTCTGGTTGCACATCATAATGATTATATATAAGTACTGTTTTCTTTGTCTTTGAGGCAATAGGTGCTTTTAGTTCGGCAAGTATATATGGAAATGAATTATTAACTACAACCGACTGTGTTATTGCGCCAATGCTGTTAAGCTTTTGAAATACCATATCGTGCATTTCTTTCATACCGATATTTTTAGATGCTACTGATGGCTGTTTACAAAAGATTTTTAGTTCTTCTATGTAACCTGCCTGATTACCTGAAATATTCGAAAATATATTATTATCCATGTAAATATTTTTATAACTTTTGATTAGCCTTGTCAAACAAATGAAATATGAGTAATATACCACTATGGAAAATAAGCTACAAAATGGTGCGTCTACAGCTATTAACATATGTCTTTCAGTTACTAATAATGATAGGGTGATTATTGTTTCAGATATAGAAACATACGAAGTAGGTACAGCTCTAAAGCAGGAGGCATTAAAACTAACATCCAATGTACTTTTACTTAAAATAGAAGATTATATTTCAAGACCTGCTGATTCTTTTCCAAATGATTTAAAAAAAGCAATACAAGAGTTTGCTCCCAACGTATCCATATATGCGGCACAAGCACTAAAAGGAGAGTTACCGAGATTTAGAAGACCTTTAACAACATATCTTGCAGACGAACTTAAATGCAGACATGCCCATATGGTTGGAATTACTAAACAACTAATGGAAGACGGTATGAACCAAGATTATGATTTGATATATAAAGTTACACATAATGTATACAACAAAGTTATAGAAGCAAAATATATTCATGTAAAAGATGTTTATGGAACTGATATTTCTTATGAGTTAGACAACAAAAACATAGTGTGGTTACCTGATGACGGCAAGATAACAAGTGATAATTGGAGTAATTTACCAAGTGGTGAAGTCTTTACAGCTCCAATAAATGTAAATGGAACATATGTAGGGTGGGTTTTGGGTGATTATTTATCTGAAAAGTACGGTGTACTTGCAAATCCAATAAAAATACTTATTAAAGACTCATTGATAACCAATATAGAAGGTGATGAAAATATTAAAAAAGATTTTGAAGAATATGTTAATGCATATGAAAATGGCAATAAGGTAGGAGAACTTGGTATTGGGACACTTGTAGGTTTAACAGCATTTGTTGGTAATCTTTTACAAGATGAAAAATATCCTGGTGTACACATGGCTTTTGGAAACCCATACCCAGAAAAAACACATGCGACTTGGACGTGTGAATCACATATCGATGTGATAGCAAAAGATACGACTATAACGTTAGAATATGAAAGTGGAAATATGGAAGTAATTATGCGAGATGGTAATTATTTAGATATTATTTTGCATTAAAATGTATGGACAAATTATTAGAATACATAGAAAAAAATAAAGATAACTTTCTAACTACACTTATAGAATTATTAAAAATACCATCTATTTCTGCACAAAGTGAGCATAAAGAAGATACAAAACATGCTGCCGAATGGTTAGAAAAGAAACTAGCTGAATTAAAGTTTGATACAAAGATATATGAAACAAAGGGGCATCCAATTGTTTATGGTGAACATATTGTCGATAAGACAAAGCCTACTATATTAATTTATGGGCATTATGATGTGCAATCACCAGATCCACTAGAAGCATGGATAACACCTCCATTTGAACCAACAATAAGAGATAATAATTTATATGCACGGGGTGTTGCCGATGATAAAGGACAATTATTTACTCATTTTTGTGCAATTGAAGCAATACTAAACACTAAAAATAACTTGAATGTAAATGTTAAATTTTTAATTGAAGGTGAAGAAGAAGTTGGCGGGCCAAATTTAGATAGTTTTGTAAAAGAAAACATTGAGTTATTAAGAGCAGATATATGTTTAATTTCAGATTCGCATTCATTGTCGACAACCCAACCACTTATTGATTATGGCCTTAGAGGAATTGTATATTTAGAACTTACTTTATCTACAATGCCAAGAGATGTACATTCGGGATTGTATGGAGGCAATATACCAAATGCAGCAATGGAATTAGTAAGTATATTAACTAAACTAAAAGATGAAACAACGCAAAAAATATTAATTCCAAAATTTTATGATGATGTTAGAACACTAAGTGCTGAAGAGTTAGATGAATTTAAAAGATCTCCATTCACTAAAGAAACAATAATTAGTGAAACAAAAGTAAAGCAATTAGTTGGAGTAGATTTAGATATTAAAACACCTATAGAAAGAAGCGGGGCACAACCAACGCTTGATGTAAATGGTATGCATAGCGGATACATTGGAGAAGGTCCAAAAACAATCATTCCGGCTAAGGCATCTTGCAAAATAAGTATGCGATTAGTTCCAAACCAAACTGAAGATAAAATATATTTAGAAGTAGAAAAATATTTAAAAGAAATTACACCTCCATACGTAGATTTAAAAATCAAAAAATTACATGGCGGTAACCCAATTTTATTTAATAGAGATAGCGCATACTTTAAAAAAGCAGAAGAAGCACTGATTATGGTTTTTGGAAATAAACCAGTATATGAACTCTTAGGAGGCAGTATACCGGTAACAGCAATATTTAAAGAATTATTAGGCATAGATTCTATACTTATGGGGTTTGGACTACCAGATGATGGTCTGCACTCTCCAAATGAAAAGTTAAATTTAGCTATGTTTTATAATGGCATTAAAACATCAACATATTTTTTAGAGAGTTTTAGTTAACAAGCCAAAATAGTATATGCCTATTTTTTTATATATCGTTATTTCAACATTAGCAGTAAGCCTACTATCTGTTGTATCAAGTATAGTTTTAATTAAAAAAAATTTAGTAACACAAAAACTACTGTCATTTTTTGTGAGTTTTGGCGCGGGCGTAATGCTAGCCAATGCCTTTTTTGATTTACTTCCCGAGGCGTTTGAGAGCAGTAATAATACTGAAAACATTTTAGTATATACATTTTGTGGCATCATTACATTCTTTTTTATGGAAAGATTTTTCTTGTGGTTTCATCATCATGATAGTGACCATGATATTAGGGTTACACCAATGTTAATTATATTTGGCGATGGTATGCATAATTTTATTGATGGAATTGCAATTGCAGCATCTTTTTTAATTAATCCAATTGTTGGAGTTAGTACTACACTAGCAATCATTGCACATGAAATACCGCAAGAATTATCTGATTTTAGTATATTAGTAAAAAATGGCTATTCAAACACAAAAGCCTTACTTCTAAATTTGGCATCAGCTTTAATATCTATCATTGGTGGAATACTTGCATATTTTTATTTAAATAATATAAATTATATGTTGCCAAACATACTAGGCTTTAGTGCTGGCATGTTTATATACATTGCATGTTCAGATTTAATTCCAGATATGCATCATGAGTTTAAAGAAGATAAGAGATTACGACAATCTATCCCATTTGTGTTAGGGATGCTGTTAATTATTTTATTAACAGTCTTTATTGAACAATCCCATTAACTAAGCAGGTTTAAATTTATAACAAGCTAAAAAGATACAAACAGCAACAAGAATAGAGTAGGGAAGCATAGTAATAATTTACTTTGTATAGTAAAACTTTTTAAATACCATATATCAAAATATTATCTAAATCATAACATAGGTCGTTAAATATATCGTTATCATTCACTCCAAAGTATTTAGAAAAGTAGGTACACACATTAAAGACATCTCTTTTAAGCATATCTCTAGCATTAGGATTTTCTTTAATATTAACACTTTGAGGAAAATCAATAATGTATAGCATATTGTTCCAATAGAGGATGTTGTACTTTGATAAGTCAGAATGAATAATACCTTGGTGTATAAATTTTCTTATGTTCTCTATTATGGTAGCAAACACTTTTTTTGCCAGCGTTACGTCGTTAAATGCAATGTCTTTTAGTTGAGGTGCAACAGTATTTTTATCGCCAATAAATTCCATAATTATGGAATTATTTGTCATTTGCCACTTGCTTCCACAAGCGGCATACTGCAATTTCTTCACCTTATAAAATAAAAAAATTTATGTTAAGAAATTGTAAATTTATATGGTTTTGGAATGTTGCAATTTACATTATATAGTTTATTTAACATGACAAATTCTCTTTTTACCCACCCTTTTTGTATATAATCAATACCAATATTAGTTTTCTTGCTAACTGCTTTTCTAAATGAAGGTCGTCTAATGTATTTGTTTTGTATATATGTTTGATTATTTTTAAATGTTCTTACTTTGACATCTTTGTATAATTTTAGTGCATATAGTTCATTGTTTATCTCTATTCGATACACCATTGCCTCTTTGCCGCTTTTAACAATATTCAGGATCTTAATTTCTATCCCCTGTTCAGTGTATTGGTGTAGTGTTTCTTCAAGTGAGTATAGTTTCATT
>CAZHJE010000019.1:7433-13954 GCA_964532965.1 uncultured Candidatus Saccharibacteria bacterium
GATAAAGTACCGTCAAAATCAGGTGCATTATCTATACTATCTTGTTTCGTATGTCTAATTATCCCATCTTTATGATGTGGAGGAGAATATATTGTATATAATTTTAAATCTTCTGTAGTTGATGTGTTTACTATATTGTGTTTAGCTCCAGCAGGAATGACAATTGCATCGCCATCAGAAACTAAATATTCTGTATCGTTAATTATTACCTTACCAGTACCTTGTTCAAACCTAAAAAATTGATCATTTTCTTCATGTACTTCTAAACCAATATCAGCATTTGGAGCAATACACATTACCACTAATTGAGAGTGGTTAGATGTGTATAATACCCTCCTATAATCGGTATTCTCCAGTGTAAGTTGTTCAATATTTGTTTTATAACCTTTTTTCATATTTCTTTTGATTATTTTATATTTGATATTATAGCAGAGATCTTTCCCCGTACGGTATTTAATGGCGCATATTTCATTTCTATTTCTTGCTTAAAGTCATTTGCTTGTTGTGTTAAATTGTGTCTTTTTAGTTCGTCATAAACATCGAGCGCAACCCATAATAATCCAAATTTATATGAGTCGGCAATACCGTCTACTCGATTTTCATAGTCCAGCTCCGTAACTCCAAGTAAATGCGCAATATATTTTCCATAGTCAAATGCCTCCTGCTCAATGGCCAATGAATACTCATAAACATCATTAAATAGAGCTACACTTTCTTGAACACCAGAGCCTTTTTTTATTTCAGAAAATAGGGTGGAAATCAATCTATAGCTGTTATTTGGACCGTAAAATTTATTAAGAGGGTACCGTTCTGAAAATTTTCTGTTCCAAGAATCTTCTTCCAAGGACGCATACGCATGCCCAACCTCATGTGCAAACATACACAATCCGTAAATTCCCATTTTACCAAAGTCTTTTGGTATGCGTATAGTAGGCTTATAGCGGTCACTAAAACTAAAAACATTTTTACTATTAATGACGACAATAGTTCCTTCTGGGAGTAGTTTATTAAGACTGGTGCCACGGGCATCAACTATTTCTACAGGTTGGTTGGGAACATTTCCACTGATAATTCTTATCTCCGAACAATCATAACCCGCAGCCTCCGGATCAAATGCTTCCATTCTGGTTGAATAACTTTCTGCACTAACCATAATTACTAAAACCTTTCATATCTTACATTCTACCTTATCCTTTAATTAACAAATACTTTCGCATGGGACTCCATCATCATCACCATCTCTTGCACTACACCCACATGCATTTAATTGAAAATATGCTTCATCACAAGATACCATCTGGCCACATGTTTTAGAACAATTGCAAGCATAACTAGCGGTATTAATTGGAACAACTTTGTTAATACCTGTCTCTTCTTGGTTATCATCTTGTATATTTAATACATCAGTATCTTTGTAGGTACCTGTATATACGTCTCCGTTACATGTATCACTATGCCATAATCCTAGCAAATTATCTTTTGCATACACTTGCGCATCGTCTAGTCTATTTTGGTACTTAGTATCTGGTGGATATTTTGAAGAAAAAGCGTACCCATCCGCTATCAGTTTTTCATTAATTAATAAATTATCTAACCAAATGTATCTTAAAAAGCGATCATAAATATCTGTATCTGATATATCTTTTTCTAAATATATTTTTTTATTTAGTACTAAATTAGTCAAATAGTCTTTAGCCTCTATACCATAACATTGCACCGGCTCAGAAGGATGATTTATCTCTGGGCTGTCAATTCCAATTAATCTAATATTTATTTCTTTAGAGTTAACTACTACTTTTAGTGTATCCCCGTCAGTTACTGAAGTTACAATACCCTCTTCATAACTAGCATTTGTGGTATTTGTAGTATTAGTAATAGCTTCATTGTTTGGTTTACTATTTTGTATTGTTTCTGTAGTTTGCTGTGTAGGACTAGTAGGAGTTGTAGAAATAGTTGCAGTATTATCGTTTATATAAAGTATAAACCCAGTAAAAAGTATTAGTAAAATAATTATTAGTGCATTCTTTCTTGGTGAGGGCATACATTAAGTATACTCATTATTTTATTTTAATGAAAAATGCTTTTTAAAAAAGCACATGTATATTAGTATTAAGTTATGCATAAACACCCTGTTTTAATAACTGGTGGGGCTGGCTATATTGGGAGTCACGCTGTAAAGCTTTTTTTAACAAAAGGGCATAAAGTAATAGTAATTGATAATTTACATACCGGCTTTAAACAAGCAATGGAACGATTAGCATCATATGGCGAGTTAGTATTTATTCAAGGCGACTTAAGAGATAAAAATGCTGTAAAAAAAGCACTTACCTACGAAATACATACTGTAATTCATTTTGCAGCACATTGCTTAGTTTCGGAATCTATGCAAAAACCAGAAGAATATTTTGAAAATAATGTGCTTGGTAGTTTGACTTTATTTGAAGAAATGCGACAAACTAATGTTAAGAATATTATTTTCTCATCAACATGTGCTACGTATGGTGAAAATGTATATGTACCAATTGATGAAAAGCAACCCCAAAATCCAGCAAATCCTTATGGTGAATCTAAACTGATGGTAGAAAAAATGCTTAAGTGGTATTCAAAAATATATGGCTTTAACTCTATAATCTTTAGATACTTTAATCCATGTGGTGCTGATGAAGAAGGTGTAATTGGAGATAGCAAAAAACCATCGCAACTTTTAATGCAAAATGCCATATTAGGTGCACTTAATCTAGCGGCATTTGAATTAACATATCAAGAAGTAGATACACCAGATAGATCTCCCATACGGGATTATGTTGATGTTTTAGATGTTGTTTACGCGCATTATCTTGCCTATGACTATTTACTAGATAAACAAGGTATTTATGATGATTTTAATATTGGTAGCGGTACTGGAAGTTCAGTTTTAGAAATAGTTAAAACAGTAGAAAAGGAACTTGGTGTAACACTAGAACGAAAGAAAGGCATTCCAAGAAAAGGAGAATACGCGAAAGTGTATGCAGATTATTCAAAAGCAAGGCAAGTGTTAGGATGGGAACCAAAGAGAAGTATTAGAGACAGCATATTAGCTTTAAAGAATTGGTATGAGAAAAACCCAAAGAGATTTGAGTATTAAATTCTTATGAATACAAAGATGAATACAAATCTGTCGTTATTCAATACTTATACACTATATATGTTGGTAGTATCCGGACATGAATTTGTATAGTGAACTTCCAAAGCGCCATTTACTTTTACCAACGCTATTTGCAAAAATAACTGTTTTGCACAAATGCTGTACTGTTCTAGGTGATAACTTACCTAAAACAGGTATGGCACGTTGAAGATCAGAAATAACTTCAGGTAAATTAAGTGCAAATTTGAAAAATTGCAACTCTAAACTATATTTGTCTGGTATTTCTTGCTGAATGCTCACTAGTCTTTCTTTATCAAATTCACTAAATTCAATAGTACGCTCACCAATTTTAAGGTTTCCCCCTCGTAGCATATCAAGTAAGGGATATGCAGCTAATACTGTTGTATAGTACCCAAAATTAGCTAAATCTCCATAGTTCTCTCTTAAATACTGGGCAGATGCACTTAGTGCCGATCCGCCGCCATCAGATAAAGGTTCAAACTTTATTCTGGATAATGCTATATTTACTAGTGAAATCATTGATGACAGTTCGGTTTTTAGTTTCTCATATGCATTTTCAGATGTAAGAACCTCTAAAACGTTGTCCATTAAGCTAGCTAATTCGGTTGAAGTTTGTTGTCCAGGTGTTAACCTAAACATAGTATCTTGGTCATTAAGAACTGAGTAACGTGGGTTATCAAAACCATAACTCGTACCCATACGCAGGGAAGTGGAATATGACGCACTAATTACACCTTTAACAACTTTTGCAACTATGCTGCCTGGTACACCTTGTCTTGGTCTGAGATATAGTAACTGTTCTTCTGAAGCAACATCAATAGGGCGCACTTCTAAAAGGCTGTTGGAAATTTGAGCAACCAATCTATCACACATTTGTTTTGTTACTTTCTCAGCACGAGAAACCCGCTCTGCCATACTGATAAAATCTAAAGGAAACAACATAGCAGCTGAATGTTCAGATATATTTGCTCCTACACCAGCAGCATATCTGTCTAAAATTTCAGGTCTATTGCCTATTCCTGCACCAATACCGCCGCTTACAGCATCTAATCCATATTGACCATGCTTAATCAAACTAGCAATATTTAATACTGTTATGTCTGCTCCTTGTTCTATAAGTTTATTTACACGTGGCCATAATTCATTTAACGAATGGAACCCTTTAAGAGGATCCATTGTAGTATCTTCAATTACTATAATTGGACGTCTAATGTTGGGTATCTTCTCCAGCGTTTCAACAGCCTCCTCTGCACCAAATTTTACAGATGATGTACAATCGGGATTACTACTCAATCTTTGTAAATATACAACTAAAGGCTCGTCAGTACGTTTCTGTACTCTTTCATTAATTATTTCTTTAAGTCTGTCTGGGCTGGTCAAGAGAGGTTGGTGCCCGAACTTATCAGAAAATCCAATTGGAATCTCAAAATAAACTGTCTGTGCAATAATTAGATTATTTTTATCAACATCGCCCAAACTTTCCTTTATAGCCTTAAATCCAGACATACCTGAACTAAATACGCCTACATGTGTACGTGCATATGCATCATTTGCGATTTCAGGTAGCATACGCATTAACTGATTTGCCATAAGTTGTCCAACAGGACCTGGAATTTCTCTTGCGTATCCTGAAAAGGCTCTATTAAAAAGTACAGGTAATTCAAAAGTTGTAGCTCTTTGTATTACACCAACATGCAAATGTGTATTATCAGGTGAGGCACGTGTTCCTTCTAAAACCTTTGCTGCAATACGCTGCTTTAACTTTAGAAAATTATTCTTAAAATGCATTTGCTTATCAAAATCTTTGTCTATGGAAAAAGGCTCAAAATGAATCGTTAATAAATCTAAACAGTTCGTTATTAACTGTTGTACTTCTGGATCAACATCCTCCTCATAACGTCTAGTTGTGTGCTTTTGTGCAACCTGAAAAAGCCTCAAAAATCCAATTTGGGACAAAACCATACGTGTACATTGCATATATCTTTCCGTAATTGCTGGGATATCTTGCTCTGGAACTGACTGATCCTCTAACCACGACCCTACAAGTGTAGTAGCTCTCTCATTTATAGTTAACATATATTCAGGAGAACAGATTTTCTCTATCGCATCTTTCATGTCAAGTCCTTCAAACTCGTTCATAAAATTTTCATCAATACGAAGAGTAATCTCACCATTGGTATCCATATTACATATTGTAGTGATCAATTATCTGAAGGTCAATTTATTGTTATATATTGCAACATATGCTTATATAGCTTTATTGCAGAACGCTATATTCCTTTATATTGTTTATCTTTAAATAGAGTGTGCAAGAAAAACCCAAAGAGATTTGAGTATTAAATTTATTTTATAGGGAAATTTTTTGGTGAGTCCGGTGAGGATCGAACTCACGACACCCTGGTTAAAAGCCAGGTGCTCTACCACTGAGCTACGGACCCAAATTATTCGTTAGGTGTATCTTCTTCTTGTGTATCAATATTGGCAGATGTATCTTTTAGTGCTCTATCTTTAACTTTAGTTGCAGCTCTACCAGTTTTATCTCTCAAATAATATAGCTTTGCTCTTCTCGCTCTACCTGTCTTTACAACCTCTAGTTTTTCGATATTTGGGGAATAAAGTGGAAATATTCTTTCTACCCCAACGCCATCTGCACCAATTTTTCTAACAATAAACGTTTTAGAAATACCTTCCCCTTTCTTTGATATGACTATACCTTCATAAGGCTGTATTCTGGTTTTATTACCTTCGGTTATTCGATAGTGCACACAAACAGTATCACCAGGCCTAAAATCGACTACAGTCATTGGCTGAGTAATATATGTATTTTGTTGTGTCGTTTCTTGTGCTTGTTCAGACATACCCGCAAAGAGTACCAAAATTAAACAAAAAGTTCAAGGATTAAACTTTAACCGCTGAACTAACCTTAACCTCTATACTCTCACCTTTCATAGAAATCCTAACAGTATCATTAGGTTTTATCTCACCGGATATTATAGCATCAGAAAGCTTATTGTCTATTTCTTTTTGTATAACTCTTCTTAAAGGCCTTGCCCCATATTCATTATCGTACCCTACGGTAACTAAATGATCTTTAACAGTATCATCTATACTAAGAGAAATTTCTTGATCATTCATAAGCTTGATGGTCTTATTAAGTACTCTATTAGCTATATCTCTAATATCAGCTCGCGTTAAACTTGTAAATACAACTATTTCATCAATCCTATTTAAAAACTCAGGTCTAAAAGTATCTTTTAATGCTGTTTGTACTTTTTGCTCAAAATCAGACATTTTGCCAATCTCACCATTCACATTTGTTTCATTTTTTTCTTCAGTCTTATTCTTTTTTGAACCAAACCCTATATCAGATCTTCTT
>CAZHJE010000020.1:0-12837 GCA_964532965.1 uncultured Candidatus Saccharibacteria bacterium
CGACGGATCAAAATTTACCATAAAGGATATAGAAGGATTAAGTTTAAATAGCGGTCCTGCATTTATAGCCATAAACGTATAATCTAAGAGTTTAAATGAAACAATATCAACATCACCCGAGGGTGTATCATGCAGTACTGTTGTACTTAAAACAGAGGAATGTGGGAAAATTGAAGTATAAAACTCACTTGCTTTTATAGCTTCGGTATCAAACCACAAGTTTGGAACAAGTTTTTGCATAATGTATATACTAACATCTATACATTGCTTTGAAAAAAATTATTATAAATAAGTAAGTAGCCAACTGCTTCGGTATAATTAGAGGAACCTCAAGTTAAAAACTCACAGATTTATCTAATTTCTTGTTTAGTAGTAAGTTTCCATTCAACACCTGTATATCTATACCTTCTAATGCTGAATAGAGACTCCCTGAATCCCTCATGTTCTTTCAAAACCGATAGCGCTTTAAAATATGTATCTGCTAAGCCTGGATCACCCATCATGTCTAAAATCCCATCTACATGCGCTGGTGGATAAAGTAAACCATAATTAGCTATGGCATCTGTATTTTGCGGCCCTCCGGCTAGCTGTCTAAGTCCCCTAGCTATAACTGCCCTTCTTAGGTTCTGGTAATGTGGGGGGAAATTAATAGGATTATCAGTAAACTGTTCTAAAAGGCGCGCTGTGGAACCTAGGACCCCAATCGTGGAGGTCATAAGAAGTACTTTGCTCATGCGTTCTAAAAACGCACGGCGTGTCATCAATTCTTCACTTTCCATCTTACGTGCAACATCAAAAGCCGCACCCTCTAAAAAAATACTGGCAACAGGCCCACCTGTAAGAGCCACCGCTAAGGCAACAAAATATTTGTCATGTGCTGGATCTAAAACAATAATCTCTTTATCTTGTTGTGCGGCCAGTGTAGCAACCTTAGTAAAATAGGTAAGGGTTTCAAAACCATCACGTAAACCTTTTTTAAACAGAGAGTCCATATCGGGGGGAAAATATTCTACAATAAATGCACTCGATTGATGAATTAATGCCTTTATTCGTCTCTTATCCTGCAACCAATTTGCCATTTTATGCTCAAGAGCTAATGGTTCAAGAACTACGTGGTCAGACAATGTGATTTTCTCATTACCAACAAAAACATTTTCTGTATGCTTGCCACCACTCTGTTCAAACCCCATATCTTTGAGTATATCACATAGCCAATAAAGAACTATTAGCCTAAAATAAACAGCATAGTATAAACTTAAAAGATATATGAATAAAAAGTTAAATAAACATCATAAAAAACTTCTTTCAAGAATAAAGCAATATGCTGCAACCAAACCTTTTAAAACTAAACTGAGTGATAAGTATGATGGACATAATGACATATCTTACCCAGTATCAAACCCACAAATAAGAGAAATAGTTAAAACATGGCTTAAAGAAAATAAAAACATAACTTTTGAAGAATACATAGACTTACTTAATTCAATTTATACACAAAGTTCATCTTCTACAGAAAAATATTTAGGTGGCTACTTGCTTGGGCATATGCCTAAATTTAAAAAGAACATAGACCCAAAATTATTAGATACATGGTTAGAAAATCTTACCGGGTGGGCACAGATAGATTCTTTATGCCAATCATGTTTTGATTCAGATGACTTACTAAATAATTGGAAAATTTGGAAAGAACTATTAGAAAACTTTAATAATTCAAAAAATATTGGTAAAAAACGAGCATCCCTTGTACTGCTTACTAATGCAGTTCGTAAATCTGGTGATGCAAGGTTAGTTGCCCTAGCGTTAAACAATATTGATAACTTGAAACATGAAAAAGATATTTTAATTACAAAAGCAATATCATGGTTATTACGGTCAATGGTTAAATTACATAAAGACACCGTTAAAAACTATGTACAACAAAATATAGATACCTTGCCAAAAATAGCAGTACGCGAAACTACCAGAAAGATTGCAACTGGCAGAAAATAATTCCCAATATAAGGATATTAATTTACCTCAAAAAGTATAAGAACAAAAGCTATTAAAAGTGGCATTAAACACATTATTGCTAAAGTTATTAACGCAATCCTTTTATTGGAGGGTCCATATACGGTTCTGTAAGGGTCGATTAAAGACATATCGGCTGTATTTGTATTGCTAGCACTTGCTTTTCTTTTTAATCTAATTCTATAATCATCAAACTTTTCTAACAACTGCCAACCATTTTGTGCTTCTTCATCAAGAGCTCTTTTAAGATCATTGGGGTTTTTAAACCCACCTAACGTAGTCGCTCTTAATATTTTAAATTCCCAACCAGTTAAATCTTCTTGTGTATAATTCATGCGTTCCTCCTCTTCTCGTCTTTTTTTAACTTCATTTGCTGCTATCGTGCTTGCGAAAATTGTCCCGCCATTCATATGTTCACATAATACCAAAACATAACATTTGATACAATTACCACATAACAATATGAAAGTAACATTAGCAATACCAAATTATAACGGGGCACAAAATCTTAAAGAACTCCTTACACAAGTCACTAAAGAAAACTTTGCGCACATTTATGTGCTTGATGATAAATCTACAGACAATAGTCAAGAAATTGTAAATGCATTTTCTAATGTCAGCTTCATACAAGGTAGCGAAAACTTGGGTCCTGCTGGGAATAGAAATAGAATCCTTGCCCAGCTTATTGGTGATGTAATTATGTTTTTAGATGTAGACATGACTCTTCAAACAACAAATATCGTTGAAAAGATACAAAAAAACTTCATGGATAAAAAGATTGCAGTTGTTGGAGGATTAATTTTAACCAAAAAATTAGAACCAATGTGGTGGAATTATGGCTTCGAAATGCATCCCGTAAGAGATGCTAAAGCAGATATCGTCCATACATGGGCATTGGACAATTGGCATGATAAAAATAAAATTAATGAACTGCGTGAAAAATATATGACCATTACACATAACTTAGACATTTCATTTGGAGAAGCAAAAACTAAACAAGTCGATTGGGTATCTGAAGCAAATTTTTGCATTAGAACTAGTATTTTTAGAGAACTAAATGGCTTTGATGCAGAAATGCGATATCATGCTGATCAAGATTTATGTAGACGAGTAAGACAAAAAGGGTATGCTGTAATCCATTCCCCAGATATTAAAGCGATACATCTTGAAATTGATACAGTTGGTGAGGCACGAAATGAATTAGACAGGAAAAACAAACTATATTTTTATAAAAAGCATTGGAACATGCCCGAATATATATTTGAATTACTTTTCCCAAAAGACTAGCTGTTTTTTTGAATTATCGATGCTCAAATTACAATTATATTATTTTACTTAAATGGGTATCGGTATAAATTAATATATTTTGTCCTTTAAAATCTAGGGTATCTTTTTTTACAACAAAACCTAGACTACTAGCATAATCTATTAAAGAATTTAGCCAATTAACATTAGGTATTTTTTCAATGGGTTCATCAACTACACAACACGGTAATAAAACGAAATCCCTATTATATTTTTTACACGCATTAATAATCTTCATATTGCAACCATGCGCATGCAATCCGATTATCAAATTAAGATCCTTTACCATATCCTCATTAAATGTAGCTTTAATACGTGGAATATTTTGTTGCTCTTCCTTTGATAATTTAGTCTGTACTTTAGTATCTAGTTGTCTATACTTTAGAGGTCTAAAATCAGAGACAGGATCAACTACTACAGCGTTCCAGCCAGACTGCTTTAGTAGATAGGTTAAAAGTCCTTTACCTCCAGCCACATCTAATACACTCGTAGGCCTGTATCTACTAACTAACCATGCATGGAGTAGTTGAAACCTATACTTTTTATTTCTTCTGGGTTTTTTATTAACATTTGCTACTTTTCTCAATTTCATACCAATACCAGTATATCGTACTAATGAATTTGTCTAATTGTTTCTGAACTTACTAATCTACTTTTTTTGCTACCACAAATATGATTGTACCAAAGGGCAAGTTAGACTTTTATCATTACCCTCTGGATATTGCCCAAACGACAATGTAAATGCGGAAAAGTAAGAATAAAAAATATATTTGCACTGTAAATCCAATTGAATTTCTTCCCCAAGCTCCTCGGTGTTTGCCGAATTATTGCTCATGCAAAACGTATAAAAAGTTAGTTTAAACTCAACAAATATACTAATTAAACGTATTTAAACAACCACAATTCCAACATTTCTTTGACAATACTATTCCATATTTACTAATAATTCTACTTGGTAATGAACTTACTGCAAACCCACAACACATACAGGATGAAGGTACTACTTTACTTGTTTTTAGCCTTGTTTCATTGTATCTATATGAGGATATATTCTTTGTTAAAAAGTACTCAGAATTTTCTACTAAACTACAAAATACAGGATACGGAAATTTAATTGATATATTATTTTTTATCATGTATACATAAAAACAAAGATTAAAACACATAGCTTGATTTTTACTTGCAATTTACTTGTAGTTTCTTTGAAGTTTACTTGAACTTTTTTGATCTATATAATACACATATGGAAAAGATTATTCTGGGAAAGAAAGGACAAGAGATTATAGATAGAATTACTATTAACGAAAATGTATTAGTTGGTGGTATTCCGGGCATAGGTACACATACACTTTTAAGAAACTTAACGGAAATACTGCGAAATAATGGGTATATAGTAATTACCCTATTTCCAAATGAAATTAACTCCATAGAAAATAAGGATGTATCAAAAATAATACTTTCAAAAACGGATACAAAAGAAAAGAAACTATCAGTAGTAATCGTTATACATAAAATAGATCAAGTAGATAGGAATGAAGAATGGTTTAAACACATCGATAGTATAAGAAAAGGTACTTTTAACAAAGTGGTGCTTTTGGCATCGTGTCATTTACCATATTTTAAACAAAATAATATAATACTTGGTTTTAACAGAATATTATTTGATGGTTTCATTTATGAGTTTGATGAGTTGATTAATAGCATGTGTACTTATTTTGAAATAGAAAATGTGGGGAGTGCAATTAAAGATAGAATATTTAAATATGCCTTAGGACATACAGGACTTATTAAAAATATATTATTGAATTATAAGATTAATAAAATGCTCCCTCATGTAGATCAGCTTATAAAACAAGATAATGATTCAAAAAGAAGACTAGCAGAAATATTTCAACAACTAGATACAGATCGCTTTGACACAAGTGAATATATACCGTATTTAACTCAACTAGGACTGTACTTTGAAGGCAAACATGCACTACTCCCCTATGAATACTACAAAACATATATTGCAAAAGAGAAAAAGTTAGTCGAAGAACTAACTCTAACAGAAAAACAAATACTTGATTTATTAAAGAGCAATGGAAATAAGTACATAAATGTTGACTATATTATGGAGCAAATATATACAAAAGATACAGATGATATAACAAATTGGACACTATACAAACATATAAACAATCTAAATAAGAAACTTTTATTTTATGGTCTGCGCATTAAAAATAAAAGAGGATTAGGGTATAAACTAGACATCAACTAATTGACACAAAAGTATAACTGATATTGAATATACATATGGAAAATAATAAGAAAAAAATATTAATTATTGAAGACGATGTATATATTCGTGATGTATATGTTGAAATTCTTGAAGACAGCGGGTTTGATGTAGAACAAGCGCAAGATGGGCAAGAAGGACTAGTTAAAGCATCAAAGGGCGGTTATGATCTAATTCTCCTTGACATTATGACACCTAGACTTGATGGAATTGGATTTTTAAAAGCATTAAAAGATAATCCTGCAGATATACAAAATGGTCCTATAGTCATGTTGACCAATCTCGCACACGATCCTGTTATACAGCAGGGCATTGAATATGGGGCGACAAGCTATATTATTAAATCTGATATCACACCGGATCAACTGGTCGAAAGAGTTAAGACTTTTTTGGGCTAGACAAAAGCCTTTTGCCTGTAACATCTTCTTCAAATTCTTTCAAAAAGCGTAAAGCTTCGTCCGCCGTAGCTATAATCTTAGATGCAGTTGCATCAACATCTGATTTTTTTTCTGTTTTTTTAATCATATACGCCATTTGTTTTGCATCGTTTATTGGTTGTCTAATATTTACAGAAAAATTATTCACCCTATTTGCAAGTATTTCTTCGACTTTACCTTGATAAGCTTTTTTTTGTTCTTCAAGTATTAATATTTCTTTTGATGCTTGTTTTAATCTAATGTATTCTTTGCGTAGAAAATAACTAAGCGGTAATACTGTAACTAAAGATAGGACAACCATAAAATCATACGCCAGATCAACTTCACCAATGCTAAAAGAAAATAATATTACTAAAACAGCTACAAATGCTAAAGATATGCTCATACTAAATACAAAAGCTATCATCACAGCAAGCAGATAAAGTACAAAAAAGAATGGTGAAAACGACCATCCGGTAGAACCAATTAAAAATAAAAAGAATGTAGTTAATAAATAAATATAGCTTTTTGAATAATCCTTGGCTTTATCTTTACCTTTTATAAAAAATGTATAGCCAAGAAGAATTAGTAAAAGTAATAGCGTTAACTGAAGCGATAACCCCTTTGTCACAGAATTCTTAGTTAAGAAAAACGTAACAATTGTAATGATGGGAAATACTAACATGTTTAAATAGGTATTCTTAGCTTTCATCATATATTGTTAATGATAGATCACTCTCCAAAAGTTGTAAATGAATAATATGCATCATAAGCGTAGTTTTTGTTTTGGCTCATAACTTCAAAAAAGTATCTTGTATTATTTTTTAAGTTTTCGATTTTAACTTTATGTATTTTAGATCCATCTGGTGACCATATTTCATTACCATATGCTAATGTTTCACCATAGTTTACTTTATTATTTCTTGTAACATGGTTTGTTTCCCAAGATATTACAGCATAATCTGTACCAAACTCCTCTAGTGTAACATTTGATATTTTAGTTGGGCCTTCATCAAACATATATGCATTAAATGTATCTATTGCTATTTTTGTGCTTCTTATCGCATTTAACACAGTATTATCGTCTTTTGATGGCGGTTGTTGAAGCGATAGCCATGCAATATTAACTCCATCTCTCATTCTATTTAATAAAGGCGAGGAACGGTAGGTATTAGAAAATGCATATTTAGTTTTATTCTGTTGTGCGGTTATTTTATTGTTTAGCAAAACATTCGTATCTAAAATTAATTGTCTAAAAGACAGCAATGATTCTTGTGTACTCACTTGAGCCTCAGATATTTCGTTTTTAACACTTGATTGTGCAGTTGCTAAATTTAACTTAGTAATATCATAAGCGTATTCTACCTTTAACAAAATGTTAGATATCGTTTTTGGAGCTGTATGTGCGATTGTATTATACATATCATGCCCAACAGTTGAAGCCTTTATTAATACTAAATTTATATTATATGCAAGTGTTGTCTTTGTACTAACAAATAATTTAAATGCAAATTGAGAGGTTTTTATAAATGCGGCTTTTAATGTATCTTGTCCTAATCTAATTCCATTTGCAATCGCCTGAGTCAATGTTCTAAATTCTTGTGCCTCAACTTCTCGTCTCAATCTAACTTTTTTTTCTAGTTCTGGGATAGATATTGTTTGGTTTTGTCTTAGTTCTTCTTTTTGATCTTCATCTAAATCTTGTAAAAGGGTTTTTGCTTGATCTGCAGTAAGCAATTGAACATTGTACGAAAAGGTTTCTGACTCATTACCCGCTTTATCATATGCAGTTACTAATACAATATACTTCCCATACTCTAATCTTTCTGATGTAAATGTAAATGAAGTATCTTTTTTACCAGTCATATTAATGCTCTGAGCACTAACTAACGATCTGGAAGTCTCTACTCCGAAAAAGAAATTCTGTTTATAAAAAGCAAATATAGTTTTATCGAGTGCTAAACTATCTTGTACATTTCCGGTTATATTAGGTTGGGTTGTAGTAACTAGTAAATAGCCATCTTTTTCATCTAAATATTTTATATTTATATTTGATATTTCTGGAGAACGGGTATCAACATAAAATGTTTTTGACGAGGATACACTATTACCAGCGTTATCATATGCCGTAATTTTCCAAGTATTTTTACCATCTTTTAATTTACCATCGTTTTCATTACTTCCCCAACTTGAACTTGCTCTAGTGGTTAAATTTAAATAGTTGTTACTCGATGCGTCATCATCAAACCCTTGAAACTTTAATGTATACTTATCTTTGGTTAGTGTATTGGTTCCAGATGTTGGTATTGAGCCAATTGTAAATCCGGTACCATCTTCGTGTGTTATTTTTAATTCATATTCAAGTAAACCGCTGTTATCGTCAGAAAATGCTTTCCATTTAAATGTTGGTCTTACCTCATTAATGTAACTATCTTCTTCTGGATAATCTAAATCGCCTTTTTCTGCTCTTGTTGTGTCAATTGTGAAGGTATCCGAAGCATTACTTGATATATTGTCTGCATTATCTATTGCCCGCACATACACTGTATGATCACCATCAGACAATGCTTCAAATTGACATGTAAAGTCTTCGGTTGCCTCGTTGAAGCTACTATCATCGGCGGCACAATTAGTCCAACTGCCAGATGTAGCATCTATCTGATACTCTACATCCACCACTGTTCCTGTAGCGTCTGTTGCAATACCAACTAAGGTTGGTGTCGTATCTGTTGATGGATCTGGTGAAATTGCTGTTAATGAAATTGTCGGAGATGTAGCGTCGACAACAAATGTATCAGTGCCATAATTACCAGATGCGGTAGTGTTTGTGGCACTATCTGTTGCTCTAATATAAACAGTGTGTGTGCCATTTGTTAAAATGCCTATAGAACACGTAAATGCTTCACTTAGTTCGTCTATTGCGCCGTCATCAGCTGTACAAGCTGACCAGCTACCTGCTATAGAGTCTACTTGATATTGTATAGCTGTTAACGCTGTTGTAGCATCTGTTGCAGTACCCGTTAATGTTGGTGTTGTGTCAGTAGTTGGATCTGGTGATACCGGTGTTACAGATATGGTCGGTGCAGTTGCGTCTATTGTAAATGTATCTGTAGCGTAATCAACACTATCCGTTGTGTTACCATTTGAATCTGATGCCCGCACATAAATTGTATGTGATCCATCTGACAAAGATGCAGACACACTACAAGTAAAAGCTTCGGTTGCTTCATCAAAATCTCCGTCATCTGCTGTGCATAGTGTCCAAACACCACCTGTACCATCCATTTGGTAAGCAACACTAGAAACTGCGCCTATAGCCTCTGTTGCCGAACCAGTTAGTGCTGGTGTATTATCAGAATTTGGATCAGGTGACAAAACATCTAAATCTAAGCTTGGAGGGGTATTATCAAATACAATATTAGAAAATGTTGCATCACCTTGAGTTACCGAAGAAGAGTCAGAACCAAAATAGACAGTACTTGGCTCAGTACCGAAGCTTGCTGGAATTGACGATAAAGTTATTTTTGCATTACCACCAACATTAAATACCATAGTGCCCCCACCTGTATACTGAAGTGTAATGGCGTATTGAGTTCCCGCAACTATAGCACCAGTAGCATCCCATGTACCACTTTTTGTACTGCCGCCCATAGAGTATTCCATTTTTACAGTATTATCACTATCCCAATAGACATTTATATAATCATCTGAATCCCCATATAGGGCAATAATGTACGCATCCTCATCGGTATCTTGAGCAAAATTTGATGCTATTGATGCCGAATGGCGGGGGCGGTAATCAAAAGATATAAAACCACTGCCTGATGATATGGAGGAAGCATCGGTTTCGATATATGAATCTTTACCGTCCACACGGATTTCATCAGAATTTTCTGTGCTATTTGCTTCAGAAGCAGGTGTAGCAGTAACTGTAACATCAGACAATTGATATGCATAAACATCATCAAAATATGATATACCATCAGTGTATCCATGCCTTAATTGAATTTGAAGTTCTGATCCAGTTACTCTGCCAACACTTTTTAAATATTCAAACGCATTCTCACTTGATGGCGTTAAAATAACCGACCCAGAAGAATCTGTTTGTGGCGCCAAGTTAAAAACTGCAAATTGTTCGGCAATTTCTGTACCGCCAGTGTCATGCCTAGTATATGCTCCAACGGAGTAAAATTCACCTGAAGATACAAATATTTGTATTTTATTAATACGTGCGTTCCAGTTTGTACTGTCGATTTTAAAAGATGTTCCTCCACTGTGGTATATTGTTGTTTCTTCGATTCCTTCACCAGAAACTAATGTCACATTTGTCCAATCTGTCGGTATATTAGGATCGCCTCCCTGAAAACTTTCAAACGATGAATTAGGAACTTCGTTTGTTAAAACCTCTACATAATGCCAATAACACGTTCCTGACGCGGCGGTGTTTAATAGTTGTATTTTTTCTGTTTCTGTTGCCGGTGCTTCCCAAGTAAATATATATACATCCGGCGCTGCTTTAGTAGAACCGGTACTACCATCAAGACTCGTGACTACAGTGCTTCCATCAGATTGGGTAATTTTTACTTGAGGATCACATGTTCCATCACTATGCCCTAATGCTCGTAAAACATATTCGTTACCACTTGTCACACTTAGATCATGAGACATAAACTGATTCGCACCCGTACTTGTATATTTATAGCCCCCAGAAAATATTTTTTCACTTGTAGCTAGTGCACTCATTGTCAAACTACTGCTCCACCCATCAGTTGTCGCTGTGCCAGCTAACATGAGCCCGCCAGTATTTGTTGTACTCACATAGGTAAGGTTAGACCTATGCGGATGACTCCAGGCTTCCCCAGTGCTTGTAGTAAGTGCCCCCGTAGTTGAGTTTGTAGGTATTGATAAGACAACATCCCAAGAACCTGTAATTTCTGTGGGATCTGTGCCACTACCGCTGTTATATATCAAATTTACTTCATCTCCATTACCAACATTTATACCCGTATTACCATCATAAAGTACTCGGCGATATATTGTTAAACCTTCTACTATTCCAGACGAAGCATTATTGCTACCCAAGCTACCTATAGAAGTATTTGCTGCAGGAGCTCCTACTGTGGGTGCGGTTGTGATACCAAATGAGGGCGTACTATCATCGTTGATGGTTAAACTTGCATAGTTTGTTCCATTTAAAGTATTATCAACATCCCATCTTGCAACTATATTATATGTCGTTCCCGCTGTTATAGTTTCGGAAGCTTGAAAGGATCTATTGCCAATAGTCAATATGAATCTATCATTTGCATAGTCATAACTAAGCAAGTATGTCGAACTTAACGTCCAAAGATAATGTTTTCCTAACCCAGATAAGTCAGATGATCCATACTCGGGTGTCCACCATAGTACAACACTGCCTTGATTCATATCTGCAATATCGTAAAAATTTCCACTCACTTGCGTACCACGAGACACAGATAAAACATCGTCAGAGAGCCCATATGTATCTGTTGCATCTCCTTGAACTATAGGTGCCGCGGTAAAAGGACCAGGTGCCGTTCTTTTTGACAGTCCGGGAGTAAAAGTAGCGGCATGTATCGTACTAGTATTTAAAAATGAAAAAAATAAAGACAAAAACAAAACCAAAACAAAAGATACACTTTTTTTCTTAAAATTTATTGAGCAGTTCATACATTATGTCTTTTTCATAATTTAATTTAATGGTAATACGTTTTACTAAAAAGGTAAATGCCCACAATACTATCAACTAATTTATGATTTACGGTATAATTTAAATATGTTGTTACCAAAGTATCTAACCACTGTTACAAAATTTAGCAAATTATGTGCTTTAGTACTTTTTACTGCACTTCCATTTATTGGGTTTTACTCTGGCTACAATTACGCAAAAAATATGTATCATCAAGAGATATTGGGGTTACGTATTGAAAATGAGATATTAAATGCAATTGTTAAGCAAGAAATTGATTTATAATTGATTTGCAATAGATTCTCAAATAACATTTGGGATAGGCTGTTTTATATACAACGACAAAATGCGTTTGTCTACTGCCGTTAGGGCCTCTTTAATTCTAATCTTTTGTAATAGTGCTCCCACAATCTCTATAATTTGTGTGGACTTTAGTCCTTTAAAAGTGTTAATTATTTCAGTAAGTAATTGCTCTAACACAGCTATGATTTCGTTCCTAGTGGACTCCATAGCAAGTTCGGCTGTGATTTCATCGTCACTAGCCCTTAGTGCCTCTAGATGAGGGTTAGCACTAAAATAGTCTTCGTCAACTGTAGATAAGGAACGAATTGCATCAGAAAAATTCGCAGCATTTTCACCAAATTCTATTTGTAAAAGCTGAATTGCCTCTTCATCACCAGATATTGCGAATAATAAATTTTCACCACCAAATTTAGCTAATACCTCATCAAAAGCATCTAGTAATTGAGGGTTTTTTGATGCTACTTTTTCTCGTGCCACCTGCAATCTCAATAATTGATAATGCGCAAGCTCTTCCTGAACAATGCTTGTTATTTCTTCAGCGCTGAACCCCTCGTTCAAATACTCAAAGCGTGATGCTAGATCAAGCACTTGTTTCATAGGTAAACGTGAAAACTCATCGGGCGTAAAGTTTTCTGTAAAGGCACCTCTTGCCTGTGGGGATAACCGGGTATCAAGAGCCTCAAGTTCTTGCTGTGTCCATTCTCTTGAAGTACCAAGTTCTATTTTTTTAGTAACTAAATCCGACATATTAAAATCGTAACAAATATTTGATAAAGAAACAATTAGTTTTGGGGTATTTCTTGTATTCTTTTTATAAT
>CAZHJE010000021.1:0-12445 GCA_964532965.1 uncultured Candidatus Saccharibacteria bacterium
GCAGGAAACGGCATTGGTGGTGAAATATATAACAAGGTATTTGGAGAGTTAGATATAACAGTAGAAAAAATGTATTTTAAACCAGATGGGAACTTTCCAAATCATAACGCTGACCCTAGTATCGAAGAAAACGTGTTAGAGCTTAAAAATAGAGTTAAGAATGAAGGTTTTGACTTTGGGATATCAATTGATGGAGATGCAGATAGAGTCTTTTTTATAGATAAAAAAGGTAGACATGCAAATGGTGCGTATCTTGGTGCAATACTTGCTAAATACTTATTAAAAAATAGCGACAATAAAAAAATAATCCATGATACACGAGTTATATGGCCAATGGTAAAAGAAATACTTAATGCTGGGGGTATTCCTATAGAAAGTAGAGATGGAAGGTCATATTTTAAACAAGCACTAAAACAAGAAAATGCTGTATTTGGGGCGGAACTTAGCGGACACTGTTACTATAAAGACTTCTACTTTTCTGACTCTGGAATGGTAACAATAGCTTTAATATTTAAAATGCTTGCCGAAGGAATAGATTTTGTACAACAAATAGACTATATGTATGAACACTATCCTACTTTAGGTGAGGTAAACTATGAAATAAGTGATTTTGATACTCTTAAAGAAACTATTAAAAAATATTTTGCAAAAACCATTAAAGAAAATTATAAAGTAACTGAAGTAGACGGGCTTAGTATCGAGCACCCTTCTTGGAGACTTAATATTCGCAAGTCAAATACACAAGATCTAGTTAGACTCAATGTTGAAGGAATATCAAAAGACATTATTATCGAAAAATTTAAAGAACTAGAACAAATTTTAAATAAACCAAGAATGAATAGACCCGAACTACTAGAGGTATAGCCTTTCGAGATGGTTTAAAATAAGATATCTAATAACTAACGGTCCCATTCCGCCCGGTGATTTTGATACCAAAGCCAAATGTTCTAGGTTAGAACTTAAATCTAAATTACCTACAGTTTTTCCATTTACGATAGAAGAACCAAAATCAATAACACAAGAGTTGCTGGCAATTTTATCCCCTTTTATTAAATTTGGCACATTAGTAGCCAGAATGACAAGTGGGGCGTCCAGAGTTGTTTTAGCAACATTATCCCTCTCCTCGTATATCATAACTTCGTAGTTCAAGTGTTTTAAGTACTCCTCTACAACACTCCCCACTAAAAACCCACGTCCAACAAGTATTGCTTTTTTTTCTTTTATGCTTACTTGTGATAAAAATAGTCCCACAGCACGTATTATTGGAGGATACATGTGTTCAGCAGATTCTAACCAAGCTGATCTAGAAGTAGAAGATAAAACATCTAAATCTTTTTGTCGTGGAATTAGATTTAAGATATACTGCAAATCTTTACGTGGAAGAGGCAATTGTATTATTACGCCCGACACGTCTAGCCTAGCAATATTTCTTAAAATAATATCTTGGATTTCCAGATTTGATTTATGAGAATCTATATTTAGCACCTCAATTGGTATATTAAATTTATCACAATAGTGAACTTTTAATGAAACATACTTCGTAGATTCAGGATTATCCCCCACTTGTATTATTAACAATTTGTTTAATGCAAGTGAGTTAAGCTGTAACAGAGATAGTTTAGTTTTAACTAGGCCATCAAGCTCAACTGCATAATAATTTCCATCAAATAATTTCATGACAAAAGAATAATAGCAAACTAAGCAAAAAAAATCCGCAATAAGCGGATTTAATGATTGATAAGGCCGTTCCCAATGTGGCGTGCCGCTGAAAGTAGATCTCGTTTAGTATAAGGTGGTAATCATTCTATAATAAAATAGAACAATCCCTTACGAGCAATTGCTGAGAAATTTTTTAGGATTTCCAGCTTTAGCGTCCACATCAGGATAAGTAAGTATTTAACTTACATCTTAATACTACATCACTAATACTAAATGTCAACCTACCGTATATAGCGTAAAAACAACAAAATATTACATACGAATGTTCTATATTGGCTTATCAACTACTACCAGCTGACGCAGGTAGTTTTAAGTTAAGAAACGACAAATAAAATGTTGGTTATACACCTAAAGGAAGTTGTAATAATAGCATAAAAAATGAAACAAGCGGGAAAATTATTGCCGAAGGAATATCTGTAAAGACAAGAACTAGTAGTAATACCACACCGTACTTAGATAACTGCATCCATTGAATATATAAAGTTGATGGCAATAACCCTGCTACAACCTTAAACCCGTCTAGAGGATAAACGGGAATCAAATTAAAAATGCCTAAAAAGAGGTTATAAAGAATAATTAGAGAACCTATTGACACTATCGCCTCGTTGTTTCCTGATAATAAGATTACTAATCTAACAAGCAAAACTATTAAAAAATTAGCTAACGGGCCAGCAAAAGAAATTATTGCACTATCCCTTTTTGGGAACTTAAGATTATAAGGATTAACGGGTACTGGCTTACCCCATCCAAAACCAAATAATAAAAGCATAATTGTTCCTACTAAATCTAAATGCGCCTTAGGGTTTAAAGTTAGCCTACCTAAATTCTTTGGTGTGTCATCACCTAACTTGTTTGCTACAAAAGCATGTGTAAATTCGTGTACACTCATAGAAAACACTAGTGTAATAGCAAGAATTATAAAAAAAGCAGGATTTTCAAATAATTGTGATATTAACATAGGATTTATTATAGCATTATGATAAAATACACACGCGATGATAAAATTAGTAAAAGAGGCCTATTCTGAATTTGAAAAGGTAACATGGCCAAATAGACAAGATACAATTCGCTTGACTGGATATGTTATTGGTGTTAGCTTACTTGTTGGTTTATTTGTTTCAGGGGTAGATTATGCTTTTACCCATTTATTAGGTATCATTTTATAATTAAATTTATATGGATAGCGACAATATTAACATAGAAAATACAGGGACAGACAATATAGATGTAAACGACTCTGGGGTTGTAGTAATTTCTACACTGCCTGTGGAGAACGCAAAATGGTATGTTGTACACACGTATTCAGGGCATGAAACGCGTGTTGCGTCACTAATCAAGCAAAGAGTTGAGGCATTGGGATATTTAGACAAGTTCATTAAAATATTAATACCGCACCAACAAAAGATAGTAGTATCAGAAGGTAAAAAACGCAAAGTTGATGAAAGATTGTTCCCAGGATACATATTAGTTCAAATGATTGTAAACGATGATACTTGGCATCTTGTTAGGTCTACCCGCGGTGTAACAGGCTTTGTTGGAACGGGGGCAAATCCAACACCACTACCACAAAAAGAAGTAGATGCATTAGTTAAATTTATGAATACAGAAGAGCCAAAATTCGAAGCTAAATTCGCAGTAGGAGATTCTGTTAAAATTATTGACGGTCCGTTTGCAGAGTTTTTAGGCAAAGTAGAAGATGTAAACGAAGCACAAGGCAAATTGAAAGTTTTAGTGTCTTTATTTGGAGGCGAAACTCCTGTAGAATTAGACTTTGCCCAAGTAAAAATTTTATAAGTATATTATGACAGTTAAGCCAAAAAAAGGTAAAAAGATTAAAACATATATCAAATTAAATATCCAGGCAGGTAAAGCAACCCCTGCTCCTCCAGTAGGGCCAGCGCTTGGTCAGCACGGGGTACCATTAATGGATTTTTGTAAAGAATTCAATGCAAGAACTGCATCTATGGGTGATGATGTAATACCAGCAGTTATTACTGTGTTTGAAGATAGGTCTTTTACTTTTGTAACAAAATCTCCAGTAACTTCTGGACTTATTAAAAAAGCATTAAATTTAAAAAAAGGTTCTGCCACCCCAAATAAAGAAAAGGTAGGAAAGCTTACAAAAGCACAAGTTGAGGAAATTGCAAAAATTAAAATGCAAGATTTAAATACAAATAATTTAGATGAAGCAGTGAAAGTAGTTCTTGGAACTGCTAGATCAATGGGAGTGCAAATAGAACAATGACAAAAAAGAAGCCTACTAAAACACAAATTGATAAAAATACACTATATGACATCAAAACAGCAATCGATCTAATAAAAGAAGTATGCAAGTGCAAATTTGACTCAACAATAGAAGCACATTTTAACCTTAGCATTGACGAGAAAAAACAGGATCAACTAGTAAGAACAAGTACAACATTACCCCACGGAACAGGCAAAACAATTAAAGTTGCTGTCTTTGCAAGCGGAAAAATCGCTAACGCAGATTTAGAGTTGACTGAAGCAGATCTTTCTAAAATAGAATCGGGAGAAATAAAACCCAAAATTGACTTTGACATCATAGTTTCCGAACCAAAAAACATGCCAAAACTGGCGAAAGTTGCAAAAATATTAGGACCAATGGGTATGATGCCAAATCCTAAAAATGGTACAGTTACAGATGATATTGCGAAAACGGTTAACCAAATAAAAAAGGGTAAAATAAACATTAAAAATGAGCAAAACGCACCTATTGTACATACTGTAGTAGGTAAAAAAAGTTTTGAGACACAGAAACTTGTCGAAAACTTTGATGAAATAGTTTCAGCATTAAAGCAAGCAAAACCACAAAAGGTCAAGCTAGAGGGATACATTAAGAGTTGTTTTATATCAAGTACAATGAGCCCTGCTATTAAAGTTAAAATAGATTAGATAAAGACCTCGACATAATCCCTTAATACACGTAAAACGCCAGTTGTTGGCACTTCAATTCTTCTCTCCGTCTGTAAGCCCTTATCTATAATGATATATTTTTTGATTATCGAAATAAAATTAGCATGTGAATATAGAATGTCAAACTCACCCAGATCATTTACCGATGTTACAGTAGAGTTTTTGCCATTAAATATCTCTTCACTCCTACTTCTGATAATTGTATTAAGATACATATATTGCTATTCCTTTATATCTGTAAGCCCAGAAATAAAAAGAAACTTATCTTCTGTTATATCATCATACTTACCATTAATAATTTCCTCTGTATCAGCTAATGTTGTTTTTATTGGAACGAAAACACCTTTTTTTCCGGTTTGGTCTTCTGCTGTAAAAAAGTTTTGGGTTAAATAGTTTCTAATTTTTTTCGCTCGTTTGTATAAAAGCCTGTCATCATAAGACAATTCTGATACACCCACAAGTGACACGATTCTTTCTAATGATTCCGCATGTTTAATTAATCTTTGCGCATCTAGCGCTACTTTATAGTGGTAATCCCCAACATATTCGGGGCTTAATGTTGCCGAAGAAGATGAGAGTATATCGACAGCCGGATAATAGCCCTCACTATAAACCTGTCTTGATAAAACTACTGTAGTATCTAAAAATTCATAAATAGTCTGTACAGCATAATCAAAAACATCATCGGCTGGTACATAAACCGCCTCCAATGTTGTTATGAAGCCGTTATCATTAGAGAATAGCCTTTCATGCAAACTAGACAATTCACTAAAAAGGGTGGGTTGGTATCCGTCTTCTGAAGGTAACCTATTCATATATAACGAAAGCTCGTTTCCCGCTTGCGCAAATCTAAAAGCATTATCCATAAAAAATAATACGTTTTTTTTAAGTTTGTCTCTAAAGTACTCAGCTATAGCCACAGATGCATACCCTGTTAAAAATCGCAAAGACGGTACTTCTGCCATAGATCCAAATACTAAAGAGACATTAGATAGCACTCCAGTACGATCTAATTCTTCATATATTTCATGACCCTCCCTAATGCGTTCGCCTACGCCAGCAAAAACCGACACGGTATTTTTTTTATCAAGATTGATAATATTATGGAGTATTTCATTTAATAGCATAGTTTTTCCGACACCGGCACCTCCAAATAAACCTACTTTACTGCCCTTCCTGATCGGTGTAAAAAGATCAATAATTTTAATGCCAGTTTCTAATATACCAAGGTTTTTTACATTTAGATCTAACGCATCTCTAGAAGGATATAATGAAGAATACGAGATATCTATAAGTGGACCTTTATCATCTAGCACTTCTCCGTACCCATTGATAACACGACCCAGTAATCCAACACCAACAGGTGTTGTCAAAGTATCTTCTGACAACATTACTTCCATACCACGAGAGAGCTCTTTTGTATCACCAAGACATATACACAAAACAAAATTATTTTCTAGAGTTCTGATAACAAGAAATTTTGTATTGCTACTTTTCTTTAAAATTAACACATTATTGGTTTTAGGTATTGGGGCATTAAAAAATTTTATTAAAACTACAAAATCACTTACCTCCTTAATAATTCCTAAATTAGATAAATTACTTATTTCCATTAGAACCTTTTATAAATTTATATGCGAGCATTTTTGATAATTGCTTTCTATTATTCTTGTTATGTCTATATTTTTGATAATTTTTTTCAATATCTAAAAGTAGTTTATCTATATTATATCTCGCCGCATCTAAACCTACCATTCGTGAAGCATACTTACTTAAATTAGATTCGTAAACAGTTTGTTCAAATAAAGTGGCTACTATTTGTTTTTCAAAATATGAAAGTATATTTAAAAGATCAGGCTCAAAAATGTACCTATCAGTATTTTTTTTTGTCATGCCTGACTTTAAATCATCGCCTGTAATAGAAATCATAGTTGGAACCTGAGAAAGTACATCTTTAAATTTACCATGAAATACCACAATTTCCTCATATTTTACTATTTCATCAAAAATTTTTCGGATGTCCATTTCATGCAAACCACTGTCAGGGAGTGTAAAATATTTAAAATCCTCATTATTTATAAAACTTGAATAAAGTCTTTTACCAACCTTACCAATTATTACAGGCACTACATCAGAATGAATTTTTAAATATGATGTAAATAGGTCAAACGTCTCACTCACTATAGCACCATATAAACCAGAGTTTGACGAAAGTAAAATGGCGGCGGTTTTCCCATTGGTTTTTCTTATTGTATTGTAATTCTTTGGGATATCACTTTTATAAGATGACTTTACTTGCTCAAAAATCGCATGCACACCTTCTAGGTATACTCTCATTTCCAAAACTGATCTTTTTACTCTGCGCATTCGAATAGAAGCAATTTCTTCATAAGCATTTACAACATCCATTAATGAGTGTAGGTTCGAAATTTCTAGGCTATTTATCATGCCATTGTATCTCCTCTTGTATACTTTGATATTCCTGCATAAATTTCCTCAATAAACCATTAAAATCGTTCGCATTTTCAATCATGCTATCAAAAGTATTTCTAAATTTACTACTAGAACCATATGTGTTAATAATCTTCTCAATACTACTAGATGTTTCATCGTGAGACACACTATTCCATACACCAGACCATAAAATACAGAATATACATATTTGCAAATTGATCGGTAACGTGCTGTTTGAACTTTGAGTAAATAGCAAATTAAGCTTAGTACCGGTATCCAAAGTCGCCTTTATTCCTTCATTTAGCTCAGCTCCAAAATGCACGAATTTTTGTGTCCTTTTATATAATGATATAAAACTATTTAACTCCCTATTTATTGACCAACGCAGAGGAGTCTGTGTCTGCCTACCAACACGAGTTACAGACAAAGTATGATTAATTGCAGGTCTGTTTCCCGAATAAAACAAATCAGAATCAAAAAATAAGTGACCGTCTGTCATAGACATAACATTAGTTTGAATATAGCCAGAAAGATCTCCCTCTGTCGTAGTTACTATGGGAAAACATGTTATGCTTCCTGTTTCAAAATTTCCAGCCCGTTCCAATAAACGAGAATGGATATAAAAGATATCACCCGGGTACGAATTCCTTCCAGGTAGTTTATCAGCCAATAATGATATTTCACGATAAAAATGTGCGTGTGTGGATAAATCATCCAATATTATAACAACATCGCGGCCAAGCGATTTGAAATGCTCTGCAATTGCCATACCTGTATAAGGGGCCAAGTACACGCACCCTGCTGGAGAATCAGCAGCTTCTGCAACTATGATGGTTTTTTTTACCAGATTATTTTTAAGTAAATAATCATAAACGTGTTGTATGTCACTTCTTTTTTTACCTATTAAGACATATATACATATATTGTCCTGAACAGACTGACCTTTTATTAGTTGTAAAGAAAAAGCAGTTTTACCCGTTTTTCGATCTCCAATCAATAATTGTCGTTGCCCCTTGCCCATAGGCAGTACGAGATCGACCGATGCCACACCTGTTATAAAGGAATCTTTTATTTTCTTTCGTTCCATTAATCTAATGTTATTACTATGTATCGAGTAAGTATTGCCATCTAAAGACACAGGTTTATCAGCAAATAGGGATTCTCCAAAAGAATTTACAATTAGACCAAGCATAGTATCATTAACAGTTATTGACATGTCTTTGTTTGTGCGTAGTACTTTTGAAGAGATTTGTGGGGTACTATGACTAAACAACAAAACTTTAACATAGTCTACATGTACAGACATTATTTGGCCAACTGAGTTGTCTTCAAACACAACCATCTCACCACAATGGGCAGTTGGAATGCCTGAAACATTTACTACATAAGAGTTTGTAGATATTACTTCACCTATTTCGGTACTGTTTTCTATTAAATGATCAAATTTTTGGTACATATGTAGCTATATCTATATTTTGTAACTTTCTTTTAACAGTTAAATCTAAATACAACCCCTCATAGCTTATAATTAATCCCCCAAGGATCTCTGGATTAATAATAAACTCTAGTACAAATTTACTAGAAACATACATACTACACAAAGTATGTAACTCATCTATGAACTTGTCTCTAGGCTCTATTGGTAAATGTAACGTGATAATACTAATGCTAGCTATTAAACTTAAAAGATTATTAATATATTCCCTAGCCTGCAAAGAATTTAACTTTTCGGGAAGCGAAATATTAAACACATCTAAGATTTTCAATTTAAAAAGCCTATGATCTTCAGAAGACGCAACCAACACTTGCTCAAGAAGCACTTGTAAATATAGTAGCTGTTTTTTTGTCTTAATATTGTCAAGTGCGTGCATTAAATATATTTCTTTCTTTTAAACCCTCTTCTAAAGATACGCGTATCAGCCTTTCATGTTCTTGCGTACTTATTCCCATTTTAAATATGTCAGAGAAAACACCTACCACAACATTAAATATATTAATCTCAATCTCCTTCTTTTTTTCTATCTTATATCGATTCAATTCTAATTCCAATTTTTCATATTCCTTTTGAATTTTTGAATTTACTTCATCTTGAGAATTTAGTGTCGAAATCTTAAGCGCATTCTCAAAATTTGATATTTCGTTTTTTGCTATCGAGACCATTCTATCGCTTGTTTCGCTAACCAACAATCCAGCCTTACTTGACGCATTTTTTACAAGATTTTCGTATTCTTTTTCATACATATGCACGGTTTCATCTATTCTAGATAGCTGTGCTTTTATTAAAGATTCTAATTCTTGGTGTATGACATTGGTTTCCTCATCGGTAGTTGTCTTGAGACCATCTATTAGCTCTAATGCCTTACTATTAGAGGCGCTTATTATTTTTTTTGACTCCTCCTGGGCCATGGACAACAATTCAAATGCTTTTTTGTATGCATTTGATGTAAATAATAATCGTTGTTCCTCTAATCTTTTTTTATTGAGTCTAAAAATAAAATATAAAGACAAGCCTAACAATAATATAACAATAATATTTAAAGAAATAAGTATTAAAAATGTAATATCTAACTCATTTATCATATTTTTACATTGTTAATATCAAGTACGATATAGTTAACCCGATAGCAACAACACCTAAAGTAAATACAAAGTTAAGTAAAATTGCTGATTTAATTATTTTAGAAGCCAAAGGATTCCTACCCAACGCCTCTATACTATTAGATGACAAACGACCGAAAGATGTGAACCCTATAAAAAACGCTATTACCGAAACTAATGCTGCTAAAATATATCTAAGTGATGTAAGAGGAGTCAAAAACGGAACTTTAAACCCATTTCTAAATAATTCGACCAAATTATTATTTAATGTGTCTTCTAAAATAACTGACGATATGTTTAAATAAACTGGTATAACACCAATTTCTGAAGATTGCTGTGGCTCAAAGTTTGCTAAAGCTACACCAAGCACATAACCGCTAACATCAGCGCGTTGCCCAACACCAGGGATTCTAGAAGTTGTTATAAAATCACCTTCCTTTATCGGACCATTTATACCGCTAACCCTAACATCTACCTCCCCAGAGGTATCTACATAATAAAACTTTGTTAATGACAAGTCCTCAAGAGATAATGCAGGGTCACTTACTGTCACACCATATACAGTATCATCATACTCTGTAAAACTAGGAAGAAAATGCCCATTCTTTAAACTTATTATGCTACCGGGTAAGATTGATACACCTGCTACATCAACCGAGATAGATACCTGCGCAGCGAACACGTTATGAATGAAAAACAATGACAAAATAAATACAAAAATCGGGCTTGCTTTGATATTAAAAATTTGCATTTTGGGCAGAAAATCCATACATATTGAGATTACAATTTTAAACGTGCGCAGTCAAATACATTATGAAATGTGATTGACACTATTATAGAAAACAAATATTATTATGTAAGCTTATTATTTGCTTAAATAAAAAGATATGGTAGACCTGCCTAATACAAATAAAAATACAATCTATGTATCGGCTGCTGCAAAGATACTCAAAGTATCCCACTCGACACTACGAAGACTAGAGAGGGATGGTTTAATTACATCGCACAGAGACAAAAACGGATACAGATGCTTTTTGTTTCAGGATGTTCTTAAACTACAAGAGGATCTTAAAATTAAGCAAAAAAAAATAGACACTAAACAACCTAAAATAAATAACATTAATGGGCATCAGATATTAACCTTTAATCCAAAACTAAAAAAGCGTAGTAAGAAACTCATGCACATAGTTTCATACATGGCAATATATATGGTTATATCTGTTTTTTTAACAACTTTACAACCACAGGATAATTTTTCTAGTAAACAATCTTTTACAAAACCGATATTAAGCACAGATAAAAATAATAATGAAATATCAGATAGTCGATTAAATAATTTAGAAAAAGGCGTGGGCGATGTGCTGGCAGCAACTGACAAAATATCTAATTATGTATTTAATGTAAATGTTCCAACAATTTTTAAAAAAGCATCCACTTTTGAAACTACACTGGATATTACACAAGATGTAACTATTGGAGGAGACGCAAATATATCAGGTGTAATTGAAAGTGAGGAAGTAAACACTGAAAATCTAACTGCAACACAAATTCAAACCCAAAATATTTTAGGGCTGACATCAATAGACGAAACAACAAAAACTACTTTAGAAAAAACAATAGAAATTGCTGGCGATGTCACCTCTGATAGTACAAATGGACTTACATCGGTAACAATTAACAATGGGGCTGTAACTGCAGATAAACTAGCAAGCTCCCTTGAATTTAGCGGTGACTTCGACTTTTCTGGAACATGGAGCATTGATGGCACAGAAGTTACAGCTACAGCCGCACAACTTAATAATGCAGGCAGTACTACCGCAACAGATACAGAACTAAATCTACTGGATAACGCAACTGCAACGGCAGGAGGCATAGTCTTTGGAAACGGTACTAATTTTACGCAAAATACAACAAATTTATACTGGGATAACACAAATAACAGGCTTGGGATCGGTACAAACTCCCCTAATGAATCCCTAGATATAAATGGCGCAATACTGCTAGAACAAATAACAGCTCCAGTAACTGCTACGGACAAATTATATAATGAATCTGGCGATTTATATTGGGCGGGCGCAAGTTTAACATCTGGAAGAGCATTACCTGCAGCAACATCCTCCCAGACACTTTATCATAATGGTACAGAATGGGTTTCAACAAGCAATATCTCAAACAATGGGAGTGTGATAACTATTGCTGATGGTAATTTACTAGATTTATCAAATATTATACATAATGACACTGCAGTGCAGGGACTTAAACTACCTCAAAACTCGTCTTTTACAAACATCTCAAGTGGTGAAGGGTATATTGCATGGGATAGCTCTGCCAACACATTAAAAGCATTTGATGGGTCTACTTGGATAAACATTGGTGGGTTACAAACGTTACAAAGCGCTTATGAAGGCAATAGCAATATTGAACTTAATGCAACCGAAGGAGACCTAAGAATATATAACGATGCTGCCACAGAATTACTTTTTCTTAATGAGTCTAGTGGGCAAATAGGTATAGGTACTACTACACCGTCATATAAATTAGATGTAACAGGCACCGGTAGATTTACCGGAAATGTAAGACTTGATTCGGTAGCAACAGGCACTGCAAATAATGTACTATCTTTAAATACAAGTACAAACACTATAGAACAGCAAAACACATCAAGCTGGGATACAAATGCATCAAACGATTTAACAACAGCAACTAACTTTGGTGGAGATGTGTCTGGTACATATGGCAG
>CAZHJE010000022.1:0-12379 GCA_964532965.1 uncultured Candidatus Saccharibacteria bacterium
GGCAGCGCTCTAACCAACTGAGCTATGGCCCCAAATGATTGATAACTTTGATTGATAGTATCAAATTGTATTTTTAACGTCAATTAAAACAAAAAATGATAAGATTATTATTATGGAAGAAAAAACTTTTAAATACTCCAATGCAGAAATAGTAGCAATTTTAAAAGAAGTTTTAGCTGCTATGGAAGTAAAAGAAGTCAATAAATTTAGAATAAGAGCCTATCAAAATGCAATAGCCTCAATTGATAACATTACTCTGAGTGTATACGATTATTGGCAAAACAATAGGTTAGCCGAAATACCTGGTGTTGGAGCAACTTTAGCACAACATTTGAATGATTTATTCACAAAAGGTAAGGTTAAAGACTTTGAAGCTGTAAAAAAAGACTTACCCGCCGGCATGTTTGCGTTAATCGGAGTTCGTGGTATTGGCGCAAAAAAAGCTTTTAAGTTAGCACTAGCCTTTAAATTAACTAACAGAGAAACTGCATATGAGCAGTTAAAAAAGGTAGCTACAGAGGGTAAAATTAGGTCTCTAGAAGGTTTTGGCGAAAAGTCTGAGTTAGATATCTTAAAAGCTTTAGAAGAGCAAAAAATTCATAAACGAGAAAAGCAAAGAATGCTCTTTACCTACGCAAAAGAAGTATCAGAGAGAGTAATTACGTTTATTAAACAGTCTGAGTTTGTTATTGATGCAGTTGCACTTGGTTCTATCCGCAGAAAAGAAGCAACTGTAGGTGATTTAGATATTGCTATATCAACAAGAAACCCCGCAGAGGTACTCGCGCATTTTTTAAAATTTTCAGAAATAGAAGACATTTTGTCAAGTGGGGATAAAAAAGCAACAGTAGTGTTAAATAACGATGTGCAGGTAGATGTTAGAGTTAGTGATCCTGCAGCATACGGTTCTATGATTCAATACTTTACAGGATCTAAGCAGCACAATGTGCTTTTAAGAACTTATGCTTTAGAAATGGGTTTTTCGCTATCTGAGTATGGAATTAAAGTAGATGATAAGTTAGAAAACATTAAATCAGAAAAGCAGTTTTACAATAGAATAGGGCTACCATATATTGAGCCTGAATTACGGCAGGGTAAAGCCGAAATTGACTATGCTAAAAACAATAAATTACCAAAATTAGTAACACTTAAAGATATAAAAGGAGATTTTCACACACATACAGACTTTTCAGATGGTACAAATACACTAAAAGAAATGGTTGAAGCTGCAAGTAAGTATGGTTATGAGTATTATGGTATCTCAGATCATTCACCAAGTATTACATCAAGAGGCTATAGAGCTGTGATGAACATAATCGATACTCAGAAGAAAGATATCGAACTACTATCGTATTCATATAAGGACTTTAGCTTATTTTTCGGTTACGAAGTAAATATCTTAAACAACGCTGACTTAGCGTTACCCAACGAAGTTCTTGCAAAGTTAGATTATGTAGTTGCTTCTATTCATACATCTTTTAATCAGTCAAAAGACGAAATAACACATAGGCTAGTTACTGCTTTAAAAAATCCATATGTCTCTATTCTTGGCCACCCGTCTGGTAGATTAATAAATCAAAGAGAGGCTTGCGAGGTAGATTGGAATGCAGTTTTTGATGCCGCTGTTAAATATAACAAAATTATAGAAATTAATTCCCAGCCACAAAGATTAGATTTAACAGATGACTTAGTTTACGAAGCTATCAAAAAAGGTGTAAAATTAATAATATCAACAGATGCACACTCGACTGAAAGTTTAAATTATATGGAGTTTGGTGTAAATGTTGCCAGAAGAGGATGGGCTGAAACTAAAAATATAGTTAATACGCTTCCTCTTAAAGAATTTGAACAAGTAGTATTAAATAAATATAGAATTAAAAAATAGGAGATTTTATGAATTTAGCATTAGTGTTAATACTTATAGTACTTATTGTCGCTATGTATTTTATTAGTGTATTTAATACACTATCACGACTAAAAATACGCATAACAGAAGCATGGAGCCAGATAGACGTGCAGTTAAAACGAAGAACAGATTTAATTCCAAATCTTATAGAGACAGTAAAAGGTTATGTGGATCATGAAAAAGATGTATTTGCTAATGTAACAAAAGCGCGTGAAGCGTTAATAAGTGCTACAAACGCGAAAGAAGCCAGTGACGCCGATAACATGCTTACAGGAGCATTAAAAAGTTTATTTGCATTAGCAGAAGCCTATCCAGATTTAAAAGCACAAGAAGGCTTTGTTAATTTGCAAAGAGAATTGTCTGATACAGAAGATAAAATTTCATATGCGAGGCAGTTTTATAACAATATAGTTAGACAATATAATGAGAGTATTGCTGTATTTCCTTCAAATTTTATTTCTAAAATGTTTGGTTTTACAAAAGAAGAGTTTTTTGAAATAGCCGAAGAAGATAAAGAGCCAGTAAAAGTAGACTTTAACTCAAAATCACGCAGCTAAAAACAACTATCTCTAGAGGTTGGGTGCGAGGCTTTAGCCCAAGATAGTAAACAACATACCCTATAGCTTGTAGATTCTCTTACTGTATGTTACAATCCCCAAGCTTATAATAAATTTGCTGTTTAAAGGAGGTGTACTAATGTCAAAAATAAAAACACTATTAATATCTATAGTTACAGTATTGCTTGTGACAGTATTTGTTAAAGGTGCTGTTGCACAAGAAGATATAACAAATCCAGAGGCAGTATTACAACAATACGAGTTAAATGCTCCAATAAGCGCAACTTTAAAAGGTACAGTTAGAGGAGATATCCAAAGAAGAGATATAATGATGACACTAGAAAAGTATGTAGGAGAAGGCGCATGGATCATTGTTGGTGGTGTAAGAACAAACGCATATGGAAAATATACAATGCCTATAAACGTATCAGGTATATATAGATTAACACCATATAAGTTTGGTTATACCTTTGTTCCACAAAGACCTGTTAGACTTATTAACGAAAGCGCAATTTATGTAGTAGACTTTATAGGAAGTGTACCCGCTAAATAACTTACCTATGCTTTCGAACAAACTACTATTGAATGAAAAAATACTTGTGGCATCAATTTATTTGATGCCACTTGTGTTTTTTCCAGTGGGGGTGGAGTTTTTTGAACATCCTAAAACATATTTTCTATATAGTATTTTAAGCTTGCTTATACTTCTCTTAATGCCCATCCTAACTAAAAAAAATCATATTACTTTGTATTTAAAAGCTACTTTCACAAAAAGCTATCTATTCTTTTTAAGTGCCCTGATAACCGCCTCTATACTAGGTGCATCGTTTAGCCGGAGTATTTTTGGTACAGTATATAGAACTGATGGTATTTTAACTTTTATTGCATTGCTTTTACTTGCTTTTGTGCTTTATGTTTTATGTTCAGAAAATACTTTCTTGCAAAGTAAAGTTGAAAATGCATTTGTCAGATCAAGTGTAATTGTTGCCATTATAGCAATACTGCATTTTGCATTTGTATCGTACATAATAAAAAACCAAACAACCTTATACGATCAACGAGCAGTAGGGACATTTGGGCAGCCTAATTTTCTTGCTGGGTACTTATTATTAAGTATTCCTATATTTATTAAAGTAAAAAACACACTATCTAATAAATTTATTTATACTTATGTTATAGCAATAGCTCTTGCTCTAGTATTATCTTTTTCTAAGTCAGCAATAATTTTATCGATACTGTATTTATTATTTCTTTATTTTAAAAATAAGCTATCAAAAAATGATAAAATACTGGTTTTTGCAGCAACTTTTGTCTTAACGCTAATGATATTATCCGGAAGCTTTTCTGATATACATGATACTTTTCAAAAAAATGGATACTATCAACTGCAAAGAATGTCTATCTTTTTATCGCCCAAAGAACTGAAAAACGAGTTTAGAGTTAAAATATGGGCTATAGCCCTGCAGGCTATTTCTACAAGATTTTATACCGGCTATGGCGTGGGTAATATAGATGTTGCTTACTACACCATAACTAAACATGATCCAAAATTTGACAATATTATTGTTGATAGCACACATAATCTCATACTAGATGTCTTTTTATATTCAGGAGTACTTGGATTATTAGGTTTTATTATTTTTATTTATTGCATATTAATTGATGCTTGGTATGTTTCTCAATATTATTTTCATGTGATAGTCTTATTTTTACTTAGAGGGTTAACAAACATTACATCAATCTCTATGTGGTTTATATTATTTGTACTTATTGGGATCACTCTTTCTCAAAAAAATTTGAAAAAGTTACTCTGAAGAAATAAAATATAAATAATGCAAAACATATATACACATATCAATGAGAATAAAAGAGAAACTATATATATCATAGTAGTTTTTATAATAGTGATATCACTTATTGGTTATATTTTTGGAGAAATGTTTTCGGGTGACGGCAGAGCATTCGTACCTTTAGCACTGATATTTTCGGGACTATCTTCTTTTTTTAGTTATTACAACTCAGATAAATTAGTGCTTGCAATTTCTGGGGCAAAAGAGGTAACACCCCAAGAGAACGATTATTTACATGATCTTGTAGATAACATGTGTATTGCTTCTGGTCTTCCTAAACCCAAACTGTATATAATAAATGATACAGCTATGAATGCTTTTGCAACTGGTAGAGATCCAAAGCATGCCGCAATGTGTTTTACGTCAGGAATAGTTTCAAAATTAGATAAGCGAGAGCTAGAGGGCGTTATTGCTCACGAACTATCTCATATTGGCAATTACGATATTAGGCTTATGTCAGTTGTAAGTATCTTGGTTGGTACTGTAACACTCTTAGCAGATTGGTTTACACGTGGTATGTTTTATGGGAGTAAAAGAAAAAGTGATTCTAACAGCGATTTAGGTGGTTTAATGCTTATTCTTGGGTTGGTACTAATTATTTTAAGCCCAATTATTGCTACTTTAATAAAGCTGGCGGTTAGCCGCAACAGAGAATATTTAGCGGATGCTTCGGCCGCACTTATTACAAGATACCCTCAAGGACTTGCTAATGCACTAAAAAAACTTAGTGTTGATAGAGAAGTACTTGAAGCCGCAAACGGAGCTACTGCACATTTGTATATATCAAATCCTTTAAGAGGAAATTCAGCAAATTTTTTATCTAGTTTGTTTAATACACATCCACCTATTGAAGATAGAATTAAAAGACTAGAAACAATGTGATATGATATTATTCTTTGTGTTATGAGTATAACAATAGAACATGTTAAAAAAATGGCAGACCTTTGCAATTTAGTTTTAACTGACGAGGAGCTAGAAACTTTTAAACGATATTTCTCGGATACTTTAAAACATATTGATAACTTATCAGAACTTGATACCAGTAACATATCTCCAACGTATCAAGTAACTAAACTTTATAATATATTTAGGGAAAAAGGGAACACAACCACATTTAATCAAAAAGAAGTACTTGATCTCGCGAAAAGATCTGAACACGGCCTAGTAGTTACTGATGGAGTATTTGACTAATGGCAGACTTAAACACTTTAACATTAAAAGAATCCTTAGAGGGTTTAAGAGCAAAAAAGTTTACTAGTGTAGAACTTGTATCCGCATGTCTTTTGCAGATAAAGAAATATGATAATGAGATTCAGGCCTTCACAACTATTTCCGAAGAACACGCACTAAAAAAGGCACAAGAAGCAGATTTAGAAATACAAAAGTATGGCGATATTATTTTTGAGTCTAAACCGTTGCTTGGCATTCCGTACGCTTGCAAAGATAACTTTTGCACAAAAGGCATAAAAACAACTGCAAGCTCAAATGTACTAAAAGACTTTTATCCCCCATATGAATCTACTGTAACTAGTAGGCTAAATAACGCAGGTGCAATACTTATTGGTAAAACTAATATGGATGCCTTTGCTCATGGTTCATCAACAGAAACATCAGATTTTTTTACTACAAAAAATCCTTGGGATTTGGCACGTCTTCCAGGTGGTTCTTCTGGAGGTTCTAGTGCAGCTGTAGCAGCTAATATGTGTATTTTTGCAATTGGTTCTGAAACAGCAGGAAGTATAAGAGGGCCCGCGTCATGGTGTGGTGTTACAGGCCTTAAACCTACATACGGACGTGTAAGTCGATACGGTGTTATTGCAATGGCCTCTTCCACAGATTCTCCAGGTCCAATAACAAAAACTGTATATGATGCTTCATTAATACTAAATAACATCGCAGGAAAAGATTTGAATGATGCGACATCTTCGCCAAATGCAATTGACTTATATAGTGATTTAAAACTTAATGATTTATCAAATATTAACATTGGGCTACCAAAATCATATTTTGAAGCAGAAATGGAAGAAGGCGTAAGAAGTACAGTACTAAAGGCGATAGATGATATGGTGGGTCTGGGAGCATCAATTACAGAAATAGATTTACTTGATCCAAAATATTCAATTGCAATATATACTATTCTTCAAAGAGCGGAGGTATCATCAAACTTAGCTAGATTTGACGGTATTAGATATGGCAATGATAGAAGTAGTTTTGGGTTTGAAGCAAAAAAAAGAATGCTACTTGGTGCATATGTATTATCGGTTGGCTATTACGATGAGTATTATGCAAAAGCGCAAAAAGCTAGAACACTTTTAATTAATGATTTTGATTTAGCTTTTGACAAAGTAGATGTAATTGTCGGACCAACGATGCCTAATATTGCAATGAAGACTGGCGAAGCAGAAAGTTCATCTTCGATGTTTGGTGAATTGATAGATATGTTTCAAGAACCTAGCGCGATTGCGGGACTTGCTGCTATTTCAATTCCATGTGGCTTCTCAGATAATATGCCTGTTGGGGTCCAATTTATTGCCCCTCAATTTAGTGAACAAAAAATGTTAAATATTGCAAACGCTTATCAAAAGAATTCAGTACATCATAAAACGTTACCTAGTTTGGGTTTGGGCAAAACGGAGAATTAGTATGTTTGATATATTTAAACTATTTTCATCTTCAACGACATTTGGTAGAAACTCTGTGTCAGCGGAGACTATACAAAAAATTAAATTAGATTGGGAAAATATTTCGATATTACTCAAAGGCAAGTCGCCAAGTCAGTTACGGCAGGCGTTAATCACAGCAGATAAAACATTGGATGCTGCTTTAAAAGATATTGTGGCTGGAGAGACAATGGGGGATAGACTAAAAAATGCAAAAGATAAATTTGACAGAGATATATACAATAAAATATGGAATGCACATAAAATTCGAAATGCACTTGTTCATGAAGCCGGATATGAGCCTGGGTATTCGATGTTAACAAAAGCGATAGAAGATATTAAAGTTGCTTTAAGTAAGATAGGAGTTATTGTATAAAATGACTAAAGAAACAGATTATAAGTTAGTTATAGGGCTCGAAGTACACATGCATGTAAAAACTGCAGAAGGCATGTTCTGTGGATGTAGTAGTAATATATATGGTGCAGAGCCTAATACACATACATGTCCTGTATGCTTAGGGTTACCTGGTGCATTACCTGTACCAAATGAAGAATCTATCAAAAAAACGCAAATGTTAGGGCTTGTACTTAATTGTGAACTAAACAATGAGTCACATTTTGATAGAAAACACTATTTTTATCCCGATTTACCAAAAGGTTATCAGATTAGTCAATATAAAAAGCCTCTTTGTGAAGGAGGGTATTTGACGTTATCAGATGGTTTTAAGGTCAAACTCGAAAGAATTCATTTAGAAGAGGATACTGCAAAATCGTTTCATAAAGATGGCAAAACATTGATTGATTTCAATAAATCAGGAACATCTCTTATAGAGCTTGTGACAAAACCTATGATAACATCTGCTGAGCAGGCGGCCTCATTTGCAAAAAAACTTAGAGACATAGTTGTGTATATGGGTATTAGTGATGCAGATATGGAAAAAGGCCAAATGAGAATTGAGCCAAATATATCTGTTAGAACAAAAGAAATGGAAGAAAAAGGCGAATTACCCAATTACAAAGTAGAAGTTAAAAATATTAACTCATTTAGATATATGGTAAAAGCAGTTAATTATGAATTCGAAAGGCAAGTTGAGCTTTTTCGAAATGGCGAGCTACCTTCACAAGAAAATAGAGGATGGGATGAAAAGAAAAACATTACTGTTGCACAAAGAAGTAAAGAGAACTCTCCTGATTATAGATATTTTCCCGAACCAGATATTCCGCCAATGCGTTTTGATGATGCGTACTTTAACCAATTAAAATCCTCATTACCTAAAACACCTGATGAGATCGCAGAAGAATTACGAACATCTTATGGTTTATCGCAGAATTTAGCTGAACAATTAACATCATATCCAGGGTTAAATTATATAAATACATTTTATAATTTTGTAAAACAACACAACCCTGAAAAAGTAGCAAAATTACTATTAAATAAGCCGGAATATAGAGATATGTCATATGAGGACTTTACAAAAAGTATAGCTGCCTCGGAGGAAAAAATTGGAGATGAAGATGTGCTTTCTCAAATAGTGGACGCAGTTATAGCCGAAAATGAGGATATAGTTGCTTCTTACAAAAATGGTAAAACAAACGCATTAAACTTTTTAGTTGGACAAGTAATGCGTCATACACAAGGTAAAGCAGACGCGCAAAGTGTAGAAAAATTATTTTTAAGCAAATTTAAAAGTTAAATATCTCAATACACATCACTTAATTATTTAGAGTTTTAGCTATATAATGCAAATGTGGCAGATTTAAAATTTGATCCAAATAATCCAAAATACGAATATATAACAGATAATGATGCGGCTGTTAAAGCGTTAGAAAAGTTAAGAAACAAACCTATTATAGCAATAGATGTTGAAGCAAATTCTCTTGAACCATACACAGGCACACTTCTTTTAGTACAAATTTCAGATGATGAAATTAGTTATTTATTTGATGCCAGAAAAGTAAAATTTAAAGAAATTCAATTGTATAAAGAAATAATGGAGAATAAAAAAGTAATTAAATTGTTTCAAAATGGCAAATTTGATTATAAATATTTAAAAATTCATACTGGAGTGAGTGTCAATAATATCTTTGATACGTTACTTGCCGAAGGTGTGCTTACTGCAGGTAAAAACTTAAGACTTGGTATGAAAGAAATTGTAGAAAGATATTTTGGTGCTGGCGTTATCGACAAAACGCTTCAGATGTCATTTGCAAATATGTCTCCAAACGCTAAATTTACTAAAGATCAGTTACGATATGCAGGTACAGACACCTTAATTTTATTTCCTATTTTTGAATTGCAATATAAATTGCTTCAAAAGGAGGGTCTTTTAAATATTGCTAAATTAGAATTTGCGGTTACTACAGTAGTAGCCGAAATGGAACTACGCGGAATATTTTTAGATAAAGAGAAATGGAAGGGAATAATTAGAAATCTAGAACATAAAAGAAATGAAATTGCGATCAATTTTCAAGAAGCAGTTAGAACGTATTATTCGTCGAGTAAATTAGATTTATTTGGTAATTATGCAGATGCGATTAACATTAACAGTCAAGTACAACTAATGGACTTATTTAATAACAGGCTTAAACTCAATATGCCATCCACTGGTACGAACATATTACTAACATATAGCAGCAATCCTGTTGTAAATTTACTTAGTGAATATAGGAAGTATGAAAAATTAATATCATCATTTGGCGAATCTGTTCTTGAGAAAATAAATAAAAAAACAAAAAGAATACACCCAGAATTTCAGCAAATGCGTACAGCCACAGGAAGATTTGCATGTGCAAATCCAAACATTCAGCAGATACCAAGAAATTCAGAAGAAGCCCCTTTTAGGGAGTGTTTTAACCCTGCTCCAGGATATAAGCTTGTTGTATCTGATTATTCTTCGTTTGAAATGCGAATTCTTGCCGACTTATCGGGAGATGAAAAAATGATAACCGCTCTAAAAGACGGTTTAGATATTCATAGTTATACCGCAGCTCTTATGTTTGATAAAGAATACACACAAGACTTTAAAAAACTTTATCCAGAACTTAGACAGATGGCCAAACCAATTGGCTTTGGTTTAATGTACGGTATGGGACCTGTTGGTCTTATAGGTAGAATTAAGCAAGAAACCGGAAAAGAAATATCTGTTGAAGAAAGTGAAGATTTAATAAATAGATATTTTAAAAGCTATCCAAGTGTTAAAGAATTTTTAGATAAAATGGCAAAAGACGCCGTCAGAAATGGATGGAGTTCTACTCCTGCAGGTCGAAAGCGATGGTACGATAAACCAGAAAGAACTGATCCAGAATTTAGAAGAAAAATCTCTTCAATAGAAAGACAAGCAAAAAACCACCCAATCCAAGGGACAAATGCAGATGCAATAAAGTACGCCCTCGTTTTTGTTCAAGAAAAAATGCAACGAGAAGGTATTGATGGTGGTATAGTTTCGACTGTACATGATGAGATTGTTTGTGAGGTAAGAGAGGATCAAGCAGACGATTTTGCGAGAGTTCTTTCTAGCGAGATGGTTCGTGCTGGAGAAATGTTTTTATCGAAAGTTCCTATTAAGTCGGATCCTTTTGTTGGGGATGTTTGGGAACATTAATATATTTTGGCTATCAAACTGTTTGCATGACTGCTAAGATATGTTAGAATTTTGTTATGGCTGTAATATGTCACAGATGCGGGCAAAGACCCGCAGTAATATCTGCAAATAGAATCGTAGATGGCAGGTCTGTATATATGGCGTTGTGTGAGGTGTGCTACAACGAAATTCAAAAAGAGGCCACAGAATCTACATCAAAATTAGACAAATTTGGTAGAGATTTAACTGAACTTGCAAAAAAAGGAAAGCTTGATCCTGTAATTGGACGAAAAGACGAAATTGAGCGAGTTGTGCATATACTTTCACGAAGAACAAAAAATAACCCGGTACTTATTGGCGATCCAGGTGTAGGAAAAACTGCCATAGCAGAAGGATTAGCACAACGGATTGTTGCGGGGCATGTTCCCGAACCCCTTAGAAATAAAAGAGTTTTTGCACTTGATCTTGCACTTGTTATTGCAGGTACTTCGCATAGAGGCATGTTTGAAAAAAGATTAAAAGACATCCTAGATGAAGTAATTACAGCTCAGGGTCAAATCATTCTTTTTCTTGATGAGTTGCACACTGTTGTTGGTGCTGGTTCTGCTGAAGGATCTATGGATGCAGCAAACATACTTAAGCCGGCACTATCTCGAGGCGAATTGCAAATGGTAGGTGCAACAACAATCGACGAGTACAGAAAATATATCGAAAAAGATGCCGCACTTGAAAGAAGATTTCAGCCTATTATGGTTAATGAACCAACTACCGAAGAAACAATAGCTATTATACAAGGTTTGCGGGAAAGGTATGAAAAGCACCATCAAGTAAGAATTACAGAAGATGCAATTAAAACCGCAGTTAAGATGTCGGACAGATATGTGAGTGACAGGTTTTTGCCTGATAAAGCAATAGATTTAATTGACGAGGCTTCAGCACTTGTTAGATTATCTCAAGTACAAGAACCAGTGAATTTAAAGCAAGTTGAAGAGAATTTATTAACATTAAAAGAAAAAGTAAGAGAAGAACAAGATGAAAAAAATAAAGCTGAACTTGAGATGCAACTTGAAGAATTAGAAAAGGTTAAAGCAGAGCTTATTGATATTTGGACAAAGACTAAACTAGAACAAATACCGGATGTTACGCCTGACGATGTGTTAAAGGTAGTATCACGTGCAACAGGAATTCCATTAGAACGATTATCTGTTGCCGAAAAAGAAAAACTTCTTAATTTAGAAGAAAAAATACATGAAAGAATAGTTGGGCAGGATAAGGCAGTAAAAACTATATCAGAAGCAATTAGGAGAGCTAGAGCGGGTCTTAAAGACCCTAAAAGACCAATTGGTTCATTCTTGTTTTTAGGGCCAACTGGAATTGGAAAAACAGAAACTGCAAAAGCATTGGCAGAAGTATTGTATGGTGATGAGGATATGTTAGTTAGGCTTGATATGAGTGAGTACATGGAAAAGCATACAGTGAGCAAGTTAATTGGTGCACCTCCGGGTTACATAGGGTTTGAGCGTGGTGGTAATTTAACAGATATTGTTAGGAGAAAGCCGTTTTCAATAGTACTTTTAGACGAGGTAGAAAAAGCCCATCCAGATATTTTTAATGCATTATTGCAAATAATGGAAGATGGAAGACTTACTGATAGTAAAGGTAGAACTGTTGATTTTAAGAATACTATTATAATAATGACTTCAAATGTTGGGTCAGAGTATTTAAGAAGATCTGATATAGGGTTTGGTTCAAAAAAGAATAAGACTGAAGAAAAAAAATGAAACAAATGTGAATGGTGAGATTGGCAAAATGTCTGATTTTGAGC
>CAZHJE010000023.1:0-12152 GCA_964532965.1 uncultured Candidatus Saccharibacteria bacterium
CAATTGCGTCTAGGGTAAAGTCTATGTTGTATGTACCATACGATGTGAAGTCAGAACTAAGTAGTGCATTTCTTAATTTAAATGTCGAAAGATATGTCCAAAAGCCTCCTGTTGCTCTTTGCTCAATATCATTTTGCATAACAATCATATATCTCTTTTCTGTTCCGTCTGTACCAAGAAGTTGTGGCAGCACTACTAATGCTTGTTTAATATCTGGAGCTGCATCATTTAATACTAAAAGTGTATTTTTTGCCCCCTCAATCAATTCTCTTATCGGCTGACCTCGAAAATTCTCTGGATATTTCGACACGTCAACATTTGCAAGCTCTTCACCTGCCATAGAAAGCTTTTCTAAAACTACATCTGAATCATCTGCTATTTGTGGCATTATTGAAATCCATTGAGAAAAAGCTTCTGCAAGACCGGTTTCTTGAACTTCTTGCTCTGCTGATATTTTAAACCCACCCGCATCAGCGAATGGTGTAATTAACACTACGGTTTCTCTTAGGGCATCAACTACATAAAGACCTGCGTTTATAAAATGTTCACTATCTGCGTAATAGCTTGCTGTAGGTCCAAAATCTTTTGTCCAACCTATATTATTGTCGCGTGCTACTCTTAGATCTTGTAAATCTGTTTGAGTTTCATCAAGATAAGTATTTAACGTGACTAAATCTCTATCACCCATCGCTTGTTTGATATTATTAATGTCTTTATTTATTTCGTTTACGTTAGCAAGCAAGGCGTATGCAGGCTTAAAAGCAAATACATATGCTAAAGCTGAGAGTACAATACCTACAATAATTACAAATAAAAGACCGACACCTACCCCTTTTGCAACTTTTTTACCTTTCTTTTTTTGAGGTTGTTCATCCCGTATTGTTTGAGTAGAACTAAAAAATTTAGAATCCTGCATAATAATAATCTCCTAAAATAATTACTTCGTTAGCTATACAGACCCCTTTTGCGAAAGTACCGCATAAGGAGTTTTTAATATGATCACTAAATCATACAATATAGACCGCTTACTTGCATAGTCCCCATCTATTCGTATTCGATCAACAAAGCCTATTTTAGATCTGCCGCCTACTTGCCAAGGACCTGTTATACCTGGTTTTGTTGTAAGTGCGCGTGTAATATCATTTTTTGTTTGAGGATATCTTTGAACCTGCTCATCAAGCTCATATTGAAAGTACGCTCTTGGACCTACTATGCTCATTTGCCCTAGAAGAACATTAAAAAACTGTGGCATTTCATCAATGCTAGTTTTTCTTATAAAGGCTGCACCTTTAATAAGACGTGGGTCTTCATGGGCATCTAGTTTATAATTATTTTCAACATATTTTTTATATAGCTCTGGGTTACTTTCTAACACAGCGTGTCCATTTGGAACCATTGATCTAAATTTAAACATTTTAAATTCTTTTCCACTTTTCCCTACTCTTTTTTTCATATCTGCTAAAATAGGTCCTTCTGGGGATACAATCTTTATATAAATAGCGGTAGCAATCATTATGGGTGAAAATAATATAACAGCAACACTCGCGCCAATTATGTCTAATAACCTTTTTGTAATATCATAAAACATACCAAGTTTTACATTGAGTATACACTATTTACAATAGTTAGCATATTACTGGTAAATGCATCTTTAGTGAACTGTTTTGCTTGTTTTACACAATCTTCTTTTTTATATTTTTTAGGGTTAAACTGTACCATAACATCTAACAAGCTTTGCACAGACTGCTCATTAAAATACTCTCCGGTTACACCTTTAAGTACTGTTTCGGTTACCCCTCCTTTACCATAAGCTATAACAGGCTTGCCACACGCCATCACTTCAACTGGAACAATACCAAAATCTTCATATTGTGTTTGTATCAAAGCACTACACTTAGTTATCAACTTGTATTTTGCAATATCATCAACATACCCTACAAAATGTATGAATTCGGAACCGGCAGCTATTTTTTTTAGTCTTACAAGATCGCTACCTGTGCCAACTATTTTTAAATATACCTTTTGTTTAACACATGCTTGTATTGCAATGTCTATTTTTTTCCATGCAAGAAGTCGTGAAATAACCAAATAATATTTTTTGTCTTCAAGAAAACTATCGTCTTTTATACTTGCGGCGGCATTTAGTTCAAAGTCATAAAACGGATAAACAATATCAGAATCTAACTTGTAATATTTTTTAATTCTAGCTTGTGGTGTCTTTGAATTGGCAATTACTTTATCTGCTCGATGAATTGCAATATAATCCCATATTTTATAAACAGAGAGTGGCAGTAATAAGATAAATAAAAGAAGCTTCTTAGCAATGTTTGGTATATTTGTAAATTCATTTTGAAAATAGTCTTTTGACTCCCAAAACATTCTACCCGGCGAGTTAATGTAACAAATATGTTTTGTTTTAGGCTTTACTAATACCCCATGAGCAAATCTTGAAGATATCGATAACACCACATCGTAATTAGATAAATCAAATGATTCAAATGCAAGAGGGTATAAAAAAAATAATGCAAAAAATCTATTTAATCTCTTTTTATAAGGCAATCCCTGAAGAAATGAGGTGTGTAAATTAATGTGCAATTTACTACATTTTTTAATCCATTCATCAGAAGCATACGAAGTGTATATTGGGGCATCTGGCCATATTTCATGGCAAGCAAGTAACAGTCTTTCTGCTCCACCAAATTGAACTAAATCATCAAATACAATTGCTAACTTCATGTTAAATTGAATTAATTGTTCGCAAAATTACCATTGCAGAACTTTTCCAAGAATATTTTGATACTCTTTTTAACCCTTCTTGTATTCGTATTGTTGAAGTATCTTTTAAACATATCTTTATGCTTTTTGAAATGCTCTTGATATCATAAGGGTTAAAATAATAGGCAATGTTACCGCCAATCTCTGGGAGTGCAGTTGTATTTGAAACGACAACTTTTGTACCGCACGCAAAAGCCTCTAACAATTGAATGCCAAATCCCTCTAACATAGAAGGATTAACCAAAAGCTCCGCGCCACAGTAAAGCGCCGGCAAATCAACATCATCAATGAATCCTGCAAATACAATACGGGATATCCCGGGATATCCAGCAAATTCATTTTTTAATCTTTGATAAAAATAATCATACCTTCCGCCAAGAACTAAAGTTAACTTAGGAAAATCAGTCAAAACGTGCTCAAACGCTTGTATTAAACGCTCCAAATTTTTGTGCGGGTGTGCATTACCAATGTATAAAATGTATGGCTTTTTTATATTGTATTTATCTAAAACATTAGATATAGCTTGTTGTGAAGTCGGCTTGAATTTTTCATCAACAGCACAATAAGTTATGTATATTTTACTTGGCGATACTTTAAGTGTTTTTGTAATATCTTTTTTTACAAATTCGCTAACAGTAAATATTTTTTTAGCTCTAAAGACAATGTTATATAAAATAAAAATAGCTGCTAACCGTTTTAAATAATAAAATATATAAGGGTGGGTAGATACTCTCCCTGTTTTTATTTTTAATACTGTTAAATCATGTATGGTGGCTATAGTCTTTTTGAAATAAAAAAGTGGGAAATTGATATTAGGCACAAAAAAGACATCTAATTTCTGTTTATACAACAAAAATGGAAAAAAGAATTGTTCCTTAAATGTATACCATCTATAATTTGCTGATATAAGAGTAACCTGATGGGGTAAGTTAATTGATTGTCTATCTTTATCTAAGATAAACAGCACGTACTCATTTTTACTGTCCATCTCAACTAAGTTGTACACTATATTTCTAATATATCTGCCTATACCTGACTCATTCCATAATCTGCAATCTATACCTATGCGCATACAAGCATTATACTAAATATAGTGCCTAATATGATACCATCATTAAAATGAAACAAAAATCTTTATTAAGTATTGGCGTTGTTAGTATAGGTAATATTAGTAATGCGGTCTTAGGGTTACTATTTATTACAGCTATTGCAAGAAGCCTGTCTCTGCCGGAATTTGGTAAATATGCTTTATTGACAAGTTTGTTAGTGGCTATATCAAAATTAATTGATTTTGGAAGTAATTCCACATACGTGGCTAAATCGCTAACTCATGAAAACTTTGATAAAAATATTTTTTTGACATTAAAATTAATGCTTGCGCTAGTTGCTATACCAGTCAGTTTTATAATACTAAAAATATTAAATCTTTTAAATATATATACACTGTTCACTTTTACTTTAGGGTTAATGTTTTATGGTGTTAATATAACTTTTTTTGCGTTATTTCAAAAAACAGAAAGGTTTCTTTTAGCAGTAGGACTAAACACTTTCCCCGCAATAATCAAAGGAATCTTTGCACTTTTAATTTTAACTGGTAATTTCTTACCAACATTAAATTCTGCCCTAAACATATTTGCAATATCAATGGGTAGCTGTATTATTTTTTATTTCTTTTTAAAAAAAGAGCTTAAAGAGCTTAAGCTAAAATTAATGCCTAAAGACGCGCTTAAGTTATTTAAAATATCTGCACCTGCAGGGATTGATTTAACAATTAATAATGGTTGGTCTGCGCTTTCAAATGCCACTGCGAATGTATTAACCAATGTTTCAAATGTCGGTATATTTTCTGTAGCAGACAAGTTTGCTAGTGTTTTTGCTCTTTTATCTTTGTCTATTTTTACAGTACTGTTGCCAAAAAATGCTAAAAGAAAAACCTCAGTAGATAAATACGAAATGGTATTTTTATCGGTAATTTTATTATTCATTGCCACAGTTGTCTCACTGATTCCAGACATAGGGTTTACAAAAATTTTTGGAAATACTTTTGTAGCATCAGAGTATATTTTTAAGATACTAATATTTGCTGCAGCAATGACAGCAATACATACTTTTATGACTAATTACTTCTTTATTTATGAACAAACAAAATATTTAATGTACATATCTATTTCTAAAGTAACTATCTTTATAACAAGTGCGGTATTTTTAGTTTCATTTTATGGATTAGTAGGAATAGCGTACGCACAGCTTTTGAGTGGCATAGGGGCTTTAACCTTAACGATATACTTTTTATACAAACTAGCTCGCTCAAAATGATTAATTATTAAGTATCTTTTGTTCTAATTCTCTAATTTGATTTTCAAGGTGAGTTTTAATACTAATATCTAGATTAACCCTATCATCAGAATAATTTTTACTAAAATCTTTTTGTAAATCTTTTAGCAACTTTTTATCTAGTTCTTTTTGAGATATCAAAGATACAAGCACCCACTCATCAATCTGCTTAACTAATTTTAACCTTTGGTAATCAGCCAAAAATGATCTGTATCTAGACTCTTTTGTTATAAATATAATTTCTTCAGAATACGATGCATTGGCAAGAATGTCTTTTAATGGTCCATAATCTACTACCTCATAAGGACTATCAGAATAATACAATATTAAAGGCAACTCAATTCTATCTGCGTATACTTTATCATTTGTACCAAACAATTCATCTTTTAACATTAAAAGTTGCGCTTGTTTTCCTGTAAGATCAGATGTGTAAACTAAACCACGGTTTAAAAATAAGTACAATACCGCCCCAGACAATAATAAAAATACATATAAAATAAGCTTTACATTAGATTTAAAAGATATGAATCTAAATACGTTTGCAATAAAATTTCCGACAATGATAGCTAAAATAGGGTAAAGCGGCATTATATACCAAACAAGTTTAGATTTTGCTATTGAGAAAAATATAAATATGGTTAATGCAGAAAGTAGTATATAAATATATTTTTTGTTTACTTTATCGGTAACCGCAGTGTAAATAAAGTATGGAAAAGCGCCAAGCAATGCTACAAACCAAATACGCATACTCACTTTTAAAACAATTAGATACCACCAAATTGGTCTTCCTTTATCTTCTATTGCCGAAGTTGCTCTATCCAATACATGATACCCAATATAATTTTTAATAAAAGCAGTACCATACTCAAAGTACATCAAAATATGCCACGGCATAAAAACAATAACGGAAAACAAAATAAATACTAGATAATTTTTAATCTTAATTTTTGTTATTTTTTCTTTTACAATAAAAAGTACATACATTTCGTATATACCAAACACAAGTAACGGTAAAAACCCTATTACACCTTTTATCATCACAGCCGTGCCCATACTTATGCCCATAAATAACCAATATGTGAGCTTGGTTCTGTTTTGTGCCAAATAAAATAAATATAAACAAAGTGTAATAAAAAAAGTGACGCCAACATCAAGCATTGAAGAACGGGAATAATATAAAAATTGAAATGTTGTTAACAATGCTAACGCAGATATAAAACCAGTTAATTTACTAAATAATCTTTTACCAAAAAAATATACTAGAAGTACAGTTGCAAAACCTAAAACAGCCGAAGGAAACCTAGCAGCAAACTCAGAAATCCCAAAAACATTCATTGAAAACGACATAAGCCACATATGCATTGGGGGTTTTTCGTACCAAACGGTATTAGGTAACCAATTCATATGTGCATAATCACCAGATACAAGCATATTTTTCGCTATTTCTGCATATATTGCTTCATCCCACGGTAATAAGTGATTTTTGCCTAAACCAATAAAAAGTAATATGATGCTTAAAATCGTTAAAAGACTAAGATAAAGTTTGTCTGTCTTACAAAAAAATGAAACTATTTCAGTAAGTTTTTTATTGTGTATAGTTTCCCGCCCATAAATAAAATAAAAGAAAAGAATTAACCAATAAAATTCGGCGTTATAAGAATAAAATATACTTCCAAATGCCCAACCAATAATTGCTGACGCCATCGCCGCTAATATAAAAGTTTGCCTAATATCTTTAGTTGTTAACGCACCATAAAGTAACATCGCGACTAAATACAAATAAAGTAAACTAAAAGTTGTAAAACCCAGTATACCCGTTTCTGATAACAGCTCGCCCCAAACCGTGTGTGCAGGCACTCGTGTATTTAGCGCAGCTGGGTCTCTCCCAAACAATGTTGGCGCTACTTCTGTTTTGCTAAAATGCTCAAAAAAACTACCGTACCCCCCACCGATTAGTGGGTACTTTTCAAAAACTTGTATTGATCCCGTAAGAAGCAACAAATGTGAATCAAAAGAATCAATTCGATAGTGAAAATAATCTTTTACTTTTGCTCTAAAAGCACTTTGTTTATTTTGATATGATAGAACAAATGGGATAGAAATCAATACAATAGTCAGAACAACAACAAAAATACCCTTTATATTAAACTTTTTATACACAAGAATGGACACAAAGCTTAAAAAAGCCACAAAAGCGGCTATCCATGCTGTACGGGAACTAGTTAAAAGTAAAAGAGCAAGCAATACTAAAAATACAAATACATTTAATAATCTTTTTTTACCGGTATCAGTAAGTATAAATACTCCAAGAACAGGCATAATTACTGCAAGTAACCCACCAAAATGATTAACATCCCAAAATGTGGAACCCACACGCGCAATATTCCCCGGAATGTTCCACAACGCGCCAATTATTATTTCTTTAGTCTCGTATAGATATAATTGAAACAGCCCAAATAAACTTGCTAAAAATACTAATAAAATATAAAAACGAATATAGTTTAATATTTTTTGTGGGGACTGTTTAAAAGAAGTAAGTAATATGTAACCAAGTGCTAAAACTGTTGTGAAAAAGCCAAATGTAAAGATACTTGATTCTAAATTTTTTGTGTTAACAATTGAAACACCGCGCACAATCCAAAGTGTAAATAATAATGTTAAAAAGTGATTCTCTTTAAGTTCAACAAATAAGCCTTTTACGCCGATGTCTTTAATCTTTTTATAAAGCATATATGCGACAAAACATAAAAGTGCAAGCATAAAGATTCTAACTGGTAGTACATCCCATTTATAGATACTAAATACTTCTTTATGTAATAAAAGTGAAAGGACTAACAATACGTATATGCTTTTTTCATAGTTTGTTGCAATTAACGCAAAGGAAGCTATTAACAATATTGGAATAAGTAGCAATTCTAACATCATAATTTTCCTAACACTTCATTATATACTTTTAATGTAGCGCGTGCCGCATTTTCCCAAGTATAGTCTTTTAACATTGAATCTGAAAGGACTGGCCTTTTTGAAAAATATTCTTTTTTTATAGCATCTTTAATAGAATCAATATTATCTGGAACGCAATAAGACACACTATCACCTAAATATTCTCTAGCGCGCTCACCAGACGCTACTGCATTTGTTCCACAAAAAAGTGCTTCTAAACTTGTTAAACCAGTAGTCTCAAACCAACTTGCAGAAACTCCAACTTTAGCATATTTATATATTGCAGGAATCTGTTCGTATGGGACTTCTGGAACATAATGTATCCATGAATATTTTTTTAAAAGCCTCTCGAATCTAATTATATACTCAGGATGCTTTAGTTTACTTTTTCTACCTACAAACACCAATTGAAAATCAGTTTTCTCTTCTTCGCGAAGTCTTTTTACCGCTTCAATAATACTAAGTTGGTTTTTTCGGGCCTCTAACCGCCCTACGCATAAAATATAGTTCTCAAAATTAAATCGGTTTACTAGCTTTTTACTATCAAGATTTATGAATATATCACCTACACCATTTAACACTTTTACCCAATTAAGTTTTACGTTGTATGTTTCTTCTAAATCTTTTGCCTCAAGCTCTGTTTGCACTAACACCTTATCTGCTAGTTTTAATGCTTGTGTGTGTATTTTTTTTAAACCAATAGACACGCTATACAACGTAGGATATATTTTTTGTGGTGTAAAAAACGATTTATATATATTCTTAAAAGTATCTCGCTTAAACTGGTCTTTAAATAACACTTTAGCAAAGCGCCTAAAATCAAATGTATAACTTGTATCAAATTTTATTACTTCTTTTATTGAATGATGTATTGGTGACAAAACCAAAGGTTTACCTAAAGCTTTAATCTTTTTGGCATACATTGTTGGTTCTGGAGTCCAATCTAGCTGGAATAAATGAACAACATCGTATGGAGAATAGTTTATATGTTTGCCTGATTTGATATCAACATCAACACCAAGTTTTTTTAATTCTTTTGCGGTATTTTGTATTTGAACTTTATCGCCTCCGCCACCACTTAACAATTCTATTCTTCCTTGCATTAAAACTCTCATTTTGTACAACCTCTTTTTTCTAAAATACCAGCATATAGATTTTCATAGTTCTTTGCATAGACACTTAACGAATAGTTATCAAGTACGCGTTGTTTCGCTTTGTTTACCAAACCATCAACTGTATTTTTATTTAAGTAAAGAGTGTACATTTTTTCGGCAAGAAGCTTGTAGTCTAAAACTTTTATGTATGAATAAACACAAGATTCCCCTACTTCTCTTAATACTTCGAGATCTGAACATATGATAGGTAATTTTGCTATCATAGCTTCTATTAACACAAGGCCAAACCCTTCTGCAAGAGATGGAAATATAAAAGCATCCATTGCATTATACATTTTGACATGTTCTTCTTCTGGGAACTGGGAAGTAAACGTTACACTGTTAGTTATCTTTAAATGATCTACTAAGCTTCTTAGTGAGCTTTCTAATACACCACCGCCTGCAATAAGTAGATGTATTCTATCTGCTAAATCTGGGTGAGAATTTAAAAAGTGTGAAAAGGCTTTAATCAAGATATCATGCCCTTTTTCTTCGGTAAGTCTACTAACATTACCAAATATGTACCTGTCTTTTGGGATGTTATATTTTGTTAGTATTTCATTTTTGTATTTTTCTTTTTGATTTTGTGTAACATTAAACTTATTATCGTCTATACCATTAGGCAATACTTTTAACTTACCAGAGGGTATTCCTTCTTTTATTTTTACCGTAAATCTAGACTCTGTCAAAGCAATTTCGTAATCGGCAAAAAGCGTAACTGCTATTGAGTAACACCTGGTATATAACGTTTTCTTCCATTTTGGTATTGGCCATTCAGAAAAGGGTGTATGGATAATAGAAATTTTTGCGCAAGTGCCTGCGATAAAACCTGCAAGAAGAGAATTTCCTACAGCTCTAAGTTCATGTGAATGAAGTACGTCAATTTGATGGTTTTTCAAAAATTTCACGAGTTTAAAAATATATAGTGGATCGATATCAATACCAAAAGTTACATGTACTTTGTTAATAAATACTTTTGCGCCAGCTTCTTTATACCAATCGGCAACATTACCAGCATTGCACCAAACATATACCTCGTGTCCTAAACTCGTCATGCCCGCCACTAAATCTCGAACGTGCCTTTCCATACCACCAGGTGTGCCAGAATTTAAAGTGTAAAGAATTTTCATTAGATACTATTATAGAGATTTGTGTATTAACACGCAAAACTTAATTACTTTTTACTTGCGCTATTGCAGCTAGCATCTTTGACACTTTACCATCCCAATTATTGTCTTTTGCTACAAGTTGACGTTCTCTTATTTTTTGTGGACTATCATCATCTAGTGCTCTTTTAATGTTTTGAGAGAACTCTTCGTATGTTTTTGAAATGTAACAAACATCTTTAAAGGGAGCATATGCTGGCATATCAGTTACAACAACTGGCAATCCTGCAGCAAGAGAATCATGAAATTTTACTGGAAAACAACCGCCAACAGTATAATCATTTAAAACGTATGGAATGTGATCTACATCAAAACCTGCCATATATTTATGTTTTTCTTGATAAGGCCGGGTACCTAAAAAGTGCACATTTGGTAAATTAAGTATTTCATTATATGTTTTATTGCCCTCAGCATCTTTTAAACCTAGTTGCCCAATGTAAATAAATGAATAACTGGCATAATCTGTTGCTATTTTTTTAATTAAGTTTAAATCCAGCTTATATTCATCAAGCGCACCTATATACCCAATGCGTGGCCTTGGAATTTTTTTTAAATCATCTGGTATCTCAGAAACATACTTTTTAACATCTTTAAACCTTTCGTAATCACCAACATTTGGCGCAAAAATTACATTTTTATTGTATTGTTTTAGTCTGTCAACAAGGCCTGGCGCCGATGCAAAAACTACATCTGCTTGAGCTGTTAAATACTTTTCTTGCTCAATAAGCTGTTCTTTTGATACTGTTGAATTATAAAACGTACTACTTTCTGGAAACCCAATATAATTATCGACACAATCGTATACTAAAATATCATGAGATATTTTTGACACTACTTCTTTTAATTCTGGCGTTTGAACATGATATACCCAAAGTACAGTTTTTAAATTGCTATCAAAGTTCTTTTTAGCAAGTCTGTTTATATTAAATATATGATATTTGGTTGTAATTTTCGCATTAGGAACTACATTTATCGGCGTAAATATTAGTGGCGCATCGTTTGCCTCTTTCTTTTGCTGTGTAATGAGTCTTTTTATACTCCAAAACCCTCTAAAAATCTGCCGCAAAAGTAAAAACCCTAAGTTTATTGGCGGGTCTACATAAATTACATTATGCCCTCTTTTTGCAAGCCTTGCCATGACATGCCTTTTATTTGTCCAATTGGGAAAATCCCAAAGTTGATTAGATAAACATATAATATTATATTTTTGTTCTTGTTGTTTCATATTACAAACATTTAGGGCAAGCGCTAGCAAGTAATCCTAATTTTACCAAAACTCTGCGAACATTAAAAATAAACTCACTATCTTTTAGCGACCACAACCAACCAGTATCTATAAATCCCCTATCATACGCGGCATGCCAAATTCCATCAAAAAATACTAACCCATAAAGTTCAATTAACACAGAAATAACTATGAGTGCATAGAATATTTTTTTATATTTTTCAAAATAGTTACTTGTGACAAATGGAATAAGAAGCAATACAAAAAATGGTATTACATCGGCTGCCATTCTATAACCAAATGACCATCCACCATACCAATGCTTCCATTTACCAAGTATTAGTGTGTGCAACAATACAATAACTCCAAATAATATGTATTTTAAATTTGCATTATCAGCTTTATTTTTTCTTAGTGCTTTAATACAAAGATACAAACTTATAAAAATAAATATAAAAACTGGAGAATAAATTAAAATACCTTTACTCGGCGATACCCACAGCCCTAAAAAACCTTCAGGAAATTTTGATAACCACCCAGTAGTCAATTGATTTG
>CAZHJE010000024.1:0-11868 GCA_964532965.1 uncultured Candidatus Saccharibacteria bacterium
TTATTTCACATCAATATCTGCTTCTTTTGCATGTGTTTGAATAAATCTTTTTCTTGGAGCAACTTCAGTACCCATAAGTGTAGTAAATACCTCATCTGCATGAGCAGCGTCTACTATGGTTATTTGCTTTAACAATCTTGTTTCTGGATTCATTGTTGTTTCCCATAGCTCTTCTTCATTCATTTCACCTAAACCTTTAAATCTTTGTATTGTAGCTTTACCCCCGTCCTCTGTTTTTAAAAAGTCGTTTAATTCTATTTCAGTTGCTAAATATACTTTATTTTTTCCCCATGTGGCCTTAAATAGTGGCGGCGCAGCAATATATATGTGCCCTTTTTCTATAAGGTCTAGCATATGTCTGTAAAAAAATGTTAAATAAAGTGTTGCAATATGAAACCCATCAGAATCAGCATCTGCCATAATTATTAATTTTCCATATCTTAGTTTTTCAAAATTATAGACGTCGCCAATACCAGTACCTATTGCGTGCACTAAATCTTTAAATTTTTCTGAAGATACAATTTTATCAAGGCGTGCTTTTTCTGTGTTTAATACTTTGCCAAATAATGGAAGGATTGCTTGAAATTCTCTATCTCTTCCTTGTTTTGCTGAACCTCCTGCAGAATCACCTTCTACTATAAATAATTCTGTTTTTTCTTTATCTTTGCTAGAACAGTCTGCAAGTTTACCCGGCAATACTCCCCCACCACCCTCAAGTGCGCTCTTTCTAATAACGGTTTCTCTTGCAGCTTTTGCCGCTATTCTTGCTTTTAATGCTAAAGCATTTTTTTGTATTATTGCTGTGGCGTCTCTTGGATTTTCTTCAAAGAATGTTGTAAGCCCCTCTTTTGTTACTGTTTCTACTGCAGGTCTTACACTCGAATTACCAAGTTTTGCTTTAGTTTGACCTTCGAATTGAAGATTTTCTGATGAAAGCTGTACCGAAATTATTGCTGTTAAGCCTTCTTTTAAATCATCTCCAGAAAAACTCTGGTCATTTTCTTTAAGTATTCCGCTTTTTTTTGCATAATCGTTGATTGTTTTGGTTAACGCTGATCTAAATCCGGTAAGATGCGTCCCTCCCTCGGTATTTTTAAGATGGTTAGCAAATGTTAAAACATTTTCTGTGTATGAGTCATTGTACATTAAACTTACCTCAACCTGAATATCATCAATATCTTTTTTAATGTGAAAGATATTTTCATGCAGTGTTTTTTTATTTCTATTTAAAGCTTTAATATATGCTTTTACACCGCCTTCAAAGTAAAAAGAGTATTTTTGATCAGTTCTTTTATCCAAAAGGTCAAATGTGACTTTGTCCATTAGGTAAGCATATTCTCTTAATTGATTTATAAAGAACTTGTATTTAAAATCTACAGTTTCAAAAATTGTTGCATCTGGTTTGAATTGAACAATAGATCCTGACTCATAGTTCCATTCATTTAAGTCTAGATTCCATTTAGTGTTTTTAATTTTTGTTTTTGGGTTAGTTAAATCAACTTTGGTTACTGGTCCAAGTACTTTACCTCCATTTTCATATTCTTGTACAACAACTTCGTTGCCTCTTTTAACTATTACTCTGCACCATTCAGATAATGCATTAACAACAGACGCACCAACACCATGCAGACCACTTGATACCTTGTAGCCGCCTCCACCAAATTTACCTCCCGCATGTAGCCTTGTGAAGGCAAGTTCTAGTGCAGACACCCCATATTGTTTTTTAATGTCGTACGGAATTCCTCTACCATTATCGTATATAGCAACCGAGCCATCTTCAAAAAATTCTACTTTTATGTGGTTTGCATAACCTGCCATTGCCTCATCCATTGAGTTGTTAACAATTTCTGTAACTAAATGATGAAGCCCATCAACACCAGTAGAACCAATGTACATACCTGGTCTTTTTCTTACAGGTTCAAGTCCTTCGAGAACTTGAATTTGGTCTGCACCATAATCATTATTATTTTTGGAATTAGCCATCGCCCTATGATTGTATCAGAGGAATGTATCCGCTTCAAATTATTCTGCAGTTTCTTAATTTAAAGTTGCTGGCGCGAGCTAGTAGATGGAGTGTTTCCGACTTGTTGAAAAATTGCGCCATGACGGATTATAGGTTATATTCAACGCATCAATTTCTTTTTTTAATCAGGGCCCCTCGGCCCATACGAAAAACCCCAGGAGGTGGGGTGAAATGGCAAAAAAATTGACAGAAGAAAAAAGAGAGGAAAAGGTCCGTGCGGACCAACTGCACGCCGACGGACAAGCAACCGCAAGAGGAGGGCAATGCGGCAGTTGTGGCAGTGATCTTCGCACCACAATTCGGGGGTTGCTGTGCAACAACCCCCATTGCCCGGCCTACGGGTACGGACCAATCGGCGGGGAGCCCGATTGAACGTACCCACCAGGGAGGGCGTGCCAATAAATTGATTTTTAATTTTTTTGGTACGCTCTCCTCTTGTTTTTTTCAAATTTCCTAACTTAAAGTTTGTTTTGCAAGCAACCTTTGGTTAAGCATATAGATACACTGTTGTTTATTGGTGATTTTCAAAACCAAAAGAATGTCATGAAATTTTTTAAAGGTCAATTTATCTGTTTTCTGCGAGCTCCTCTAGAATTTTCAAATCTGTTTCAGTTTGTTCTAATAGTTTTTCTCCAGTATTTAAAATATGTCCTGCAATTTGTGCGATTCCAATAAACTGTTGCCCCATTCTTGATATTCCTGTACGTTCTGTAACTATAAAGGATACTTTTTCAGGTGGATTTTTTGTTACACGCGCTTCATCTCGGTGTATATATGCCCATACTACTGTTCCTAGTACCCAATCCTTATCGCTATATGGGACACTTGAATTATTCCAATGGCGATCTCCGTTTTCATCTACAATCCATGATATTACTGGCGTAATCTTTTTTTCTTCTGGTATAACTTCACAAGCACTTGCTTCTGACAGTTCACTATAATCTAGTTTTACACTGTGCGCTATACCATTACATACTAACTTCCCATCTCTTATTGTTAAAGGTATTCCAGTAGCTAATACGTATCGTTCCTGCTGCTTTAAAAAATCATAATTTGGGGATTTCCACCTATCTTCAGGTGTTTTAGGATGATGCTCACCATTTGCTATGATAATGGCATTTCGCATGATTTGTTCTGGCCTTTCTCCAAGTTTGCTAAAAAAATTATGTAAAATTGCTTCATATTGGTTAGGGTTTGTTTTTAAATAATTGTACAAATCTCTTAGCCGTGTGTTTGAAACAATTGACTGTGTTGTATGTACCCTCCATACCTGTTCAACTATACTATCCTCTTGGAATGATATTCTATCAACAAGGTCATGGGTGTCCATATACGGTACATTGGTAGTAGAACAAACTAGATATTCCAAAAATACTTCTTCTAAGATGTTAAGCGGATAAAGGTCTTGGCTTTTATTAGGTGTTTCAAGATAGTTAGTAAGGTTTTGCAGAGTTTGTAAAGAAGTAATTCTATTTAATGTGTCTCTTGTTGTTAAAACAAAAGGTTCTATGATAGGTTTTTCATAAAGAGCATGTCCCCATTCCTTAGCGGCCATTTTCAGTGCTGTCCAGTTTTCGGGACCAAGATATTTAGCATGTTCCTTATCATATTTTGGTTCAAGCCAATCGTTCAAAATCCCCTCAAGCAAATTTTGTAATGCTCGATTTTTCTGATGATCCCCTTCTTTGTAAAATAAATTAGGTGTAAAAGGATCTTTAGTCATTTCATTAAGTACTAAAATAACTTCCAATCCTCCCAACTCAATTCCAGGCGCTACTGTGTAACATCTCTTATTATCTACCATTTCTAAAGTTATTTGTAGGGCACATTTTGGCAAAATCTCTAAGCTATCAGCTTGCGCAGCTTTTGGGAGTAAATCTTTTAATGAAAGTCTTTGATATTCATCCATATTTATGCTTAATTATAACCTAGTCCAGCGATGTTCAAAAACAATCTTTCAAGGGCTAGCCTTACACTTACATTTGTATTCTCTATACTCTCTTTTGTTTCTATTAACAAATCAATACTAGTTACAATCTCTTTACGTGGGTTTTGTAATAAATACTCTCTTGCACCTGTTATATAATCTTCAAGCGTTTGAATAATCTTTTCTTTATCCTCTTTAGATAACTCATTCGCCATAGCCATTGCATCTAGCGTATTCTCATTAATTAAAGCCTCGAATGAATTATTATCTTCTTTAATACTACTCTCCCCTACTTTAATTCGGCGGCATCTTGAGACAACTGTATCTAGTAACGACTTTAAAGTCTTTGTTTCTAATATTATAGTTGCGTAACTAGGGGTCTCTTCGAGTGTCTTTAATAGCGCATTTTGTGCAGGAAGTGTCAACGTGTGGGCATTATATACTATTGCCAGTCTGGAACTATATAATATCGGCTTTTGATTAATAAATTTATTCAAGCTCCTGATCTCTTCGATCCCTATAGTGTGTTTGCCACTTTTACAGTCTGCAATATATATATCTGGATTAATCTTTGCAAGGTCCGGCTCTAGGTTATCATTAATGTATTTTGTCATTGCGTTTAATCTTGTTTGTTTATTAGAACTATAAAATATAATTGCACCAGTCATGTTATCATTATACAATTAATGTGAGATCTGCCCATGACTATATTAAATACAAATAAAGAAATTGAAGATGTGTTATACGATAAAGGTCTAATTACTTCAGACCAATTGTCAGCTATTAAATTTGAACATGTTAATACTGGTAAAGCTACACAACAAATAATTAAAGAGCGTGGATATGTTTCTAATGATGATTTTGTCAAAGCTTTTGGTGAAGTGTACGGTTTTGAATATGTAGAATTATCTAAATCGAAAATAGACCCTAAAATATTAGAGTTAGTTCCTGCAAATATTGCTAAAAGATATCAAATTGCACCATTTGATTTGCAAGATAATACATTGTTTTTAGCAATGTCAGACCCGCTTGATCTTCAGACTATTGAGTTTATTGAGCGAAAGACCGGATACGAGGTAAAGCCGCATATAACAACTACTAAAGAAATCGATTTAGTACTTGGTGAAAACCAAGGGAAACAAATTAGCGAAGAAATATCTGCTGCGCTCGAAGAAATATCTCAATCTACTGTTAGACTTAAAGGTGATTCTGGGGATATAGGTTCGGCAGACTTAGTTTTACGCGACGCTCCTATTGCGCGTATTGTTGGTATGATTTTAGAAACAGCTGTAAAGATTGGTGCTTCTGACATTCATATTGAACCGTCAGAAAGAGATACTAGGTTAAGATACAGAGTTGACGGTATTTTGCAAGAAAAAAGGACCTTTCCGAAAGAAATGCACGATTCAATTGTTGCCCGTATAAAGATTCTTGCAAATATGAAAATAGATGAAAAACGTATGCCTCTTGATGGTAGATTTAAAGTTGAAGTAGGAAAAGCTTCCACTGACCTTAGAGTTTCTACTCTACCAACTGTATATGGCGAAAAAGTAGTCATTCGTCTATTAAAAGAAGAGGGATCAGTTTTTACATTTAAAGACTTAGGGTTGCGAGGACTATCACTTAAAAGATTTGAAGAAGCAATAATTAAACCTGTTGGTATGGTTCTTGTAACAGGACCTACTGGATCGGGTAAAACACTAACTAACTCAACCGCGCTTGCAAAATTGAATACCATAAGAGTGAATATTTTAACTATTGAAGATCCTGTTGAAATTAGAATACCTGGAGTAAACCAAATTCAAGTAAATCCCCAAGCTGGATTAACTTTTGCCTCAGGGCTTAGATCATTTTTGCGACAAGACCCTAATATAATAATGGTAGGAGAAATCCGCGATGGTGAAACCGCATCACTTGCTGTAAATGCCGCACTTACTGGTCATTTAGTTTTATCTACTTTACATACTAACTCCGCATCTGGGGCTATTCCACGACTTTTAGATATGGGAGTTGAGAACTTTTTACTTGCTTCGACACTTAATGCTGTACTTGCACAAAGACTTGTTCGAAAAATATGTGCAAATTGTATCGAAGAATATGATGCACCAGTTGAGCTTGAAAAGAGCATTAGAGATGTACTATCAAAAATAGAAAACTCTCAAATTTTAATGAATAAAGATAAGGCCATAGCCGAAGCTATAAAAAAGTTAAAAGCCGATAAAATCACTCTACACCGTGGTAAGGGGTGCGACAAGTGCGGTAATGTTGGATATAAAGGCAGAATTGGTATATTTGAAGTATTAGAAATGTCACCTGCTATTGCGCAATTAACTTTAGAAAGCAAACCAGAAAATATTATTGCAGAATCAGCAATAAAAGAAGGTATGCTTACCCTTTTACAAGATGGGTATTTAAGAGTTTTAGAAGGAATTACAACCCTAGAAGAAGTAATGAGGGTTTCAAAGGAGTAAAAATATGAATGTATCGCAATTATTAGAAAAAGTAGTATCGTTGAATGCATCTGATTTGCATTTATCTGTTGGCATGCCACCAATTGTTAGGGTAAACACCGAACTTATTTCATTAAAAGACGAAGAACCGTTAAGTGTTGATGAGGTGAACTTCTTTTTGTCAAAAGTATTAACTCAAGAACAAAAAAATATATTGGAGGTTAATAAAGAATTAGATTTTTCGGTATCTCTTGGCACAAAAGCTAGATTCAGAATCAATGCATTTTATCAACGAGGTTATCCTTCTGTTGCATTGCGGGTTATACCTATGAAAGTTCCAACATTAGAGGAGCTTCATTTACCTCCAATACTAGGAAAATTAACTGAATTAAAACAAGGCCTTGTACTTGTGGTTGGTCCAACTGGACATGGTAAGTCCACAACGATTGCTTCAATGATTGAAAGAATAAATCAAACCCAAGCAAAGCATATAGTAACAATAGAAGATCCAATTGAATATGTTTTTACAAATAAAAATTCTTTAATAGAACAACGAGAGATGTATCTTGATACACATTCTTGGGATAGCGCACTTCGTGCTGTATTAAGACAAGACCCAAACGTAATTTTTATTGGAGAAATGAGAGATTTAGAAACAATTCAGTCAGCATTAACTATGGCAGAAACAGGCCATTTGGTTTTTGCAACAATGCATACAAGTTCTGCGTCTCAAAGTGTTGATAGAATTATTAGTTCATTTCCCGAAGTTAAGCAATTACAAATTAGACTTCAATTTGCTCAAACACTAGAAGCAATAATTTCACAAAGATTACTGCCTTCTAAAAATAAAGGTGTTGTTGCGGCAATTGAAATCATGCTTGGAAGTGACGCAGTTAGAAGTTTAATTAGAGAAGGAAAATCGTATCAACTTGATAATGTAATTAGTACAAGCTCAAATATAGGAATGGTCACTTTGGAGGCTAGTATGTCTTACCTTATATCAAAGGGTGATGTGTCAGTTGAAGATGCTTTAAGATATGCAAACGATATAGACAGGTTAAGGAGGCTTTTAAAATCAAAAGGAGAATAAAATAACATGGCAGTATTTGAATATGTAGCAATGGATAATAATGGGAACAGAAGTACCGGTACGGTTGATGCACGTAGTCAAACATCTGCGGTTTCACTATTAAAAGAACAAGGTCTTTTTGTAGTTTCGTTAAATGAAAAGGGCTCTCCATTTTTTGAAAGTTTACTAGAGTTTAGGGGAGTTCCATTTAGTGAGCTTGTTTCATTTACCAGACAATTTTCAACAATGGTTTCAGCAGGGCTCTCTATTTCTAAAGCATTAGAAGTTTTATCAAGACAAACAACAAATCAAAAGTTTAAAAGATTGTTAAGCGATGTTTTAAGAAGCGTCGAAGGTGGTGCTTCGCTTGCTACAGCGCTTGGGAGATATGAGGATACATTTTCTAAAACATATCAAGCATTAGTGCGTGCGGGAGAATCTTCGGGTAAGTTAGATGTCATTTTATCAAGATTAGCAGAAACATTAGAAGCCGAAAGATCTCTTAAAGCAAAGTTTAAAGGAGCAATGATTTACCCCGCAATTGTTTTTATTGCTATGATAGGCGTATTTATTGTACTTATGATATTTGTTATACCTAAACTTGCCGGCATGTACGCGAGTTTAAATGTTGAATTACCTCCGGTAACACAGGCCATGATTAATGTATCTAATTTTATGGTTAATCATGTATTACTTGTGTTAATAGCAGGTGTTGGTGGTGTTTTTGGTTTGCGAGTACTTGTAAAGTCAGAAGCCGGTAAAGATTTTTTGTCTTTTCTTTCTTTTAAATTACCAATATTTGGACCTTTAAATAAAAAAAAGGAATTAACAGAATTTACACGAACACTTGGGCTTTTAGTTTCTTCTGCCGTGCCAATTGTTGATGCATTAAATATCGTCGCAAGTGTTGTTAATAGTAGTGCATTTAAACATGGTGCCGTCGATGCGGCTACCGCAATTGAAAAAGGTGGTACATTATCGAGCTATTTAAAAAGTAATGAGTCGTTTCCACCTATACTTGGTAATATGGTAGAGACTGGTGAAGAAACCGGTAAATTAGATGAAATTCTTAGTAGACTAGCTGAGTTTTTTGATAGTGAAACGGACCATGCTGTAAAAGGACTGTCTGCCGCACTAGAACCAGTAATACTTTTAATGCTTGGCGGTATGGTAGGCTTTTTAATAATATCGATAATCACACCAATTTATAAGATTACATCAGCGTTGTAATGTGTAACTTATAGATTTGTGCTAAAGTTTATATATTTAAAGTGTATACATAGATTAACGTACTGAAGGGGGGTGAAGATAGATGATAAGAAGAAATGAAAAAGGCTTTACTTTAGTTGAGTTATTAATTGTTGTTGCAATAATTGGTATACTTGCAGGTGTTGTTCTTATAGCTATAAACCCTGGTGAAACATTAAGAAAAAGCAGAGACGCAACACGTCTTTCTGATTTAGACTCTGTTGCAAGAGCACTTAACTTAGCACTTGCTGAAGAAACTGTAACATTAGTGGCGACAAGTGGTGGTAGTTCAAGCTTATCTGGAGCTACACCAACAGCAGTTAACGGTAATGGATGGGTAGACGCAGACCCTGTTGGTACAAGCGCGGGTCTTGGACAATATCTCTCAGCACTTCCATTAGCACCAAACCATAGTGCTGCAACACCAGAAGCATATATATTTTATTCAGATGGTGTAAATTACGAATTAAACGCGGTTCTTGAAGCTACAGATAATGAGGTTAAAATGGTAAATGATGGTGGTAATGAAAATGATGTTAATGGTGCTTTGACTTATGAGATAGGGACAGATCCAGGACTTGATCTAGACCTAACAAACTAATCATTTTTATCCCCCTGTCTTAGGATGAAAGTGATGAGAAAGCCCCGTATAAATACGGGGCTTTTTAATTATTCATACACTGTTTCTATCATTTAGCCTAACCTTCATAAAACAGTTTCTTAAGGCGAGGCCCTGTTGTATTGCTTGGATGCCTAAGTTTTCTTAAGGTTTCCCTAAAAACTTGGTTACTGCTATGTCCGCTCAGCCCAAGGACAGTAGATATTTCTCCATATGTCAGTTCAAATGGGAAGGGGTCATGCATTCCTTGTGTTCTGTAGTATTCCTCTAGTACTTCCCGCTCTCTTTTTGTCCATTCTAATGTATCTGGGTATATATTATGTATATCTTCATAGTCTGTAGTGCCGTCTTCTTTAACTCTTTCTGCGAGCACTTTTAAATGTGCAAAGAACCGCTTTTTTATAGTTTCTGGTATCATTTCTCGTTTTTTATCTAATTTGTTAAGTATTATTTCTTTGAGTTTTTCAATATTTAAGCCTTCCTCATAGAAATCTAGTCCTCTAAGTGCAATTCCAGATCGCAGTGAGAGTACCCATGCCTCTCGTTGGGTTAACCTATTTTCCTTTAAAGCCTCTTCGAGTATTATTGGTAGCTCTTTTAATGTGTTATCTGATACTTCATCCTCAACCCCTATTACATTTCTATCGCTAACTTCTCGCATATCTGACGATACCGCATTGTACAATCTAATAAAATTACTCGCATCATTAAATTCTCTAACAGCCGCCGCTTTTTGTTGTGGGGTGTATCCATTTGGAAATCGAATATATTCAAAGGACTTTCTTTTGTCAGCCCTCTTCATTTCTGCTGTAGGAGTTATCAGCCGTATGGCCTCAGAAACGATATTTGAAACATTGTTTCCATTAAGTTCGTCAAAATCAATGCTACCTGTATATTTCATTCGACTTATTGTTACAAGGGCATAAAGCTCATTTGGAGCTATTCTCTCTAGCACCCCAAGTCTTTTAAGTGACTGTGTTACCTCTTTGTATTGAAGCAATATTTCTTGTGTAGTTTCGTTCTCATTTAAGCCTCTTAACTCTTCTTTTACCTCGGCGAATCTACTCCTAAGCCCGACTGGTGATGCAAGAAATTGTGCAAATGTCGTAGTTTCACTTGTATCTGGATTTATATGATTTGCATCAAAATCAAACGCAGTTTTATATGCTGCCTCCAGCAACAGTTCTTCAAATTCTCGCCCGTCAATTTTCGTAAAACCAACCCACTCATGTGTTCCATTTATTTGACTACCAATAGCTTCAATATTTTTCCCGTGTGCTTTCACAAGTTCCATGCAGCAGTTGCCATATTCATTTACCGCTGCTTGAAACTTTTCAATTGCTTCTATATGAGGAAGTTCTTCCATTGGTGTCCGACTTGATCTAATTCGCTTTTTTAACTCTTCGTTCACATTTTTTACAACTGAACTTCTCCAGCCATGCTCAGGAATTTCTATATTTAATTTTGTGATGGTGGCCAGTATATTTTCATACGCTTTCGAATGCCTACTTTCTACAGAACTTTCTTCTGCAGCCTCTATTGGGGTTTGTAAATCAGACATAAAGAAATGTTAACATAAATCCTTGCCATAATTAACAATAACAAATATAATCATGTTCATGATACAAATTGCACTAATTATGGAAGTAATATCCTATGTATTTATATTTATATCAGGATTATTTGTCGGATCTTTTTTAAATGTAGTTGCGGATAGAATTGTTAAAGAGAAAAGTTTTATCAAAGGCAGATCAGAGTGTGAGTCATGTAAAAGAACGCTAAAAACATTTGATTTAGTTCCACTTCTTAGCTATGTATTCTTAAAAGGAAAGTGTAAATATTGTAAAGATAAAATATCGCTATACTATCCCCTATCCGAATTATTGACCGGGCTTTCGTTTGTTGGTCTTGCGTACTATGTTGGTATTTTTGTTACTCCTATAAATTATTACGCACTTGTTATTTACATATATTTCTTAATAGTTGCGTGCATTTTTATAATTTTGTTTTTAACAGATGCAAAATACAGATTACTTCCAAATAAAATAACAAAGTTTGGGATTATATTTGTATTAGTATTTTTAGTATTTAATTTTGCTTATACTGCTGGTTATTCTTACTATCAACTTAAAAACGATGACTTTGGTAAATATCTTCTTCAATCTGGCTACTGGCATCAACAAGTGTTTTATATTTTAAGAAGTATGGGTTATACCGCAATAAGCACAATTGCAATTGGTTTATTCTTTTGGTTTTTAACAAAAATTAAAAAAGGCAGAGCTATGGGTGGCGGTGATGTTAAGCTTGCCATATTAATTGGTTTATTTAATGGATTTCCATTTAATTTGCTTGGGATATTTTTAGGATTTTTAACTGGGGCTGTTTATAGCATTGCATTGATGATTTTAAGAAAAAAGAAGCTAAAAGATACCGTAGCATTTGGTCCGTTTTTAATACTTGGTAGTGTTATCGCCTTTTTATATGGCTCTTATATATTAAGTTGGTATCTAGGGTTGTTTAGTTAGTTTTTAA
>CAZHJE010000025.1:0-11624 GCA_964532965.1 uncultured Candidatus Saccharibacteria bacterium
CTCTTGGCTAGTGCTTTATCTAAATTAGGCATTGTTATTGGTAGTATCGGAGGGCCTTTAGGTCAATTAGTAACATTTTTAATTACACTTTTTGCGCGCAAAATAATGAAGACAGTGGAAAGTTTCTTAAAAGCAGTCTTTAAAGGTGATATAGACGCTTTTTTTAAAGGTCTTGGTAAAGCTGCAGATGCCGCAATAAAAACTTCGCTATATGCCTGTTTACCCTTTGTAGGTTGTGGCTTGTTTATTGGAGGTATTGTAACTGTTATTCTTGGTGCAGTTCCGGCATCTAACGAGGCAGTTGGCGGCGGGTATAGTGAATTTGGTGGAGGCCCTGTAGAAGCTATATTTCCTTGTGCTGATGATGTTGTATTAGATACGTCCAATACATGTTTTTTTCAACCAGGTAATTTTTTATCAACACCCTCCTATAATAATGCCGGCGAAGTTTATAACTCTGCAACTGATTTTAGTGGTGGTGACGGGCATGGTTCAAATGACTATTACTTATCCGTTACGGGAGTTGACGAGCGGAATGGATTGTGTAGCTTTGTTTTACCTTCCATAAATGACGGAATATTTGGTGCAAAAGCCCCAACAGTCATTATTGGTCCAAATAATGTTTGTTATAACAAAGGTAAAATCCCACAATCAGATGTATATGGCTATGCAATTGATATCGCTCCTGTTGGGGACTCTTGTTTTAGTGTGTTTCTGCCTAATATTAATAACGAGGTAGACTCATGGTCGGTAGGAGATGCTTATGACTTTGGTACAGGTAATGCAGCACTTGCTACTGGGATGGTTGGCGGAATACCAAAATATAAACTACTATTAGGGCACATTGCGTCTAGCTATGGTGGTGCGGGCAAGTTGCCGGGTGAACGCGCAGCAGAATTATATGATTGGGGCAATAACACACATATTCATGCAGAATTAAGTGTACTTAATAATGGAGTGTATTCTGTTGTTAAACCGGAGAATTTTATATGCAATTAATAAATAAATTAAAAACTAAGTTTTTAAAACTAATACAACTAGCAAAAGATAATAAGATGGGGGTACTGCTTATTATTGCAATGGTGGCTATGATACTAATTTCAATAGTTAGTGATAAGCGTATACAAAGTTTATTAGCACCCTATTATACAAGAACTCCAGGTGCACAATATTCCCCTCCCCCAGCGCCGTTGGAAAATCCAGAAAAAAAGGTCAACTTTATTTCTATTAACCCGACAGACGGTGCAAATCGAAGCACATTCGACTCATACGAAGCATTATATTTAAAGTTTGATAAAAGCCTTGCAGAGATAGATATTAGCAAATTAACCGTTAGTAGTTCACCACATATTCCGTTTTCATATGTTATTGATCCTAGCTCTCCCGATACAATAATTGTTATCCCTGGAAGTGTTGGTTGGAAGTTTGGTATCAAATATTACGTTCACATAGACATGCCGTTTGCAGATAAAAAACTAACGTATATATACACAAATAACCCGCCTGTACTAGATCCCGCTACGGTCCCATATTAGGGATGACATGCAGGGATTTCAACAATAGGTTTATCTGCAGATTTTGTGAGTAAATTACAAATGCCATTTAATATCAACGCTGCAATTGTGTCTGGTTCTGCATAATTAGGGCTTAAGCCAAAGGTAGCAACTAGAACCCTATTTATAGTGTTAAAGCCAAGTACTATTAAAAATCCAACAAGGCTCAAAAGTAAAACAGTTTTACCTGCTTGTATGCCTTTTGGATCTCCAATGCTAAAAGCGATTTTTATTGTGCCATAACAAAAGGTAGCGACAAGAGCTACACCAGAAAACAATACAGAGACATTTATTAATCTTACTGTTACACATACGATATCAAGCAGGTTAGGGTCTTCGAATCTAGCTTCTCTTGCGTCAGCATCGATATCTTCGCAATAACTTAAATCTAGGAGGGGCGCCGCGGCATATACCTTAGATACATTTGCTGTTAAAAGAGAAATTAATAACCCAAATGTAAATATATAGCGTATTATTAAGTTTTTGTTTTTAAATTGTTGGTACACTGTTTGCTATACTCCCTTCTACTCCTAAAGCAGTTACTACTGCTGTTTTAACAGCGACAGCGCTTAAACCTAGTATACCGGCGACTATACTACCAACTAATGCACTTTTTCCGGCGGCTGCTTGTTTTATACCCCCGTCTCCTCTAGATGTAGTTATTAAAATTGCTGCATACGCAAAAGACAGCACCGACGCAGTAAAAGATGCATAAATCATAATATTCATTATTATTGCAGCTATCATAGGAGCAGAGGAATACGCTACATCTGTATCAGCTCTTGCACTATTTATTAATGTGTTTACAGCATCAAACATAATTTTTAAATAGTATCCCATGTATTTGAACATGGGATACTTTTTTATATACAATATTGTACGAAACGACGAACCGCAAATTAAAATTTGAAGTTCTCTCAGAAATGAATCCAATACCTATAGAGTCAACCCTCCTCCAAAGTTTGTGTTTGCATTTAATGCACTTGAGAATACAGCTTTGTTAACAGTGATTGCACCTAATCCTATCGTGCCTCCTATTACAGAGTTAACAAATGCGGTTCTTCCGCCTGCACTCTTTTTAGGATCTTCTTTTGCACCTGCTATATCTATTGCTGCTAGTATGCTGAATAATGCTGCTGCGGCAAAGCTAACATATGCAAGTATATTTAAGATTACCGCTATTATATCTGCTATTTCAGGATTCGCTCCGAACAAGGTCTCGAGTGGATTTATAAGGGTATTACTGACTGCTGCGTGTGTTGTCATAACAGACAATCCTTGTACTAAACCAAGAGCTATTGCAATCCCGTGCACTTTAATGTTTCTTTTTGACATTTTCATAGTTTACTTAACACCCCCTCTCGTTATTGTTAATAATAATATACTAGTCATAACAAAGGAATTATACAATATATTTTAAAATATGCATAAGAATTTCACTGTAATATAACCTTTGCTTTGCCGTAATTAAATTGTAATACCTAATGCCAATTGAATACCTACTCTAAGTACGGTAACTCCAAGTGCAGCAAGAAGTGTTGCACTAATAGCACCACCAAAATCTGATTTACCTTGTTTTATTTTAGCAGGGTCTCCGTCGCTTGTTTTTAGCTTGTATCCGCTATAAATTATTCTAGGTAGGCCAATAAATAATACAACAACTGGTTGGAGTAGTTCGTATGCATAGAGAAGCAAAGAGTCAAAGTCAATTATAGGTCCATCGTATGGCGGCGGCCCCACTATATCATCGGCATCGTCACCTGTACCAGCTAGCCCACATTTTAAAAACCCCTCAAAAAACTCGCATTCGTAGTCGTTTCCCCCTATATCACAGCAGGTGTCTAAAGCAGGGTTACATGATATTCCAGGAAGTATCTTACCGGAACAAGCGTTTGTGTCTCCACATGTAACTGCATCCTCCGTACATGCCCCATTTGGCTCACATATGTAATCTTGCCCCGCAAAATCACACCCTCCCAATGTACCGCATTGCCCTATTGTGTCTGGACGTTCTGTACAAGCGAGCTGAAAAAAGCACCCCGTACTTTTTTCAAGCGTCATGTGATTTCCACCAACTCCTGCTATTGCTTTAAAAAAACTAGTTTCTGCCTCAACTGTTAAGTATGTCCCATCAACTGTATTAGCTAGATATTGTTGCGGTACTTTCAATACTCCCAAGTCAAATTGACACGAATCTACATTTTTATCACATTCAAAGTCGTCTGCGAAAGGTCTAGTGTTTTCGTAGGTTGTCATTTGGGGAGCAGATACTTTTACTGAAAAAGTCCCATTATTAGCCTCCAAATCTATACCCTCAGGGTTTAAAACTAGTTCCCCACTTATTTCTGGTCCTCCTTGTGTCCATGTGCATGTTAAACCTTCAATATTTACATCAAATACATATGGGTCAGCAGCTAACGCCCTGTTGTTTACGTTATTAAAACTTAGCACCATAAGGACTACAAACAAACTTATTAATTTTCTTTTACTCTGCTTTAGGTATATTTTCATTAGCACCTTCATTACATTATCGAAGTTTCCTCTTTTATAGTCAAGAGATTGATATGTTGGAAAAATAATTAAATTGTAATACCTAATGCCAATTGAATACCTACTCTAAGTACGGTAACTCCAAGTGCAGCAAGAAGTGTTGCACTAATAGCACCACCAAAATCTGATTTACCTTGTTTTATTTTAGCAGGGTCTCCGTCGCTTGTTTTTAGCTTGTATCCGCTATAAATTATTCTAGGTAGGCCAATAAATAATACAACAACTGGTTGGAGTAGTTCGTATGCATAGAGAAGTAAAGAGTCAAAGTCAATTATAGGTCCATCGTATGGCGGAGGTCCAGCTATTGATAAGCAGAGTCCTGGTGATAATACGCATGTGCCTATACCATCACCATCTAGATCCTCGCATCTTTCATCAAAACTGCAACCGTATAAATTGCCGCAGCAAACACCATTTGGATCATCAGGAGATTCAGGGCAGCTTGGATCAACAATGTTGCATACGGTAGCCGCAGGATTTTGGGCTATTAAATCAGCAGTGCACTCTGTGTTGTTTGTGTTGGTGTTTACCGCACTTATTATATGTGAAACATCGGTACTAAATGTCCCAACAGAAAAGCTGTTGGAGCTGCCACTACCATTGGTTGTAGTATAGGGTCCCGTGTTTCCATCTATCTCGATTCTGTAAGTAGTAGACGGGGTTGCGTTTTCTAGGTGGTAAAATATTGGGGTATCCCATAGAGGAGGTTCGGTATCTCTGATTAAAGAACAACTTAGACTACCTGCAGGCAACAAAGTAAAAGTTATGCCTGATGAAAAATACGCTGTGCTCCCGTCATTTCTCACATATGTTAGAGCAATGTCATATGTGTTCGACGGAACAACTATACCGCCAGAGTCCGGACATGAATTTTCTACATCAAATATAACAGAATAAGTATTAGAGCCTAATCCACCATCTATTCCCGTTTCAAGAGTTCTTTCACCAGCGTTTAAACCTATTAGGGTTATAGAATAATTTGATATATTTGCATCAAGCCCGCCAATATTCATTAACATTGTTTCACCACATATTGGAGATGCTGGATTGTGGTTGATGAACTCGGCGTTTGCGATTTTATCTGCTGTGGATATCAAAAAAAACATGGCAACTACTACTAAATGTCTGGTCTTTTGGTTAAATGTAAATTTCATGTTTGTTTTTATTGTGCTTTTTTATCTATTCCTCGTCAAGGATTTTACAAATTGGTAATAATGATTCTAATATATTAGAATATATAGTATGCATCGTAAGTTTTTTATACTGCCTATACTTTTGATCACTATCCTTTTTGCAAAGTACGTTTTTGCAAGCGATCCTTGTAAAGATATCGAAGACCTAGATGATAAGGCTGATTGTTATGCAAAAGAAATTGACGAAAAACAACAAGAATATGAATCTACCGCAAAAAAATTAGAAGATGTTAAAACTCAAAAAGACGAGATAAACCAAAAGATTTCAGAGTTATCTTCTCAATTAAATATTACACAGGAGCAAATAGATGACCTTCAAGCTGATATTGATAGTTTAAACACTGCATTAGATGAGATTCAACAAAACCTAGTTGATAGAAACGAAAAGCTACAAGAAAAAATTACATTTAGAAATAAAGTAATTAGAAATTATACTAAAAGAGGCATGCTAAATGATTTAGAAATATTTCTTCTTCCTGTTAAATTACCCTCTTCTATTGTTACCTCTTCTGGAGTTACAATAGATAATTTATCCGGTCTTCAATATTCTACGCTTAGTTATATATATAAAAAGTCATTGACAGAAGATGCCGTAAACATTATTGGAGTTATAAATTCAGAAATCCAAAGTTTTGAAAAAGACAAAAAAGAAACCGAAGACCTAAAAAACGAAGTTACTAAATCACAAGAAGCCCTTCTTGCAGCAAAGCTACAAATGGAAAATCAAAAACAAGCTGCAGCAAATGATGCTTCTGATTTAGAAAATAAAGAAGGTGCATACGAGAGTGAACTTCAAAGCTTGTCAGAAAAAATAGCCGATTTAAGTTCCAAACAGCAGGAGATTTTAAAAAAGAAATACGGGGATGAATATGGCTCTGTAGGTGATTACGAATCTCCTTCGTGGGAAGTTCCTGAACCACCCTTTAAGCCTGCTTTTGGTGTTTTTAGTTATGGTGCGTACACCCATTACAAAGGTATGAGCCAATATGGCGCAAAAGGACGTGCTGAAGACGGGCAGGATTATAAAGACATTATTGAGTTTTATTATAACAACAGTGTGAAAGAAGAAGATGACTTTCCTGATGAGGTATGTGTGCAAGGTTATGGAGATATGGATTTTCAAGAGTATCTTTATGGGTTAGCAGAAATGCCAAGTGATTGGCCAGAAGATGCTTTAAAAGCACAGGCCATAGCCGGAAGAACCTACGCCTATAGGTATCACAAAGCAGGAAACTGCATTTGTACTACTGAAAGTTGCCAAGTATTTTTACAAAGCAAATCAGATAACCCTCCTGAAAGATGGAAACAAGCGGTTGATGATACAAAAGATATGATAATAGAAGGTGATGTCCACGCTATGTATTCATCTACAACTGGTGGTTATATTGAAAGTATTGGTTGGGATACAGACGGCGGTTGGCCAAATAACGCGTATGAAAAAAAAGCAGAGTCGCCTTGGTTTTATTGGGCATGGTATTCGTCAAATTACAGATTTGATTCTGATACTTGTGGTAGGGCGCACCCATGGCTTAATGAAGAGGAAATGGCTGATATATTAAATTCTTGGGTGGTATGGAACAAGGGCAAGGGTTCTGATCGCGACAGGATCTCTCCAATAACAACAAGCTGTTGGGGAGGAAACCCATATTCTATGGATGATATGGCAGATAGAGCGGAAGATTTGGATAAAAAATATGAAAGTGTAACTGGTGTTTCTGTTGATATTGGCAATAATGGACAAACAAGCACAGTAACTTTTAGTACTGACAATGGTACTATATCTCTTGATGGGGATGAATTTAAAAATGTCTTTAACCTTAGAGCCCCAGCATATATCTCAATAAGAAGCAGGATTTTTGATATTCAACATGAGAATTAATATGCTATAACTAACTGTATGATTTTTAACATGTATACTGATGGGGGTGCTAGAGGTAATCCAGGGCCAGCAGGCATTGGTATTGCGATATATACTCCTGGCAACACCTTAAAATTTACCTATAAAAAGTATATTGGTAACACCACAAACAATGAGGCAGAATATTTAGCACTTTTAGCTGGTTTAAAACTTGCGCAAGAGAAAAAAATTACAGAACTTAGGTGTTTTTTAGATAGTGAGCTTGTTGTTAAACAATTAAATGGTATGTATAAGGTTAAAAATGCTAGATTAAAAAAACTATACGATGAGGTACTTATACTAGCCAAAAATTTTAGTGTTTTAACTTTTGCACATATTGCAAGAACAGAAAACAAGCAAGCCGATAAACTTGTTAATGAGGCATTAGATGAACACACCAATAGGTAAGAGAGCTACTATTAGTCACTCAAAAAAAAACATTTGCGATGAGGCAATATTAAATACATTAAAATATCGTGGCGTGTTTAATGCTGGTTTAAGCTATTTTCAGCTTTATACATATCTCATGTCTTCAACAGAAATTGACGCCAAGTTGTTTAAAAATCGTCTAAGCTACCTTCACAAAATAAAAAAAGTCAAAATTAAAGATGGGAAGTATTTTTTGTATGGAATAAAAGCATCAAACTGGGATGCAGGTGTTAATAATTCAAAAAAACATATTTTAAAAATATCGGAGGCTTTGAGGACTTTAGGAAGAATAAAATGGATACGTTTACTTGCCCTTACTGGTTCTGTCGCGGCTTTTAGCGCCAAAAAAAACGATGATATAGATGTTTTTATCATTGCCGAAAAAAATAGAATTTGGTTAACCAGGCTATTTGTTGTTCTAACTTTAAAAATTATGCAAAAGTATCGAACTGATAACGATTATGTATCTAAAATTTGTCCCAACATATACATATCCGATTCGTGTTTAACATGGTTTGAAGACAAGCAAAATATATACACAGCAAATGAAGTTTCACTTTTGTATCCCATTATTAATAAAAATAATACATATTTTGAATTTATTGCTTCTAATTCTTGGATAGCAACCTTTCTTCCAAACTTTAAAGTTTTAGGTAACATCAAAAAGCACCGTACTATGCATAAGAATAGTGTTTTTGTTAATGTTCTTGATTCTTTTGCAATGATAGTGCAACTTGCATATATGAAATCGAAAAAGACTACGGAGATTACAACAAAAGACTTTATTCACTTTAATAAAAAAGATCACTCACAAGAAATATTACAAAAATACTTAAACACATCTTGACAATCTGGCACTCGACGTACTAAACTGATAATGAGGGATTAAGTATAAATTTACCAAAGGAGGTAATTTTATGTCTATAATAAAGTGGAATAGTAATTTTCCGATGGTTTGGCCATCTATACTTGATGAGTTTGATAGTTGGCCCCAGATTTCAAATAAAGCAGTATTAGATATTTATGAAACAGACGACTCTATCGTTGTTGAGGCCCCTGTTCCTGGAATACCAGAAGATAAAGTCGATGTAACAATAGAAGGTAATGTATTAAATATATCCGCATCTTACGAAGAAACAGATGAAGAGAAGAAAAAAAAGAAAGTTGTATACAAAAGTTCAAGGCAAACATCATTTAACTATTCAACAAGTTTACCTAGAATGGTAAGAGGATCAGAAGCTACAGCAGTGGTAGATAATGGTATTGTTAGGGTAACAATACCCAAAACAGAAGAAGAGAAACCAAAGCGAATAGAAGTCAAAAAAAAGTAAATATCTGTAAGCATCATTTGTTAGTACAAAAAACCCCCTGAGTTTCAGGGGGTTTTTTTATTTCGCGTGGAAATACTAGTGATTTTAATCAATTACATCATTCCATCCATGCCACCCATACCGCCCATACCATGTGGCATTGGGGTATCAGCCTCTTTTTTTGGTGCATCGGCAACAAGGCATTCTGTTGTTAGGATCATTGTTGCTACAGAGATTGCGTTTGTTAATGCACTCATTGTAACTTTGGCGGGATCGGTTATACCATGTTTAACCATATCCACGTATTCCATGCTAAGTACGTTGAATCCTAAATTTGGATTCTTTTCTTCTTTTGCTCTTCTTTCTAATTCGCCAAGTATTTTACCTGGGTCTTCACCAGCATTTGAAATTATTAATTTTGCAGGTTTAGAAAGAGCGTTTGTTAATATTTTCGCACCAACAAGCTCATCGCCTTCTAATTTTAATTTTTCAATTGCTTCTCTTGCTCTAAGAAGTGTTATGCCACCACCTGCGACAATACCTTCTTCAACCGCAGCTTTGGTTGCATTGACAGCGTCTTCAACTCGTAGTTTCTTTTCTTTGAGTTCTGTTTCAGAAGCTGCTCCTACTTTTATTACAGCAACGCCGCCAGAAAGTTTTGCAAGTCTTTCTTTTAATTTTTCTTTGTCGTAATCTGATGTCGCTTGTTCTATTTGAGTTTCTATTTGTGCAATTCTTGCTCTTAGCTCTTTTTCACTACCCTTACCTCCAACAATTGTTGTATTTTCTTTTTCTGCAATAACTTTTTCTGCTTGACCTAAATCATCAATGGTTGCGGAATCTAACTTTCTACCCATTTCTTCACTAATGAGTGTTGCTCCAGTAAGTACTGCAATATCCTCTAACATTGCTTTTCGTCTATCGCCAAAGCCTGGAGCTTTTATCGCAAGCGCATTAAAGGTACCTCTTAATTTGTTAACAACAAGAGTTGCAAGTGCCTCACCTTCGACATCTTCGGCAATAATTACAAGGTTTTTAGATACTTTGACAAAATTTTCTAGCAGTGGAAGTAAGTCTTGCATACTGCTAATTTTTGAATCTGTTACTAAAATATGAGGTGCATCAATTTCTGCAATCATCCTATCTGAGTTGGTAACAAAATATGCAGACGCATAACCTTTATCAAATTGCATACCTTCCTTGTATTCTAACTCCATTCCAAACCCTTTTGACTCTTCTACTGTTATTACTCCAGTATTACCAACATGTTCCATGGCGTCTGCAATAAGTTGCCCAATTTCGTTATCTTGTGCAGAAATTGTTGCAACTTGTGCCTTTTCTTCTTTTGTTGTTATTGGGGTCGCAAGGTTTTTTATCGCATTTGCAGCAACTTTTGCTGATTCTTCTAACCCTTTTCTAATTATCATTGGGTTTGCACCCGCGGATACATTTTTTAAGCCTTCTTCTACAATTGCTTGTGCAAGCACTGTCGCAGTAGTAGTACCATCTCCTGCTACATCATTTGTTTTTGTAGAGGCTTGTTTTACAAGTTGTGCTCCCATATTTTCAAATGGGTCTTCAAGCTCTATTTCTTTTGCAACGGTTACACCATCATGTACTACTTGTGGTGAACCCCAACCTTTATCAAGACCTACATTTCTTCCTTTTGGTCCTAGAGTAGTTGCAACAGCTTTTGTTAATGCATCAACACCAGCTTTTAGTTTGGTTCGTGCATCATTTCCGTAGATTATTTTTTTTGCTGCCATAAAATCTCCTTAAAATAAATTAAATACTATTCAACTATTGCGAGGAGATCTTCCTCTTTTACAAGTAAATACTCTTTTCCTTCTAACTTTATCTCGGTACCTCCCCATTTTTTGTACATTACTATATCGCCAACTTTTACAGAAAGTGCAATGGTACTACCTTTGTCATCTTTTTTACCGGCACCTACTGATACGATTTTTCCTTTTTGGGGTTTCTCTTTTGCTGTATCAGGTATAACTATGCCTGATGGTAGTTTTGTTTCACCTTCTAAAGGTTCTATTAGAACGTAATCAAACAATGGTTTCACATTTGTGTTTGCCATATGTTTTTACCTCCATTTAGTAAACTTAATACGAATTTTAAAACATGCACTTAGTTTTATAGCACTCTATGCTTTTGAGTGTCAAGGGAAAAGGGTTTATTTATTGTTTTTTGTTTTTAAATAGACTCTGATAATCCCCTCACCAAGCTTTTCTTGTTTATAAATAGTTACTTCATCTAGTTCATTTGTATTCGAAACATGGGGGCCGCCACAAAATTCTTTTGAGTAAGCAGTTACAAGTGATTCGCCTATATAATAAATAGAAACTTGTTCACCGTATTTGGCCCCAAAAAAACGAAGTGCTCCTGTCTCTTCGGCGTCTTTTTTTGGCAAGATAACATTATTAACTGGTAATCCCTCTTTTATTTTTTGGTTTATCAAGTCCTCCACTTTGTTCTTTTCTTCTTCTGTCATTTTTTGTGGGTGCGAAAAATCAAAGCGTAGTCTCTCTGGAGTAATATTACTGCCTTTTTGTTCAACATGGTTGCCTAAAACTTCTCGTAAGGCTTTATGGAGTAAGTGCGTAGTAGTGTGATATCTTACAGACATCTGACTTGTGTCACCTAACCCCCCTTTAAATTTTTGTTCTGCCCCAGCACGCGA
>CAZHJE010000026.1:0-10983 GCA_964532965.1 uncultured Candidatus Saccharibacteria bacterium
TTTTATTAGGACAGACGAAATTGACAAATCACCAAGTACAAATATACACAATACTAAATGAAGTGATACTTTACTCTTTATTTTACCTCCCCTATAGAGAACAATATTTGAATTATGAAATCTAATAGAATCTTCATTAAAGTCCTCCGACATAATAAACAAAACTTTCTTCGACATTAAATCATTAAGGCTAAGCATAAAAACACAAAGAACGATAAATACACTTTGAACATTTATTTTTATTTATAGTTACCGCACCAGGATTATCTAAATATTTCCAGATACCTTGAATAACATTAAAAAAATCTAACTTAGTTACTTTGGAAATTTGGTTAATACAATAGCGCTTATTATCCTCTAACGAATGTAATATTAACTGATCAACTTGATACCCCATTTCTTCTAAACATATTTTTTGTGCAAGCAGCTGAAAAACATAGCCATCATATATTTTTTTGATTCTGCTTTTTCTCTCAATTAAACTTTTTGAGCTAACATCATAAATATCAATTTTGCCAGACAAATTATATTTTTCCGAAAAAACATATAATCCCTGAAGATATCTTTTTTTTGAAGAATATTCTTGCCTATCAATAACCTTATGATTTAGTGAACCTTTTATCTGAGGGATTTGTTGATATGTCTTTTTATCAAAATCATCATAAACCGAGTGAAAAAACAAAGAATGGGGACAAAAAACATAGTCATTTATCTTCGAGATCTGAATAGTTTGGTGCATATCCGAGATTATATCACTGTCGAGAAGCAAGATTACTATTGAAAAAAGTTAGAAAAATGACATAATCAAAAGCATGAAAACGCACTATGATAAGCTCACCAATCTCAACGCTGTTATTAAAACTTTAAGATTTGAACTTATACCATGTTCACAGTCAGCCAAAAATATTAAAAATAGCGAACTTATTCTTTTGGATGAGGAATTAAATAAACTGTATGAAAAATTAATAAAACCTTTAATGGACCAATTGCATAACGAGTTTATAGAAGAATCTCTCAAAGAAGTTACATTAGACTTAAAAATATTAAGAAAGATAGCAGATTTGATGCAAAATAAACCTAAAGACCCAAAATCAAAAACAAGTCATGAAAAACAAATTCAAGAATGTTTAAAAATCCTTAGAGTAGATTTTAACGAATATTATAAAAAAACAGGTGGGCGGTGGAAGGATAAGTACGCTAATTACGGAATTAAACTAAATAAACAAAGTTACGAAATTCTTAGTGAAAGTGGAATTATTCAGGTTTTATCGCACGAACACCAAAAACATAAAAGCGATCTAGAAAAGTTCAAAGGTTTTACTGGGTATTTAAGCACATATAACGAGAATAGAAAAAATTATTACTCTACTGAAGATAAATTTAGAGGTGGTGGGAAAAAGACCGCTGTTGCAACAAGAGCTATTGATGACAATTTAATTAGATATATAGAAAATTACGCAAATTTTCAGTCTCTTCTAAATCAAATAGATATACTTAAAGATTATCAAGACTTATTAAAGCTAGAAACATATGTTAAATTTCTAACTCAAGAAGGCATCAATCAATATAACAGCATAATAGGCGGCTATATACATGATAATGGCAATAAAGTGCAGGGTCTGAATGAATTAATAAATTTAGAATCGCAAAGAACTGGCGTTAAATATAAAAAATTAAAATTCCTTTTCAAGCAGATAGGAACAAAAGAAGAAAAGATAGTAAAAGTCGAAATTACTAATGAAAACATCTGGGATATATTGAACAAAGTGTCTGCATATTATACAAAACCAACACCTTTTGGTAATAGCACTATTTATATGTTCGATAAATTGAAAGAAATTGTTTTAAGTACACTTAATCAAAATGAGGCAGTGAATGGGGTATTTATAAACAAAGAGGCAATTAATACATTATCAAATAAATGGTTTATAAACTGGCAAATACTTGCTAATACCTTATCTTTAAAAATAAATAAAAAAACGAATGACTATGCAACACCCAAATACATAGGATTATTCGACATAAAGGATGCACTCGACAAAATCGGTTTTGACAAAAAAAATAAAATTGAAGAAGAGGCAGGTGTATTATTTAAGTTTTCTCAACTGGAAAAACTGAGCAAATCAAGTACATTCGGCAAAAGACTAAATCAGTGCAACAATGCTTGGGAAATATTTAAATTAATATGGGAATATGAAATCACTCAATTAATGCTGGCTATTGATGATTTATTAAGGTCATCTCAAAAAATTGAAAACACAAAGTTTGATAAAAAAAACAATGAACATATACAATTTGTTAAGAATGTGTGTGATAGCTATCTTGGATTTTACAGAATGGTTAAATATTTCGATAGTAATGATTCAGAGGTTGAAAAGGATGCTAATTTTTATGAGTATATAGATTATTTTATTCAAGACTTTCCTATTGTTAAGTACTACAATGAGATTAGAAATTTTGTTACAAGAAAACAGTATAATCAAAACAAATTAAAGCTCAATTTTAAAAACCCCCAACTACTAAACGGATGGAGTGATGGACAAGAACAAAATAAAGGGGCTGTTCTGTTACGAAATAATGATAACTTCTACTTGGGTATACTACTAAATAGACAGGTATTTAGAACTGATAAAAAAGATAGTCCAATGTATAAAACAGATTCAACACAATGGGAGCGTCTGATAATGAAAAACTTGGCATTTAAAACTCTGGCAGGCAAGGGCTTTGTATCCGAATATGGGATAAAGTATAGCGATATTACTAATGAACAAGAAGCAATTGAAAAATTGAAAAGTTTTATAAATAAGAAATATGTCAACGAGTATACAGATCTCAAAAAGATAATAGATAATGTATATAAAACAAAAAAGGAATTTGATAATGACATTAATAATACCTTAAAAGAGGCGTACTCATTAGATTTTACACCTATAAACAAAGAGGTGTTATTTCAATACGAAAAAGAGAGTAAATTAATATTGTTTAAAATTCAAAATAAAGACTTAAAAAACTCAAAAAAAACTAATAGTAATAAGAACATACATACAATATACTGGAAAGCTTTATTTTCAAAAGAAAACTTCACAAATGTAAACATAGCATTAAACGCTGGCGGGGAAGTTTTTTTTAGAAAAGGTCAAAAAGAAAAATTAGAAAAAATAGAAAACAAAGACTTTTACAAAAACAACAGATATGCTTATGACAAATACTTTTTGCACATACCTATAACAATAAATGATGGTAAAAAGACTTACAAATTTAATCGCCTAGTAAATAACATATTGAAAGATAATGAAATGAAAATTCTAGGTATTGATCGTGGTGAAAAACATTTGATGTACTACAGCCTAATCGATAACAAGGGCAATATTATAGATCAAGGCTCATTTAATGAAATAAACAACTTTGATTATAACGAAATACTTACAAACAGAGCAAAGGAAATGAAGGAGGGAAGAATAAACTGGCAGGAAATTGGAAGTATAAAAGAACTTAAGTCTGGATACTTATCGCAAGTTGTGAACAAAATATACGAACTTGCAATAAATAGCAATGCGATAATAGTACTTGAAGATCTAAATACGCAATTTAAATCAAAAAGGTTAGCAAAAATAGAAAAGTCGGTGTACACAAAATTTGAACTAGCACTTGCAAAAAAACTTAACCATGTTGTTCTAAAAAACAAAAAGGATATAGAAATAGGTGGTGCCCTAAATGGTTATCAATTAACACCAGTAATCACAGAAATGCAACATTTTGAAGTGGCCAAACAGTGGGGGATTATGTTTTATACACGTGCGAATTATACGTCTACCACAGATCCTGTTACAGGCTGGAGAAAACATATGTATATTTCAAACCATGCAACTACTAATGACATAAAAAATTTCTTCAACCCAAGTAACGAAAACAATATCAAAATGTTTTATAATTATAAATACAATGCATGGGGATTTAGATATCTTAGCAAAGAAACCAATATACACTGGGATCTGATTGCACATAAAAACATACAGAGATCAATATATGATAGAAAGAATAAAACATCACGAACAGAAAATATCTTCATTAGATTTAACAAACTATTCGAACAAACCAATAAAACAGAGGATATTTATGACCAAGTAATCAAAGACACAAACTTTGATTGGAAAGAACTAGTTGTGCTTTGGAATTTACTTAATCAAATTAGAAACACAGACTATGAAGATTTATCAGAACAGGCAGACTTTATACAATCACCTATAGAACCTTTTTTCGATAGCAGAAATGAAAAAACACAAAACATATTGCCTAAAAATGGTGACGCAAATGGGGCTTATAATATAGCTAGAAAGGGTGTTATTCTCATGGAAAGAATCAAAAACACAATTGATGACAAGATTGACTACCTAATCAAAGACATAGATTGGGATAAATGGGTAAACATAAACAACAATATTAGCAAATACATACATTAAACTGAGATTACATACACAAAACCAAAATATCTTTTGCAAAAAAAACAAAATAACTTATAATCGTATGTGAGGGTCCTCCCCAATCTCACCCTGGGGGAGCTGGGGGGGGGAAGCAAGGGCTACCGCCTGGTAGCCCGTCGGGGGAAGATATAGAAAAAAGTTTGTTGGCGCCCGCCAATGTTTTTTTCTGCAGTATATCTTCCCCTTTTTTTATTTCTTTTTTCTATCTTTTATCACTAATATAGACTAAAATACCCATATGGTTAGAATAACTACCGGAAGTGCAAAAAACATTAATATAGCAGTACCCGATATAGATAACATAAGACTAGTACAAGATATTGTTAAATTAGCAATCTTTTCTATACTAGGTGAAAAAATAGTAAATAGTAAATGCTTAGATTTATATGCAGGAAGTGGTAGCTTAGGCATCGAAGCATTAAGTAGAGCCGCACAAGCATGTGATTTTGTCGATAAAAATAAAAAAGCTATTAAAACAATACAAGATAACTTATTAAAAACACATTTGCAAGACAAAGGTGTTTGCATTCATTCTGATGTACTAAAATATGTTGCTAATACTGATAAAAAGTATGATGTAATATTTGCAGACCCGTTTTATGAAGATGTAAAACATAAGTATTTATTTGAAAATTTAGAAGAAATATTAAACAGCGCTGGCTATATTGTGTTTCTGCATGGTGAAAATATAGATATAAACGAGCAGATCTCTAATACACAGCTTAAAATTATTACAACAAGAAGGTTTGGTAAAAGCTATTTTGATATTCTTTCTCACTGATAATATATTTGCTACACTTTAAAGGTGATACCTACAAAAAAAACTAAAATTATCGCAACTTTAGGTCCTGCATCAGAATCTCCGCAAACAATTAAAGAACTGATACTAAACGGTGTAAATGTTTTTAGGTTCAATATGAAGCACGGCACTATCGCTTGGCATCAAGAAAATATAAAAAAAGTACAGAGCATTGCCAATAAATTAAATGTAAATATAGGAATACTTATTGATCTTCAAGGACCTGAAATAAGAATACAAACGAACAATATAAAAGAAATTACATTAAAAAGAGGTGATACTGTAAAATTTGCGACCGATTTTAATAACAACATAAATATTAAAATTACACATAAAAGCGTATTCAAAGCTCTAAATGCTGGTGATTATGTGTTTTTGGACGATGGCTTTGTGCAACTAAAAGTGGTAGAAGCATCAGATACTTATTTTGCAGCAAAAGCATTAGAAGACGCAGTGCTCAAAGATAAAAAATCAGTAAATTTATTTGGGAAAGACCTAAAGCTACCTTCATTAATCAAAGATGATATCGAAAGATTAAGCATTGCTACAACACATAAAGTCGATTATGTAGCCTTATCTTTTAGTAGAACAAAAAAAGACATTCTAACTTTAAAAAAATTACTTAAAGCACATAACATAGATGCGCAAATAGTTGCAAAAATCGAAAGCCAAGCAGCCATAAATAATATTGATGAATTAATACAAGTTTCTGATGTAATTATGATTGCTAGAGGTGATCTTGGGATAGAAACGCCAATAGAAAAGTTAGCACTATATCAAAAAGAAATAATTAACAAATGCAGAATAGCCTCTAAAACAGTAATTGTTGCTACACAGATGCTTGAATCTATGATTAACAATCCAATACCAACACGAGCAGAAGCAACAGACGTAGCAAACGCAGTATTGGACGGCACAGACTGTTTAATGCTATCAGGCGAAACCGCAGTTGGTAAATATCCAGTACAATCAGTAAAAGCAATGGCAAAAATTGCACAGTATAACGAAACCGCAACAGCTAAAAATGACCTTGAGTTAAAACCTGACAATGCAACAGAATTTATTGTCGAAGCTGCAAAAATGATTGAAGAGCACTCTAAACAATTAAAGTTAGACTACATAATAGTGTTAACAGAAACAGGCTATACCGCAAAAGTATTAGCCAGTTATAGACCTGCTATCAAAATGTATGCGGCTACACATAGCTTAAAAACAGTTGAGACTTTAACAATGGCTTATGGTGTGTATCCGGTCAAAGTGGTATTTCCGCAAGGAAAAATCTTATCTGTTGAAAGCATCATAAAGCAAATGAAAACTATGAACTATTTAAAAGAGGGCGATAATATATTGCTAATACATGGACAACACTGGAACAAACCCGGACAAACTAACTCTGTAAATTTACTGACAGTTGAATGAGGGTATATAATGTATCGTATGGGATTTAATACTAAAACATACTATTTTACCGATAAAAGAAACAAGCAAAACAAATCAGATACAGATTCTTACATTGCACAAGATAATATAGTTATTGTTATAGATGAGGTTAATAAATTCTTACCTGAGGATACTAAAAAGACTGATATAAATATAAGTGGCTTTTCTAAGCTTGTATGTGAATACGCATTTAACTATATTAAAGAGCAATTAACCATAAAAGACCTTAATCCAATGTTAATTTTAAAAAATACAGCAAAAGAACTTAATTCATATATCATTAAATATAACTTGGAGCAAAATATTGATATAAAGACATGTGATTATATAAAAAAACAACCGTATGCACTAACCTTTGCATTTGGCTTGTTCGTAGATGATATGCTTTATTTTGCACAACTAAATGATTGCGGTGTGATGGTATTTGATACCATGCAAAACAGAGAAATTGATTTTAGTGCAAACCAAACCCCTTTTATTGAACATCTGCAAACAAAATATGAAGATGGCACCTTCGCTCAAGGGAGTATTGAAGAACATGTATATATTAGAAAACACATGGTAAATAATAAAAATTATAATTTTGGAGTACTAAACGGCGATAACAAAGCATTAGAATTAGTGCATTATGGCGCAACAAACTTACAAACAAACCAGCTGGTATTATTTTACTCTGATGGCTTTATACCTTTTGTTTATAATAATGAGTTTATAGCCATACTTTTTAAAGAAGCAAAAGAGTATGTCGACGCATATATCATTAAAAAAGAACAAGAAGCAGATAAATATAAAAAAGAAAAAACCCTTATTGCCTTAAAAGCAAATTAATGCTAACCTAACCCTATGCCAGTACCAAAACGAAAACACAGCAAGGGTAGGGTAAGAAGAAAAAGAAATGAAAAACTGCAAGAAACAGTTGTCAAAACTGTTAAATGCAAAAATTGTGGTGAGCAAAAATTATCACATAGAGTTTGTAAAAAATGTGGTAAATAGTTAATTGACAACACATACATGATTACACCTACTGACCCAAGACATAACGCAAGAAGAGTAGTGTTAGGAACTTTGTTTTGCGATCACTTTTTAACGCAAAACGATACTAACCATCTTGATGCGTGCTTTTCTTTAACTCAAGATTCTCTAGAGGTTAAATTAGACCAATTAGATAACCCACTATCACAAGAAATAATTAATGGAGTAACTACTAACATGTCTCAAATTGACGGGATAATCTCTCAATGTGCCCCCGACTGGCCGATTGACAAAATATCAAAAGTTGATTTAATAATCTTGAGAATTGCGGTTTTTGAAATCATATTCGATACCAATGCTCCAGAAAAAGTTGTAATAGACGAAGCTATAGAACTAGCAAAAGAGTTTGGAGGAGAAACGTCGAGTAAATTTGTCAATGGTGTTCTTGGCACAGTTATTGAAGTTAAAAAACAGATGAACACTAAAGGAAAATAATATGGCACAAGGCTATGAAGAAAAAATTAAAGAAATAATTGCAAATAAAAGCGGAATTGAAAGTGATGACATCCATAATGAAGATTTTTTTGAAGATGATTTAAATTTAGCAGAATTAGAAATTATAGAGATTATTGAAGAAGTCGAAGAAGCACTTGAAATAGAGGGTTTAATTGAAAAAAAAGAGGATATAGAAACAGTTGGAGATTTAATAGATTTTGCTTCTGATAAACTCGAATAATAGTATTATATGGCATTTGATATTAAAAGAGTAGAAAAAATTCTTAATATAAAAATTCAGAACATAGTATTGTTCGAAACTGCATTCACCCACAGATCATATCTTAATGAGCATCCTGAGTATGCAAATACATCAAATGAAAGATTGGAATTTCTAGGAGATGCAGTTCTTCAATTACTTTCATCTGAGTATCTGTTTAACAGCTATAAAAGCTCAGAAGGTGTATTAACAAATTACAGAGCGTCTATTGTTTGTACAGCATCTCTTGCAGAAGAATCTAGAAGATTAGGCTATGGCGATTTACTATATCTATCAAATGGAGAAGAGGTTTCTGGAGGAAGAGATAGAGAATACATACTGGCAAACACATTCGAAGCAGTTTTAGGAGCATTGTATCTTGAAAAAGGCTTGGAGTTTTGCAAATCATTTATCGAAAAAGAATTGCTATACAAAATGGGCAACATAATTAAAGAACAAGCCTATAAAGACGCTAAATCGATATTTCAAGAATTAGCGCAAGAAAAAGTAGGCATTACACCCTCATACGAAGTACTAGACTCATGGGGAGCAGATCATGAAAAAGTGTTTAAAATTGGAGTATACTTAGAAAAAGACCTTTATGGTATTGGAGAAGGCAGCAGTAAGCAAAAAGCCCAACAACAAGCGGCACTTAATGCATTGGACAAGCTTGAAAGTCTTTGATAGAATCTGCAGGAGGTAAATTATGTCAATAACAATAAGATTAGCAAAAATAGGTAGAAAAAATGCACCTGCGTACAGAATTGTAGTTGCAAATACTAAAAGTAAAAGAAATGGTAAAGTTTTAGATATACTTGGACACTATAATCCATCGTCTAATCCCACAGATTTAAAAATAGATAAAGAAAAATATACAGAATGGAAAAATAAGGGAGCACTTAGCACTAAAGCCATCGAAAATTTGATTGCTGAAACATATGAATATAAAAAATATGAACCAAATAAAAAGAAAGAAGAAGCAACTCAAACACAACCTCAAAACACTAAAGATGTCGCAGTAGAAGAAAAAATAGAAGAAACTCCATCAGAAAGCACTGAAACACAATAATATGAAAGAATTTATAGAATATCTAGTTAAACAAATTGTAAAATCGCCGGATGAGGTTAAAGTAGAAGAGACTATAGAAGATACCGTTGTTACTGTAACAATATGTGCTGCAAAAGATGATATGGGTATAATTATTGGCAAAGAGGGTAGAACAATAAATAGCCTAAGAGCGCTAGCTAAAGCAAAAGCAATAAAAGAAGGCGTAAAAGTATATATTCAAATATGTTAACTTTTGAAGTTATTACACTTTTCCCACAATTAATTCAACCTCATCTAAATGAATTGCCGTTTAAAAAAGCAATAGAACTTAATAAATTAAAAGTCAATCTGCATCAATTAAGAAACTACTCAATCGATAAGCATAATACGGTAGATGATAAACCTTATGGCGGTGGAACAGGTATGCTTTTAATGCTTGAACCATTTTATAAAGTATTAACTACATTAAACACTCAGAAAATAGTGATACTTAGCCCTAGCGGTAAAAAGTTTAGTCAAAATAAAGCAGTTGAATATTCTAAACTTGAAAATATAACTTTAATATGTGGTAGATATGAAGGAATTGATAATAGAATACTAAAAATAAATAAGCTGCTATCTACACACCCTAATATCGAGCAGATCTCTGTTGGGAATTATGTATTATCAGGTGGGGAACTACCAGCATTAACTATTATGGAAGCTACAACAAGACTACTTGCCGGTGTATTAGACACAGAGGCAACTGAGCAAGAGTCACATACAAGCTTTAAAAAGGAATATCCGCAATACACACGCCCAAATAATTTTATGGGGCTTAAGGTGCCTAAAATACTTTTATCTGGAGATCACAAAAAGATAGAAGAGTGGAAACAGAAAAAAGCAAGGTAAAAAAAGGGAAGAAACAAAGTGTATTTTGCTCCCCAGCAAGATTTATCTTTAGGCATACACGCCATACCTCATTCTGAGGCGATGTGGTTCTTGCAACCACGGGTGAGGACTTACTGATGTCCGACTGCAAAGCAGTACGGGTGGATCAGCCTCAGGATTTCGGTTTTGATTTACACATACACCCTCACGAGTATATATGCGTAGTATTTCTATTTTTTGGTTTTCGGGCTTAGCCTTTACCCGAATGTCATAGAAAAACTACTTCTCGCAGCGCTTGGCTACCGAAAACTGCGAGTCTTCACTTCTTAGCTATTTAACTAAGAGAAGATGAAGAATACAATTGCTATGCCTAGCAATGCCAGTATGGCAATTACTATGGCGGCGCAACTGCTTGGCCATGTGGCCTGCGCAAAACGCAGAAGCAACACGACCATTCTGTGGCATGCCTGCCACAGTTTCTCTATAAATAACATACGCAGTATTATACCCCATAGTATAGGTTTTTTCAAAATGGGGTTTGTATTAATTTGTAGTTTCTGGGGTTGGTTCTTCTGCTGGAACAGGTTGTTCTTCAGGCGTTATTGTTTCTGGAATATCA
>CAZHJE010000027.1:0-10762 GCA_964532965.1 uncultured Candidatus Saccharibacteria bacterium
GTTTTGCGTGAATTAAAACAACTTGAAGAATTCTTTTTATCCCTAGCTACAAAGAAGCGGCTTTATTGAATATTCAGCAGATTTATAATTTCTTAACTTAAAAGTTGCTTCGCAAGCAACCTTTGGTTGGATACTTGCGTAAGCTAGTAGATGAAGTCGCCCAACTTGTTGGACTTTGCAAAGCAAAGAAGTTACAGCATACTACCTGCGTCAGCTGGTAGTAGTTGATTAAATTTCTTTTCCAACTTGTCTTAAAGATTTTCTTAAACCACTGTTGAACAATTTAATTTCTTCTATAGTGTAATTCTCACTTATTATTTTTAATAATTCGTCTATGAAAGTATCTGCATCAGGAATGTAATCATAGTCATAAGCTGTTTCAATATCACCCCTTTTTTTCTTATCAGCATTAGCTATTAATGTATTTACATCTTCCCATGAATCTATTTGTTTGCTTTTTCCTTTTGGTATATCAATTGTTCCTTTTAACAAACTAGTAAGCACACTTAGTGCAACACTTCTTTCGTATGTTTCCTCTTCAAATTCAAAAAGAATATGCCCAAAGTTAGCCCTTGCTATGTCATATATCCAATCTTGGTTCTCAAAAAGCACTTGAAACTCTAAAGCTACTGTCGGATCATTTGCATGTTCTGCTAAAGTAGACACACCTAGTACTTGTTTAATAGCATTACCAATGTCTGTTTCAACATCTGCTCGTAGTCCTAACCTTTGAAGAGCTAAATTTATAGCTATTGGTGTTAAAACCTCTTGAGTAGTTCCAAATTGTCTCATATCATCTACAATAAGTATTCTGGTTGGTGCATGTTGTTCTAAATACTGATGTAGGGCTGTAATTTTATTTTGAAAAGCAGGATTTCCGTTTAAATATTGTAGGAACTCTCTCAAGTTTTGCTCATATCTATTTCCAACTAATTGAGCACTTATATCTGGTGAAAGTATTTTGTCTGGATGCGCCACTATAAAAGGAGCTGTGTCTTCTCTACCAAGACTAACTCCAATTGTAGGTATGTCTTGCATTGGGTGCGTTTCTAAATATCCAAAAACTCCTTCGTAAGCTAGTGTTCCTGATCTATCAAGTGTCAATATCATATTCGGAGCATTATCACCTCTAGTAATTACCTCTACTACTCTTTTTATACCCCTAGTCAAATCTTGTTGAATTGCCTCTGGTATTACAATTTCATTTGAATTTAGTTCGGGAATAGTTTTTTCGTTGCTCATGCAAAATATAATACCATTGAATTAATGGGTATACTATACTTTGCTACATCACTTTCTGTTTTATGTTAGCGTACGTAGGTGTATAAAATATCCCACAATGCTATAATAAACTACGTATTATGCCTTCTTTTTTTAAAGCAAACAAAAACATAAAAAGAACCTCTTTTAAATCACCAAAGAGAAAAATAGCACTTGATAGCAGACATAAAAAATTAGTTTTTTTAACATACATTGCATCAGGAATATTAATACTTATGATAATAGGTATTGTTGGGGTATTTGGCTTATTTGCATATTATTCACGAGAGCTACCAAATCCAAATACATTACTAAACAGAAGCGACGAATTATCAACAAAACTTTACGATAAAAATGGCAAATCACTCTTTGAAGTTTATGGTGAAAAAAATAGAAGTTTAGTTAAATTATCTGATATATCTCCAAATCTTGTAAAAGCAACATTAGCAATCGAAGATGCCGAATTTTATAATCATCAAGGCTTTTCTTTTAAAGGTATGCTTAGAGCTGTTAGAAACACTGTGACCGGCGAAGGGCTTCAAGGAGGGTCAACTTTAACACAACAAGTAGTAAAAACTACACTTTTAACGCAAGAACGAACATTAGTGCGAAAAATTAAAGAATTTATACTAGCCCTGCAACTCGAAAGTAAATATTCAAAAAATGAAATAATTCAAATGTATTTAAACGAAGTTCCATATGGCGGTCAAAATTATGGTGTGTTTACTGCGGCACGAGCCTACTTTAATAAAGCCCCAGGCGATTTAACTTTAGCAGAGGCAGCCTATTTAGCAGGGCTACCACAAAGTCCTAGTGTATACTCATATTTTGGATCTAATCCAGAAGCAGGGTTAGAAAGAAAAAACTATGTGCTTTATGTTATGAATACTAAAGGGTGGATTGGTGATGATGGCAATAGATATTTTATTAGTGATGAAGATTATGAAACTGCAAAAAATGAAGAATTATCCTTTGTTAGACCTGATGTATTTTTTGAAGCACCCCATTTTGTATTTTACGCCAAACAAGTACTAAGTGAAATGTTTGGCGAAGAATATGTTGAACAAGGTGGTTTAACTGTAACCACTACACTTGATTTAGATCTTCAAAAAAAAGCAGAAGAAATTGTTAAAACCGAAGTTGAAGCTGCAAAGAATTTACGAGTTGGTAATGGTGCACTTGTTGCAATAGATCCAAAAACAGGTGGTGTGCTTGCAATGGTAGGTTCTAAAGACTATTTTGGTGATCCTGAACCTGAAGGGTGTATTTCGGGAGTTGCAGGCATAGATGGGTGTGTCTTTGATCCAAATGTTAATGTATCAATTAGTCCTAGACAGCCTGGGTCATCTATTAAACCAATAACATATGCCGCAATGATTTCTCAAGGCTATTCGCTTGCGTTTCCATTTCTTGATGTACAAACTAAATTTCCTGGATCTGCACCGGATAAACCATATATACCCGAAAATTATGATGGCATCTTTAGAGGACCAGTACCATTAAGAAAAGCTCTTGGTAATTCACTTAACATACCTGCAGTAAAAGCCTTAAGAATTGTTGGAATAGACAATATGTTGGAATTAGCAGAAAAGATGGGAATAACAACTCTTACAGATAGAAATAGATATGGTCTTGCGTTAACACTTGGTGGTGGTGAAACTAAACTGTTAGAAATGACTGGTGTGTACGCAACATTTGCAAATAAAGGTGAGTTTATTAAACCAAACCCAATATTGAAAGTTACAGATGCAAACAATAATGTTTTGTATGAGTATAAGCCAAATAAAGAAAGAGTATTATCCGAAGATGTAGCTTTTTTGATCAGTGATATTCTATCTGACAATGGCGCAAGGTCAGATGCTTTTGGCCCAAATAGCTTACTTAATATTCCTGGACATCAAGTAGCAGTTAAAACAGGTACTACAAATGACACAAGAGATAACTATGCAATGGGTTATACTCCATCAATTGCAGTTGGCGTTTGGGTTGGCAATAATAATAATATCGAAATGAGTAATGTTGCATCGGGTATAACTGGCGCAACTCCAATTTGGCATAACTTTATGGCACATTATCTAAATGGGAAAGAACCCGAAAAGTTTGAAGCTACAAAAAATGTAGAAAAAATAAGAGTAGATAGTTTAACTGGTATGCTACCATTTGAAGATTTTTCATCACGCGAAGAATGGTTTATTAAAGATAACGAACCAACATCAATAAGTAGCTGGTATCAAAAGTTAGAAATTTGCGACGAAGATAATAAATTAGCAAGCGATGCGTGTAGAAATGCAGATAAAACAGATGTAGAAACATTTATCGATATACAAGCAGAAATTCCAGAATGGCAAAATGATGTAGATGCATGGATAGGTGAAAATTATAGTGGTGATGATAAATACTTTCCACCACGAATTAAATCTGCATTAGAGTTTGAAGATGATGGGGATGTTAAAGATGATACTGATCCCCATGTTAAAATCACTAATTTCGAAAACGGGGGTATAGCGCCGCTTAGCTTTAGATTAAAAGTAGAAGTTTCGTCGCCAAATGATATTTCTGAAGTAAGAATATATATGGATGGTAATAGAATAACCACAGATAAATCTGAACCATTTGGCTATAATTTTAATTTAACATCAAATGATGTAGGTAAACATGAGTTTGAAGTAGTTGCAGAAGACGAAGATGGAAGAGAAGACAGTGATAAGATCAGTTTAACTGTTATAGATACTATTAACTAAACTTTAAGCTTTAACCTCTGATTTCAAGAGTAAACTTATCCTTCAACCCCTTAACAATACTCTCTTTAACATCTACACTCGGATCACTTTGTGTATACCCTACTCTTACTAAAATACCTTTTTTATCTTTGCCAATTACACTTTCATCAATATACTCTTCTAACACTTCTACACTTAATATGTCTTTAGATATGGTGTTAAGCTCTTTGTATATCTCACCAAAATGCATAGTAAGTGGTAGTACAAGAGATATATCTTGTGTATGCATATGGTGTATGTAAGTATGTACTCTAGTACTTTCTTTTTGTGGTATGTCCATTAATTTTTTAACATTTAGCCATATGCTGTCTAGAGTTATTTCACCAATAATATCGTCTTGATACATAATATTGTATTTACCATCTATAAAGTGTATCCACGTTTCTTTAATGCCTAATTCATATACTAACGTCCAAAATAGTTCTTTTACTTTTTTTGTGTTTTGTATCAAATCTAATTCTTTATTTGTGTAAATTATTTGAAGTAGTTTTGTTTCTGTATAATTTTCGTATACATTTTTATCACCTTGTATTGTATATATATTTCCGATTTCAAATATGCCTACTTCTTTAATAGTATGTTTAAAATAATTTAAACACACAGGTTTTAAAGTAGTATAGATGCTTGTTCGTAACGCGCTTTTATCTGAGTTTAATGCATTTTCTAATACTACTTGTTTTGTATCCGTACTGTTTGTAGGGCCGATTGGGTCAGATATATGCTCATGCAGACCAATATTAACAAGTATATCTTTTAGTTTATTTTCATAGTCATATATCTTTGGTGTTATTTCTTTTGGAGGTGCGCTATTTATTGGGCTAAGCGGTAGTTTAGAATAGTCATTTATTCTAAGTATATCTGCTACAAGATCATCTTCTACTTCTACATCTGTTCTAAAATATGGCACTTTTAGCTTTAAAATTGTATCAGAATCGTGTTTTTCTTGTGCAAGTACTTCGTACTCTAAAGAAGTTAAGATTTGTTTAATTTTTGCATCTTCTGGTAGTATTCCTCCTAGTTTTTGTATGCGAGAGTATCTTAATGGCATTTCTTTTTCTGCCCATTTAGTTGGATAGTAGTCGTAATTTTCATAATAATCTCCACCACATAGCTCAAGTAGTAAATATGTAGCTCTTTCGATTGCTAATTGTGTAAGTTGGGGATGTAAAAATTTATCGTATCGTAATACTGTTTCATTTTGTATTTTAAGCCGCCTTGAGGTTGTTCTAACATTAGTTTGGTTATAATTTCCTGCATCGAGAACAATATTTGTTGTACTTTCATCAACACCTGTTGTTTTGCCGCCAACAATACCACCTATTACTGTTGGTTTATCATTTTGAGTTAATACAAATGTATCTGAATCTAAAGATATAGTTTCACCAAGAAGTGTTGTTATACTCTCCCCTTTTCTTGCTCTTCTGATAACTATTTCTTTTTTTTCCATTTTATCAATATCTTGCGCATGCATTGGTTGCCCAAGTTCAACCATGACATAATTTGTAATATCAACCACATTGTTTATCGATGGTATTCCGTATGCTTCTAATGCCGTTGATAGCCACTGTGGTGATTTTGTAACTTTAATATTTTTAAATACTCTGGTGTTAAATCTGTTTACTAAATCTGGGCATTCAACTTTAATGTCTATACCCCCGTTTTCTTTACCTTTTTGTGTATATGTTTGTGGATAGTTAAGTTTTATATTTTCAAAGGCTGCATAATCTCGTGCGCATCCTAAAATAGCTAGCCAATCTGATCTATCCATTCTATGTTCTAAATCGAGTACTACTTCGCCATTTGGTAGTGTGATAATTGGTTTATCTAACAATAGCCCAAGCATGGTGAAGGTGTGTGCAATTTCTTTTGGCGATTTATCTGTTTTTATATATTGTTTTAGCCAAGTTAAAGGTATTTTCATTTGTATATCATTCCTCCTCCAAACATATGTCTAATGTCTGTAATACCAAATTTTTGCATAACAAGTCTGTCAAGCCCCATACCAAACGCATAGCCTGTATATACTTCGGGATCTATGCCACACATTTTAAGAGTATTATAGTGAATCATCCCACTACCTAGTACTTCGATCCAGCCACGCATTTTGCAAACTTCACAACCATCGCCACTACAAAATCTACATTTCATATCTACCCCTACACCAGGAGATACCTCGGGATAGTATTTATATCTAAATCTAACTTCAGTGTCTTCTCCATATAAAAATTTATGAAATCTTTCGAGTGTGTGCATTAAATTTTGAATTGTTATGCCTTTATCTACTACTACGCCTTGATAGTGATGAAAAAATGCAGTGTTTGTTGCACTTGCGGTTTCGTTTCTAAAGACTTTACCAGGAACAACTACTCTTATTGGAGGTTCGTAATCTGTTAGTAATCTAGCTTCGACAGATGATGTGTGTGTTCTAAGAAGTATGTCGGCATCACCATCGAGTGTTTTAATAAAAAGTGTGTCTTGCAGGTCTGTTGCAGGATGCCCTTGTGGTAAGTTTAATTTTCTAAAATTGTACAATGCTGTTTCAATTTCGGGACCGTCATAAACAGAAAAACCGTAGTATCTAAAGAATTTATTCATTTGTCTAGTTACTTGTGTTAATGGATGAAGATAGCCATTAGTTTTAGGTTTGTGAGGTATAGATAAATCTATTAATGGGCTTTGTTCTAGTTTTTGAATGTAGTCTTTTTTATCTTGTTCAATAAGTTCTTTTTGGTCAGTAATTAATTCATTAATTAAGATGCCATATGTTTTTTTATCATCGGCAGATAGTTTGGGTAACTCTTTTGCAAAGAGTGTAGTTATGCCATTTGTTTTAGAAAAGTATTTTAGATACAAGCTGTCATAGTCACCAGAGATTTTGGTGAGTTCTAAATCGGTGTTAAATTGGTGTTTTATGTTATTAAGTTTATCTTGCATTATGGTGGTTATTATACATCATAATTTCCTCACTCAAAACTACTATATCTGGGTTCTACTAAGTTGCATTAATGTTATTTATGGGGTATATTTCAAAAATCAATCTTTTTTTCAAAAGGGCGACGGCGCCCCAATTATTTTTTACCAGGAGGTAAAAATGGCAAGTACTCATAAACCCGGCCAAGCAGGGACCGGGTCAAACAGAAAAAAGGGAAAGCGCACTAGCAAGAGTTAGTGCGTGACAACAACCCTTTCCTGTCCCACAATCCAGCTTGCAGAAGCGTAAGAGGTTGTGGGGCAGGTTTTAATATTTTACCCACGTATTCACATTCATATACACATAAGCTACAATTTAATTAATATTTAGTTACCTATTATTTTTGGAGGTGAATTTTATATGACTGAATACGTTACACCAGATCCTGAGGAAGAAGAGGGAAAAGGTAAAGAAGAGGGAAAAGGCAAAGAAGAGGGAAAAGGCGAAAAAGAGGGAAGAACCAAAGAGGGGGGTGAATTTAACCCTGCAGACGATATTGGTGATCCAATAACGGGAACGTGGGGTAAGAGAACTCAAGGCATTTAGCATTTACCACTCATACGTAAGACACATAAACTATTACGTGTGAGTACTAAATTCTAAATATAGCTGCTACTTTGTATTTTTGACAGTATCAACAATAGTATTAAACGTAGTGGGGTCTGCTATTGCAATTTCTGATAACATTTTTCTATTTAATGTAATATTGGCTTTCTTTAACCCTTGTATAAACCTACTGTAGTTAATACCACTATTTGTTAACGCTCCTGATAACCTTGTTATCCACAACTTTCTTATATCTCTTCGTCTAATTCTTCTTCCTGCAAAAGCATGTTCACCGGCTCTTAATACTGCTTCTCTTGCTCTTCTAAACAGCTTACTTCTACTTCCTCTATATCCTTTTGCAAGTTCTAATGTTTTTTTATGTCTTTGATGAGCTCGTGGCCCGCCTTTTACTCTTGTCATATTATTTTATCTTTCTCCCTGCTTTCCCAAGCATTTTTTTAATTCTTTTTCTATAACCTTTTGTGGTTAATACTTCGTAGCCCTTTTTCCTTTGCTTTTTTGTTGCATTCCATTTAACTTTTAAATGCCCTGCATCATTTTGAAGTTTTAGTATTTTACCACTTTTTGTTATTTTTATCCTCTTTTTTAATGTCTTCTTTGTTTTTGTCATAATTACTTTCTTACCAGTGTAACTGATATATTCCTTCCTATTTGTTTAATTTCACCTTCTGCTTTTGCTATGTCGCTTAACTGTACTACAAACTGGTTTAGTTTTTCAACCCCTAGTTCTGGATATGCCATTTCTCTGCCTTTTAATGTTACTGTTAATCTTACTCTGTTTCCGTCATTTAAAAACTCTCTCGATCTTCTAACCCGTGTTTCTATTGCATCACCAGAAATTGTTGGCCCAAACTTAAACTCTTTGAGTTTGCTCTTTTTAGATTTAGCTTTTGCTTGAGCTTTCTTTTTATTTTCCTCATACAAAAACTTATTAAAATCTAAAATTTTAGCTACAGGAGGTTCTGTTTTTTCGGCTATAATAACAAGATCCAGTTCTTTTTCTTGTGCCAGTTTCAAGGCATCAGATGTTTTTAAAACACCTATATTCTCCCCTTCATCCCCTATTACCCTAAGTTCTGGGTAACGTATTCTATGATTTATAATGTAATACTTATCTTGTGATATAACTTGTCTCCTTATCCAACGTTAATGAAATTAGCATATTTTGACTATAAATTCAACGATTTTGTTGTAATCATCTCCTTTATTCTATTTTTAATACTTTCAACACTACTACTTGGGATGCTTTCGCCAGTTCTCAACCTTACGCTTACACTATTTGCTTCTACTTCTTTATCACCGACAATAAGCATATATGGCACTTTTTGAAGTTGCGCTTCTCTAATTTTTGCTTGCATCGTTTCGTCTTTATCGTTAATTTCTACTCTAATGTTTTCACTATCTAGTGATTCTTTTATTTTATTAGCATAGTCTATGTGGTTTTTTCCAATTGGTATTATTACTGCTTGTACTGGAGATAGCCATACTGGAAACGCACCCGCAAAATGTTCTATTAAAAAGCCAATAAACCGTTCATGACTGCCTAATGGTGCTCTGTGTATTACTGCTGCTAAATGCTTATTGCCATCTTGCGCTGTATATTCCAGATTAAATCTTTGTGGCATAAATAAATCTAATTGATTTGTAGAAATTGCAAATTCTCTTCCAATCGCAGATTTAATTACAAAATCTGTTTTAGGGCCATAAAATGCTGCTCCTCCAATATCATCTACAGTTTTTATGCCAGATTTTAAACATGCGTTTCGCATAATTTTTTCAGCTCTATCCCAAGTTTGTTTATCTCCATGATATTTGTCTCTTTTTTCTGAGTCAGGCAAGCCAAATGCTATATGATAATCGCTTCTATTTAAGCCCAATATATTGTAGTAGTATTCGTGTAGCTGCAATACTTTCAAAAACTCTTCTTCTGCTTGCTCTTCTGTGCAGTAAATATGTGCGTCATTTTGTTGTAGTGCTCGTACTCTCATAAGTCCAAATAATGTTCCTGACTGTTCATATCTGTATACCATCCCATATTCCGCAAACCTTAATGGTAGCTCTTTATATGTTCTTGGTTTTGATTTGAATATCATGTGGTGGTGAGGACAGTTCATGCCTTTCATATAATAGTCTTCTCCGTCAATATTCATAGGACTGTACATATCGTCTTTGTAATAAGGTAAATGCCCTGACGTCTCAAACAGTGTGTGCTTTGCAATATGTGGTGTTGCAACCCTTACGTACCCCCACTTTATTTCTGTTTCTTTTGCCCAATTTTCAATCTCGTCTCTAATTATTGTACCTTTTGGTGTCCAAAGTGGAAGCCCCGGACCAACAAGATCAGAAAAAATAAATAAATCTAACTCTTTACCAAGTTTTCTGTGATCTCTTTTCTCTGCTTCTTCTAACATTTTAAGATAATTGTCTAGCTTTTCTTGCGAATCAAACGCGGTACCATATATTCGCTGAAGCATTTTATTTTTCTCATCCCCTTTATAATACGCACCTGCGACACTAAGTAATTTGAACGCTTTAATAGCACTTACATTGTCAACATGTGGCCCCGCACATAAATCTAAATCATAGTGTGTATCTCCCTCTTTTCCGAGGCTATATAGCCCAATCATCTCTCCCCTATCTTTTATTTCATCAATGGTATTTAACTTATATTCATTGTTCTTAAATATTTCTTTTGCTTCAGCTTCTGATACTTCGTGGTGATAAACTTCGAGTTTTGCATCTATGATTTCTTGCATTCTTTTTTCTATTTTTTCAAACTCAGTTGGTGTAATTTTTTCATCTAAATCAAAATCAAAGTAAAAACCATCTTCTATTGGTGGTCCCATTACTTTTTTTAACTTTGGATATAACTCTTGCATAGCAGTATGCAGTACATGCTCACACGTATGCCTTAGTGGCATTAATGGATCGTTTTTTAGTTTTTCGATTACTTTTATTTTTTTAGACATAAAATTTTCCTTATGAAATTAATTTTAACTTAGAACTTAACTTTTAGATACTATTGAATTTTAATTAGCGATATTACCCCAGAAAAGGGGTTGTTGTATTTGTTAATGTTGCGTATATATAGTTTATATATTTCATGCTTTTTTGATAGTAGCACTCAACTCAACTTGCGTAAAGCGGTTTTTTCGTTAGAATATTCTGCAGTATGCAATATTTT
>CAZHJE010000028.1:0-10241 GCA_964532965.1 uncultured Candidatus Saccharibacteria bacterium
GAGCGCTGCCCTGTCACGGCAGAGGTCGCGGGTTCGAGCCCCGTTGGTCCCGCCAGAAAATATTCTGGTTTTACTTTTTTTATTGCCCACTGTATAAAATTTAGAGAAAAAATTATGAGTGAAGAAACAAATGAAGAAATAAAAATAGAAAATAACACTAACAATCCTAAGCCAAATGGCAAAGATAAATTAGCATTTATTACATCAATAGTTTTTCTAATAGCGCTAGGTGTACTTGGATATAGATATTTTAACAGTTCAAGTAGTTTAAATTTAAATCCAGTTGAGCAACAGTTAACAAATATTGGTAATACAATATCTCAAAGCATAGAAGACACAAAAGATATGTTAGCAGATACTAACGAAGAAGAGGCTGGGGAAATAAGTTCGACAAGTACAACAAGAGAAAGCGAAGAAAAAATGACTATTTCAAATGGCACAAATAGCATGATAGATACTTATTGGGTAGCAAATGATTATCAAGCAGGAGATATTAAAGATGGCAGTTATACAGTAAAAAGCGGAGACACATTATGGGAAATAGCAGAAGCAGTATATGGTAATGGGGCAGCATGGACAAATATATTAAATGCTAATTCAGCAAGCATTGGTTATTTGGCAAATGGGCAACAAGCATTAATATTTCCGGGGCAAATGTTAACACTTCCTAGTATTACATAACAGATTGATTTAAGATATTATCGTATGTATATGCGGGTGTGGCTCAATGGTAGAGTGTCGCCTTCCCAAGGCGAAGGTTGGGGGTTCGAGTCCCCTCACCCGCTCCATACGGGATGGCACCCCTATCAGAGTGCCTATTCTTACTGTAGCTCATCTTTAAGTTGACCCAGATTTAGTATCTGGTCATTTACTTCACAGTACGGTAGGCCATGTGTTTCTATGTATTTACCACGTATGCTTTCGCACGCCTTATTAAAGGCAATACAGCCCTGATGCATTAAAAATACTCCCGGCATATAGGTTTCAAACTCACTATCGTAGTTTGTTGGACAGTTACACTCATAAAACTCCTTTGACCACCACCCGCCTCCACTTTCACAATAGCCTTTCTTGGTTTCTTCATTTTCCAGTTCGGATTTTGGCAAATCTCTATCTATACATTCTATAAAATAACGGTTTAGTATTGGCATTCCCACTGTGTCTTTATTTGGTCCAGGATATTCATACTTCGGTTCGCAATAAACATTGTCGATACACTCGTTTTCTTGAAGATCTAAACACGTATAACTTATGCTAAGCAAAGGTGACTTAGAAAATGACACTGGAATATAACCTTTAAAATAACCATACTCAGTATTTTCACACTTATAGTCACAGCTTGAAAACTGACAATTACTACCAGTTGCACTCGTACACTCTTCAAGAGTTTTATAGACCGGTTTATATCTCGATTGATATTTTTTAAAAGTTACTAAACCCAAGGTAATCACGAGAATTGTAATAAATAGCACATACCGCCTCATATTTTAATTATACAGAAAATTACTTTACTATGTATCAGTTTCCTTCTTTTTTGCTCAATACGTCTCCATCAACTTGTGGAAATATGCTAAGATCTAATCAGACTGGCGTTCAAAATAATGCGAGCACCCGCTCCATCCGCGACAGAAATAACTAGAAAGGTACATAAAATGACAAAAAACATTCCAACAATTGAAATCGCTAAAGCGTATTTGATTGCTGAATTAAGTAAAATATTTTCTGAAGACAACATGCAAAATGGGTTGGAAGATGGTATCGCTAAACTACCAGAAAGTGAGATATGGCGGTTGTTGGAAGCATTATCTTTTACATACAGGTTAAATGCAGTTTTCTGGATAGTTAGTGATGATAGTTTTGTTTGGAGTAAAGAAGAAATTGATTGCAACAAACTGCTACTCACAGGAATGGGTCCGAAAATAGACAAAGTTACACACTCTGACCTTATTAATAGAAACCCACTTAAATTTCGTGATTATTTAATTGAGTACTTTAAAAAACACCCTGATGATGATCCAGAAGGCTTGGGTCAGTTTAGACCAAAAGGGGTAAAAATTAAATATCCAATAATCCTCGTAACCGAAAAGGGCGAAAAATTTCCTTTATTAGATGGTTCAAACAGACTTATGGCGCATTTGTTAGCAGGAAACAAAACCATAACAGCCTACGTTGGTAAAAAAGTCAAAACCGGAAAAATGAAACTAGGTGACAGCTCTTTTTTGTTGTTAAGACAAGTTTATGAAAAAGGGGATGATATTACAAAACAAGCGGTCATAACTATTGTCAAAGAACTTGTAAAAGCAAGTTCTGATGGAGAAAATGCTGTAGAAACTTATTGGATAGCTCATTCAAGAGATGAAAAACTTAAAGAAGTCGGCAAACAGATTTTATCGGAAGTCAGTAAACCTCTAATTTCTAAATGATTAAACCTAGAATACAACTTTTCACAAATTTATTATACAATAGTCGAGAATGCCGTCCTAGCTTAATGGTAGAGCAGCTGTATCGTAAACAGCAGGTTGTGGGTTCGATTCCCACGGACGGCTCCATTGGATAATCTTTGCTATAATTAAAATATGAAAGATCAAAATAGAAAAATAACAAAAGCAGTTATAGCCCTAGCAGGATACGGTACAAGATTTTTACCCGCAACAAAAAACCAACCTAAAGAAATGCTACCAATTATCGATAAACCTATCGTACATTATCTTGTAGAAGAAGCAGTTAGCTCTGGCATAAAAGATATAATTTTAGTAACTAGGCACGGCAGCGGCATATTAGAAGACTACTTTGATAACCATTATGAACTTGAAGATACACTAGAAAAAGCAGGTAAAACAGATAGATTAGAAATGGTTAGAGAAATTCCAAAAATGGCAAACTTTGTCTATGTTAGACAAAAAAAGCATTTACCATATGGAAATGCAACACCCCTAATTACCATAAAGGACCTTGTAGATGACGACGAGGCTTTTGTATATATGTTTGGGGACGATTTAACAATCTCTCAAACACCTGTTACAAAGCAGTTAATAGATATATATGAAAAGTATAATCCAAGTGCAGTACTTGGCGTACAGTGGGTTCCTGACAGCGAAGTTGAAAGATACGGAACTGTGAAATATAAAGAAAATGCTGACTATGAGTATGAGATAGAGGCTGGATACGAAAAACTCCCACTAGGAAAAAATCCGTCAAACATGTCTCAATTTGGTAGGTTTGTTTTTTCGTACGATGTAGTTGAAAAGGCATTAGCATCACCAACTGGAAAAGATGATGAACTTTGGGTATTGGATATATTAAACGCACTTGCACAAGAAGGTAAAAAAGTCATTGCACAGCCTATAGATGGTGAGTGGTTAACAACAGGCGATCCGTTACGATATCTTAAAGCAACATTTAAATTTGCGTTAGCAAGAAATGATATAAACAAAGACTTAAGCGAGTTTTTAAACCAGGAACTAAATAATGAAAAAAACTAATCCAATCGAATTAGAACAAAAATTAAAAAAAACACTACTTGCAATAGTTGTTCTGCCTGCATTTATCATTACATCTTTTGTATTCTTTGGGCCAACTATTGGTAGACTATTTGGCTTATTTTCCGAAAATAGAAATGCACAACCTAACACACGCACATTGCTTCCAGAAACACCAATATTTAAAGACATACCCTCTGCTACAAATAAAGACCGTATAGACATAAATGGATATGCCACATCTGGAACTACAATTAAACTTTTTGTTAACGGACCAGAAGTAGCAAATACTTTGACTACTGGCGATGGTGTATTTGAGTTCAAAGATATTCAACTAAGCGATGGGAAAAATACACTATTTGCAAAAGCATATGATGACCAAAATGTAGAAAGCGAAAAATCAGAAACATTAACACTGCTGGTAGATAAGAAAGCACCAGAACTTGAACTAACTTCACCAAAAGATAAAGAGACAGTTAGAAACCTTAATGAAAGAGTAAACATTATTGGTAAAGTAAATGAAAAAGCAACAATCAAAATAAATGATAGGTTAGCAATATTGAAACCCGATATGACTTTTGATTTTCTGCTTGGGGTTAAAGAAGGAACTATCGAAATAAAAATACAAGCAACTGATGAAGCAGGCAATACAAAAGAAGAAACAATAACAATTAAGTACGAAAAAAAGAGTAGCTAGAAATACAAAATAGTATAATCCATAAAAACATCGTTTGGGGATAAAATATCAGATTAATAAACTGCGATTGCACTAATATTCCTAATATCAAAGCCATACTCAATGTATTTGGACTTGTCAGCGGTAGCAAAAAAGCACATAAAAACAGCACAAAACCAATAACACCAGTTGTTGCTAAGACAAATAACAAGCTTGAATCGGCACCTGCACCAGAATTACCCCCTAAATTGTCATATCCGATATAGCCATAATCTACTTGAACATATCTAAAATAGTTAAAACCAACACCAAATACTAAATTGTCTTTTGCGATGTCATAAGTATTTCTCCATGAGATCACTCTAAAATGTGCCGAATCAGATGGATCTGTTATTCCAACTAGTCTAGTTTGAATACGTGGTACAAAAAAATACGCGCTAAACATAATACAAACAGCAATCAGTAATAACCATCTATTTTTAAGAAGTCCATATACTAATATAATTGTTGCAGACATAAGCCACGAACTGCGGGAAAATGTTAATATAATGCCACTTAGCAAAATTAGCGGTACTAAAATCAATATTTTTTTAACTTTAATGTCTTTCAAATACCTTTCAATAAATAATAATAAACAAATATTCAGATAAGCGCCTAAAAAATTGGGATCAAAAAAAGTTGAAGCTAGTCTGTTTTTATGAGGATCCCACCCATAAATTGGGTTTAAAACGCTAAAATCAGGAAGAAGCAGTAGTTGCATGTAGCCAAGAATGGTTAATACTACACCAGAAGCTATTATAGACTTAAAGAGTGTATCTACAGATATACTTTTTTGAAGCAACATGTTAAATACAACAACACCACACAGAAGATATATTAAAAAACGTAAAAGATATGAATTAGCTACTAAATTTACTTCCATTCCATATTGATGACTTTTTAAAATATTACAAACAAAAGCCCACATAAAAAAGATAAGAAATAACACTAGATATTTTGGAATATAAAAATGGTTTTTTTTAAGAATAATGGTAAAAATACCTACGAATACAAAAAGGGCTATAAGCAGGTCAAATATGTAAATATTTAAACCACTACTTTTTGATAAAGCCACAAATTGGTTAAGTGTAAGTGCTATAAGAACACTATAATAAAAAAATTTAAGCATACTCACGCCAAGCTTTACGAGCAAAAATTACAAGAAACAGTAAAATTACTATTTCAGAAAGCCATGTTAAATAGGCTGAGGCATAAAATGAATATTTTGGAATTAATATAATATTTGATACAAAGTTAAATAGTGCACTTATAAAATATATTCCTGGCAAATACTTTTGTTTATTCAGAGTTACTATTAGCCATGCAAGAGGCTGTGTTACAAAAAAAATCGGTAATCCAATTAAAAGAATACGAAGTACTGTGGACGATTCGCTAAATTCCCTACCACCTAATATAGATATTGCAAACGGCGAAAATATATACCCTATAATAAATGAAAAGGTGCCAAAAATAAGCAGTGTTAGTATTGCTTTAATAAATGTTGTTTTTAAATGTACTTTACCTTTTAGTAAATGTTTAACAAAAATTGGATACATACTATTCATAAAAAACGTAGGTATAACAAGGGCTACTTCAAAAATTTTGTATGGGAGCCCATATATTGCCACACTATCAATATTTGTGTGCCCATAACTCTTTGGTAAAGGCATTAGTGATAAAAGAATTGAATCTGCCTTAAAATTTATTTGACTAAAAATAAACATAAGACCAAGTGGCATCGCTTGAATAAAAAGAGTCTTAAGAAGCATTTTATCTACGCTAAGTTTAATATTTAAGCTTAAATACTTTTTTATGAAATAAATATTGATTAAAAATGTTGTGATGCCTCCAACAACGTAACTGAAATTAACCCAAACAATTGATGCTTTAAAATACGAGAGAATAAGTACTAAGAACAAAACAACTACACTACCAATCACATAACCAATTGTCGAAAGATCATAACGTAGTTTAACTTGAAAAATTATGTTTGTAGTTGAATAAAGTGCCTGAGTTAAAATTAAAAATAAGCTTAAGTAAATACCAAACTTTAATTCAGGAGAATATGGAAAAAATACCAGTGACATTCCTACAAGCAACATAAGAATTATCGATACAAATACCCTAAGTAATAAAATTGTGCCTAAATATTTTTGTGCAAGATCATAATTCTTCGACAACTCTCTGGCTGCTATAGCATTAAAACCAAAATCAGCAATGATAAAAAAAAGTGCAGGAATACTTTGCATTAAATTAAATTCACCAAAACCTGTTCTGCCGTAATACCTAGTTATGATTATAGTGGCCAAGATTGTTATTGACATACTAACAACTTTTCCAATAAGCTGGTAAAACGTATTATTAAACACGCTAGTTACAGTGTTTGATTTAATGAGCTTCGCAGTTAGTTGCATATACATAACCCTTTTCTAAACTTTCTGGTGTACCACTTTGTTTCTTTAGAGATTTTATCACTTCGTATTGTAAATAGGGTACTTTATCCTCGTTTACCCAAGAAAAATGATCATGTGGAGGTGCGTACCAAATGGTAAAAGGTGTAACTGCAATCACTCTATCATCCTTTAACCATACATCTTGATATGCTTTTTTGATATATTCCGACGTTGTGGAAACTGGAAGAAAGGCACTATTGTACGTCTCCCCCTCTGCATGTGCCCAACCTGTTTCGGTAATAAACACAGGTAAATTCTTTTTAACACCCAAAACATCCCGCAAATACTCTAGTTCTTCTTCATAAGCTCTTATGCTATACCTACCCTGCGAATAAGGACTGCCAGAAAAATTAGGTTGCGGATAAGAATGAGATGCAAACCCATCTAACTTGGAAAAAATACCAGGAACATATTTATTCATTAAAGACATATATTCAAATGCATCCATATAACCTTGCACCGCGCCGTCAGCACTAACATTTAAAGCACCGTTTAACATAAAAAAGTTGGGATTTTCTTCTTTGAAAGAATCTATCGTATAGTTTAATATAGCAGCATATTCTTTTGGAGCAACTCGACCATACCAAAACTTAGCATCATTTGGTTCATTATATACACTAATATATCTTTGTTTAATTGGCCATACTAGCGAATTTAAAAATCTAGCTACATTCTCCGTTTCTGCCTCGTATTTATCAACATTAATATCATGAAGTTGAACTATCGGTATCAACTTTTTTTCAAGAAGCATGTCGAACACCTCTTGCCATTTACCATAAGAGAGGTCTCTGACATTAAACGGAATTAGCACATAACCCCATTCACCTCCATTAGAATTAACAAGCTTATCTGCTAATCTAATAAAATCTTTATTTTCTGCGTAAATATACAATCCGAACTTGTTATTTTTATAATTTTCAGCTTTATCCTTATAATATAAATACTCTATTGCAGAGTCTTTGTTACACTCATCATTTTTACTTATAGCATCATATGTATAAGTTATACCAGAAAGTGGTGCACCAAAAACGTTATAATAGTTTTTCTTTAGATCTTTGACAATAATAATGTATGCTGCAACTGCGCTTGCTGTTATTAAGACTAAAATAAACATCAAATTACGCTTTTTATATATTCTTTTCACACTGTAATTTTAGCATTTCTTCACTACCGCCCCATTGAATCATGTACAATATATCAGTATGGAGTCAAAATTCGAAAACCTGCTTATATCTTTGTATGCTATATCATTAGCGTTGCTAATTTTTAATATATCAACTAAAGAAGTTAAAAAATATTACAAACCGACGTCACCACTTTCAAACAATATAAGTGCTTTTGCTAATAAATACCCTGAAAAGAAAAAGGTAATATTTGGATTTTTGCCTTATTGGAAATTAAATAAAATAGATTTGATTAAAACACAGGACATTTCTGACATCGCATACTTTGGACTTCAAATAAATAGTGACGGACATATAAAAAAATATCAAGATGCCTATTCGACAGATCCCGGATACAATAATTGGAGAAACAGTAAAGAACTAGATAATCTTATAGCGACAAAAACTGATGTTAGATACTCATTGACAATCCTTTCTCATGACGATGATGTTACCGATGCTTTTTTAGATTGTTCCTCGTGTTGGGTAAACTTAAAAAATGATTTAATTGAAGAGCTAGATTATAGAGGTATAAAAAATGTAAATTTTGATTTTGAGTATGTAGAGTTTCCAACTGAAGACAAAGCAACAAAATACAGCGAACTTATAAAATATATCAACACTGCGCTAGATAAAGAATACGGCGATTCATTTGTTACAGTTTCTGCGTTTGCAGACTCACTTATAAAACAGCGAATAACAAATATTGAACAATTAGCAAAAATTGCAGATGCAATATTTATTATGGCGTATGATTTCCATTATCCTTTCTCAACCAAAGCAGGCCCTGTTTCTCCAATTAATGGTGGGGGTACGAATTTTTCTTATGATATCAATACTATGTTAAACGATTACTTAACAGTATCTCCTCCCAACAAACTAATACTTGGTGTTGGATACTATGGTTATAACTGGATCGTCGAAGACTACAGCAAATATGCAAATAGAATAGAAGGTAATGATACAATTGGGTATTCTATTTCTCAATCATACGAAGATATAATAAACACAATACTAGAAGTTAGACCAAATATCATGTGGGACGAAATAGGACAAGTTCCATATTTTCATTATATAAGTCCAAATACAAGTTCTTTACGATTGGTATTCTACGAAAACCCAGAATCACTAAAAATTAAATACGATATAGTCAACTCAAAAAATTTGCTTGGAATAGGTATCTGGGCACTAGGTTACGACGGAGGTTACCAAGAACTGTGGCAGGTACTTGAAAATAGCTTTATCGAATTATGAAAAATATTAAACACACTATTTTAGATATTTTAGAGCTTTTCTTTATAGTTATAGGTATTCTCTTTGGTTTAGCTTTTGCAACTACGCAAATACTCGAAATAAACGGCACATCCATGGAACCTACCCTTTTTACAAACGAAAGAATTTTAGCAGAAAAAATATCTTACGCTTTGAACTCACCTAAACGTTATGACATAGTGATTGCAAAAGAACCAACAAGTACTAATAAACTAGTAGTTAAGCGTGTCATTGGGCTTCCTAACGACATTTTATATCTGAAAGATGGAAACATATATATTAATGATAAAAAACTAACAGAAAGCTATTTGAGGGCAAATACAATTACTTCGGGAAACACATTCATTGGTAATGACGACAAAATAAGTATCCCGAGTGATTCATATTTTTTACTGGGCGATAATAGAGAAAAAAGTGAAGACTCGCGAAAATTCGGCTTTGTTCCGAAAGAAAATATACTAGGAAAAGTGTTACTGGTTTACTATCCAAGAAATAATATAAGATTATTGTCTAATATCCTACTCAGGTAGAACGTCTATTTTCTTTTTGTTTTTTGTAACATTAACAAAATTAACTATTCCTGCTATTTTAGAAAAAAGTGTAAAATCACGCCCCATACCTACGTTAATACCTGGAATATAAGTTCTACCTCGTTGTCTAACAATTATTTGGCCCGCCTTTATTAGCCCACCCCCAAACACTTTAACACCAAGCCTTTTACCTATAACATTTGATCCTTGACGTGCTTTAGCACCGCCTGCTTTTTTATGTGCCATGTGCTATTTTTTTACCTCCTTTTTAGGATTTTTTACCGTTTTTTTTGTAGTTTTCGCAACTTTTTCTTTTTTGGTATCTAATTTCGAAGCTTTTTTTTCACTGATTTCTTCTTTTGATTTATCAACACCTTTAAAAGATATTTCATCTACTTTTAATTCAGAAAGGGGTTGCCTATGTCCTTTTTTCTTATGATAACGGGATTTAGACTTAAATCTAGCAACAGTTACTTTATCACCCATGAAATCACGTACTTTAGATAGTGTCACAGAGGCATCTTCTACAAATGGACTCCCAATACTAATTTTTTCATCGTCAACAACAAGCAAAACCTCATTAACCATACTTGTTTGGTTTTCAATACAAAAGACATCGCCTTCGGATA
>CAZHJE010000029.1:0-9365 GCA_964532965.1 uncultured Candidatus Saccharibacteria bacterium
AATAATAAATAGGGGATTGTGGAGTTTCATTATTAGCCATAAAAAAATTGTATCAAAATATTGGTTCTATTAGTTTAACTTCAAAGCCTTCATTATTTCTTTTCTCAACCACAACTTCGATGTTTTGCCTAAATCACCATCAAACTTGGCATCTATTGTTTTTTGCAGACTGTTCCTTGTATCTTGATCTTGCGTAACAAGATAATTGATTCCTTCGGAAATGCTCGGTGAGGTTAGGAAAACATGTTTGCTACTTTGTTCAGCAAGTAAATTCTTTATAAGATTTAAATTGCTGCTTATAAACTCCTTAGAGTTCCAGAGTTCGATCTGTATGATTGTGTAGTCAATTCCGTTTATTTCGATAACTTTTGTATCATTTGTCATAGCTTTAAGCGGGTCCTTAAGAACAGCTTCTGTAATTTCTCCGAAATAAATCGAGTCCCACTCCTGAGGCAGCTGAGTATAGGTTTTAAGTTCGTTTAATGCTGTTACATCTCTATCTGTAGTAACTGATGCTTTTAAGTTTAAAGTGTTTGAAAGTATGGCTGTGTATAGAAGATTTGCAGTTGTAGGATTTATTTTAGATGCAAGACCATCTCTTTTAAATTCTTCCCATATTAATGTCGCGCAAGCACCCACCATTTCTATTTTTGCATTTTCACCTAACTTTTCTTTCCAGAATGTTTCGAACCCAAACCTATGGTCATACACTTCTTGGATATTTTCTGACACGACAAACTTTGCGAAATGCTTAGGGTCCGATATGTCAACCACAATGTATTTATAGTCTCTTGGGTTACCTTCAAGTTTAGTTCGATAGCTGAAACTCCAGTCCCGAATAGATTTAGAGACACTTTCATTAAGAGGACCAGGTAAAACTACCTCACATCGTAGCCCCTTTAAATCACATAGTAGCTTGTAGGCTAAACCACAGGCAAAAGCATCTATATCGTTATAGTCTTCTCCAGCAGTAACTACTAATTCCATTTATTTCCTCATAGTTGAATTAAATATATCTGGGTAAATTAAAAAATCTAATGCGGCATTAACACTAGGTACCAAAACATCTATGTGTTTCAAAATTCCAGTATGAATACCTTCAGATTGAAGGGTTCCTATTCTTAACTTAACAGGTTTGAATGTTCCTATATCAATTCTGGCGTCGATTTCTCCAATTCCTACGGGGTTATATTTCATATGTGAATATTAATATAAAAGATCATTTTTCACAATTATTGCTACTAAAAAAACCCAGTACTTCCCATAATACCAACTGGTTCTCCCGCAGAATAATAATAAAACAGGGTTAAATTTTTGATATATTCTCATTAATATGAGATCAAAAGTTGCAGTTGTTACGGTACTAATGGTGACCCCACGGGGAATCGAACCCCGGTTACCAGGATGAAAACCTGGCGTCCTAGCCGCTAGACGATGGGGCCTAGCTATATAACAAGGCTTATTTTATCAACAAACAAAACTCTTGACAAATACTTTGTATTTTTGTATAGTAACTCTTGCAAATAAGAGTTTACTCTTGTTTGCACTAATGAGCCCTTAACTTGTTTAGGGGCTCTTTTGTTTTTTTAATACAATATTTGCTAGAATAATGTGTAAATATGATTATCTTAAAAAAACTACTATTTTATTTTAGCTCTGTGCTTTTAACTCTTTTACCTGCAAACACATATACCGAAGGACTTACAGGACAGCCACAATCATTTTTACCTAGTCAGGCAATATCGCAAGATGATAAAGCAATATCCTCACTAATATATAGAGGTTTATTTGACTATGATATATATGGCAATTTGATACCTGATTTAGCAGAAAGCTGGGCAATATCAAATGATGGCTTGGTATATACAATAAAACTTAAAGCTAATCAAAAATGGTCAGACGGAACAACAATAAATGCAGATGATCTAATATATACAGCATTTAAATTACCCGATTTATCAGGGGTTGCAACAGACAAAGTAGATGGTCTAACGGTTAGATATATTTTGCCAAATAAGTTTTCACCATTTTTAAGTTTACTCACAATCGGGGTCATGCAAGAAGGATCTGAAGAAAGATATAATCCTTTAACACCAGTTTCAAGCGGCCAATTTAGAGTGCTAAATATTGAAAAAAATGGTCCTGTAATAAATAAAGTAGTGTTGTTAAACACAAGAAAAGAGGACGATATTAAAAAAGTGATATTTAAGTACTATTCAAATGAAGACGAAGTGATTACTGGTGCAAAACTTGGTGAAATACAAGGTTTCATGACAAATAAAGAGATAGATTTAACAAATCTTCCGAATTTTTCTGACCATAAGTTCCCTCTTCAGGGTGTATATTTTGCACTCTTTTTTAATTTAGATAACGAAAATGTACAAGATGTAGTATTGCGGCAAAAATTAGAAAAAGTATTAGATATCAATAAATTAATTGCAAATAAAGGTATATTTGTTCAAGGACCCATTAGCAGATCTGTATTTACCGACTTATCTCTAAATTTTGATAAATATGATAAAGAATATAAAGAATCGCTGGACGTAGGTTTAACAATGACTATACCCGATATTGGCAGGCACTCAGAAATTGCACTACAAATAAAGGATGTTTGGAAAGATAAACTTGATGTCGATTTAGATATAAAAAAGATTGACCCAAATGAATTGGTTGAAAAGGCTATTAAGACTAGAGACTATGAAATTCTGTTATATGGCCAAGAAATAGGCAGAGATCCCGACCGTTATATTAATTGGCATTCTGCCCAAAAAGAATATCCTGGGCTTAATTTATCGAAATTTGATCAAATAAGAGCAGATAGAGCACTAGAAGAGGGTAGAGTAGCACAAGAAAATGATGAGAGAGTGATTCACTATAATGAATTTCAGCGTGTTGTAGTTGCTGATGTACCAGCAATATTTTTATACCACCCATATAAAAATTTTTATGTATCTAAATATGTTTCAGGTATTGGACAAAAATATACATTTAATTTAGTAGATAGGTTTTTAGATTTTAGTAATTGGAAGCTGGTAAAGACTAACTAAGATTTAATACATGATATAATTCTCATGTTTGTGGTGGCCGTAGTTCAGCGGTAGAACGCCGCCCTGTGGAGGCGGATGTCACGGGTTCGATCCCCGTCGGTCACCCCAAATAGAATTTTCACGAGGAAATCTCACTAAATTATACTAATTTAGAAAAGTAATTGATTTTTTATTTAAAGTAACTATCATTACACTAATGAGAAAAGTTTTGTTTGGTTTAGTAGTTCTAATTTTAGTCGCAGTAGGATTTTATTTTCTAGTTTCTAGCAAAACCTCAGTTGAAACCCCTTTGCCAGAAGAAACGCTTATTCCTTTTTATAGGCCGGCAGAAAATATAAACGCAAAAGTTACTGTTGTGACAGAAAAGCTTCCACAAATTTCGACAATTGAAATAACTCCTGATGGAAAGTATATGTTTGCTGCAAACCTTACCGGTAATATATGGGTTTTTCAGAAAATTGATGGGAAATTTGTGCAACAAGAAAAACCTTTTTTTGAACTTGAAACTGGACAGCCAGGATTTCCACCCGAGGAGGCAGGGTTAACCGGCATTATCTTAGGAGCTGATTTTGAAACAAGCGGTGATATTTTCTTAACATACTCTTTTGCAGAGAGCGAAGGTGTTTTAAAAAATCGAGTTACAAAGATAAAATTTACAGTAACACAAACAGGAGTAGTAGGAGAAAATCCAACTTTAGTTTTTGAGGCAAATGCACTCGGGGGACCATCTCATCAAATTCAAGACGGCGTTGGCTTATTGGTAAACGGAAAACCGCATATAATGTTTTCTGTAGGCGAGGGCTTTAAAGCCGAACGTGCACTTGATCCTTTGTTAGAAGCTGGGAAAGTGATTTTGATTCAAGCTAATGGTAAGGCTCCTGAAGGATTAAGGCCCTATCCAAATTCCCCAAAAGTTCAAGCTGTTGGTGTTCGTAATGCACCGGCTATTGCATTCAACCCAAAAACCCAAAAATTCGCACTTGTTGATACAGGACCTAGTGTAAACGACAGATTTTTGTACGGAAATCTTTTGCCCGCAGACGGTAATAATGCTCAACCTTTATCGTTTAATTGGGACGGCAGCGACGAGAGTCTTGCGATGCCTGCTTTTGACCCTTACACTGTTGCAAAGCAAGATATGGTCTTATACAGGTGGTCACCAACCGAAACTGCCGTGAATGTTGCTTTTTACGAAAATGAAAGCTTACCTAAATTAAATGAAAATGAGCAATATGTTTTAGTTTCGATTTTTGGTATGACGGGCTCATTGCAAAACACTTCTGGTAAAAAAATTCTGCTTGGGACAATTACACATGGCGATCAAGATAAAATACAGTTTCAAACACTAATAGAAAGAGCAGATGCTGGTGAGGGAAAACTTGGACATCCTTTGGGGCTTGCGGTTGACCCACAAACAAAAGATATTTATTTTGGAGATATCTTAGAAGGAAGAATTTATAAAGTCGATTTTAACTAGAGGAGGTGATTTTTAATGACTAAATCTAAATTGCCAAGTATCGTTTTAGTTTTGGTAATTGTAGTGATTGCTTTTTTTGTTTTGCAAAATAAAAATGTAACCCCAAAACAAACACCAGAACAAATGACAGTACAAACACCAGAGACCGAACAACCAAAAGAGGCTTTAGTGGATGAAAGCACTCAAAACACAATAGAGATTGCAAACTTTGCTTTCGCACCCATGATTTTAACTGTAAAAGCTGGAACGACAGTAACCTGGATAAACAAAGATTTGACTGGGCACTCTGCAACTGCTGATGATGGGAGTTTTGATACAGGAATATTGAGTCAAAACGAAAGTGCTGAAGTTACTTTTGATACGCCAGGTACATACGCGTATCACTGTACTCCGCATCCGAATATGCAGGCAACTATAATAGTTGAATAGATAATGCCACCTGAGATTGCTATAATCACTGTATGAGTAAAAAAGTAAGAACAGCAGTTCGCACAGTTGTTCTAAATGAAAAGAATGAGATTTTGCTCATTAACGCTATAAAAGGAAAGTACTATCATTTACCTGGTGGTGGTGTAAATTCTGCTATTGAAACTCCAAAAGAAACTGCTATCCGTGAAACTTTAGAAGAAACAGGTTATTTAGTAGAAATTATTGCAGAGTTGGGCACTTTTGAAGAACACAGTGAAGAGACGACTCATCGGTCGTTTGGGTATCTAACCAGAATTATGTCTCAGAAAAATAAAGCATTAGACAATGACGAAACAGACTTTGTAAATGTATGGTTTAACAAGGAAATAGCTAAAAATATTGTGAGTGAGTTACTAGTAAAACACAAAGGTGGAAAATTTGAATCTTTTTTTGCAAGAGATTATGAGTTTTTAACTAGAGCAATTGTGTTGTTTGAATGTATACTATGACAATGAAAATTCCAGGGCTAGGTTTTATTGATTTTGAAATTTACCCGCATTTTACCGAAACCTTATTAAAGCCTATTGAACACTTATGGAAAGAAGGCAAACTATATTTGCTTAAGGATGGTGAGGCATTATCTGTCCATAACGGAACCATAACAGTATTAGGAACTATAAGAGTGTTGGAAAAGTAAATAGCATTGTTCTTCACTCAGATTGAAATTTGGCTATGTGTGAGTATACTATTAATAGTAACAATTTTTAGGGATTTATATGTTTAAAAATTCTACAATACTTGCAGTAATAATACTATCAATCGCAATCATTCTTAGTGCTAATACATTATCTAGCTCAACTGTATCAATTAAAAATACTGGTATTAGTTCAAATACGCAAGATGGCTATACAAATGCAATAAGTGTGAGTGGTGACGGTAGTGCAGTAGTTGATCCTGATCAGGTGACTCTTACTGTCTCAATACAAAAAGATGGTCGCGTATCATCTGAAATTCAATCTTATATTAACTCAAAAGTAACTGATGTTTTACAAATACTAAATAAATATAATATAGACGAAAAAAACACTAAGACAGCAAGCTTATCAATTAGTCCACGTTATTCATATGTTGATAGAAAGAGAATATTTGATGGGTATACCGGTACGCAAAGCTTAACAGTAAAAATAGATTATGATATTACAAAACAAACAAACGATGCGGAAAAAATTATAGACGAAATTGTACTATTAGAGGATGTACTAATATCAAATGTAAGTTTTGCTCTAAAGGACAAAACTTTTGCTGCAGATTTAGCACGCGAACAAGCATATAAAAGTGCAGAACAAAAGGCAAAACAGCTCGCTGATTTGTCAGGTGTCAAATTAGGTAAGCCAATATCTATAACTGACTTGTCAAAACAATATAATGCAGTGAATTATAATGAAACAAGAGCTTTTGCGTATGGGGAAGATTCAGCAGGATATACACCAACACAGTTACAAGGCGGTTCTCTTGAGTTTAACTCAAGTTTAAGTGTAGTTTACGAGATATTATAGGTATTTCTTAACTTAAAAGTTGTGCACTAGCGTAAGCTTGTGTAATCCACTATTCTTGCCATCTGTAATTATCTTTATACCACTGAATAGTCTTTTTAATACCTTCTTCTAATGGCGTTATGTGATAATTTACATATCTTGGGTATTTGTTTCGACTGATCTTTTTAATTTTATAACCTAAAACATTTAAGGTTGTGGGGTCACTTAAAACAACTGCGTCAATGTCTTCGCCTCTTCTCTTTTTTTCTACCCTAAGTTCTTTTGGATTTTTACAGTACAAATTTACTAGTTTTGCAATATCGTTAACGGTACTCGGATATCCGCTCCCAGCTTCTAATATGTGTTTAGGGAGTTTCTTACTCTTATTTAACGCCAATTCTAATGAATCAACAATTATTTTAACTAAATCATCAATGTATATCATATCCGCAATTTGATTGCCTGTTCCGTATATTACTATGGATTCTTTGCGTAGTGCATTAACAATAAAATTAGGTAGCATTTTTCTTATTGGTTTGTGTTTTTGCTTTGGTCCATAGGCGTGATAGCCTCGAATAACAATAATCCGTGTACCGTGCTCATTATTATACATTTGGGCAAATCTAGCGGCACACTCTCTTGTAATAGCATATGTGTTATACATAAAATGATTTCCATTTGTAATTGCCACTCCAGGAATAGCATATTTTTTGCAAGCTTCTAAAAAGTTTAAACTTCCAAGGATATTTATTCTTGCCGCTTTGCTTGGTTTGTCAATTTGTTCTGCTGTACCTAAAACTCCTGCTAGATGAATTATCCCATCATATTTTGATGCAATATTCATAAATTTGATTTTTTTTAGAATGTCACAGTTGTGGAATTGATAGGTGATATTTTTTTGTGTGGGTTTGATAATATCAAGTATTCCAACTTCATAACCTTTTTTTGTTAGTAGTTTTGCCAAATTTGACCCAATAAAGCCAGAGCCTCCTGTTATTAAAATTCTCATAGCAATGAGAATATCAGTGGGATTTACTTTTACAAAACTGGGGTATGAATTCTGTAATGATTATTTGGTAGAATACGGGTATGTCTAAAGTATTAATAACTGGATGTGCAGGGTCTTTGGGGTTTAATCTTGCAAAAAAGCTGATCAAAAATGACTTTTATGTTATTGGTATCGATAATATGAATACGGCATATCCAAAGAGAATAAAAGAAGAAAGAATAAAAGAGTTAACTAAATTCTCTCACTTTAAATTTTTTGTGACAGATATTGTGAAGAGTGATTATCCCACTGAAATAAAAAGTATGAAACCTAAATACTTTGTACACTTTGCTGCTAAAGACTTTTTTTATGAGTTGTCAGAAGACATTCGCTATTTAGATTATATTTATGGGAATGTGGTTTCTACAGTTAAAGCCTTCGAATTTGCTTCAGAAATTAATGTGAAAAAGTTTATCTATTCATCTACATCTAGCTTATATGGCACAACAAAAAAAGAAATATTTACAGAAAAAGACATTATTCCTAAGCCAATATCACCACAAGGAGCTTCAAAATTAGCTGCAGAAAACATTGTAGAGTTTATGAGTGGCTTAAAATATATACCCGCGGTCAACCTTAGAATATCTACAGTTTATGGCCCAAATATGAGACCGTACAAACTTATTCCAGATGTTATATATAGAATTAAAAATAATCTTCCAATTAAACTCTATTCTGAACTCAATTCTAAAAGAGATTATATATTTAATGAAGATTTTAGTAACTTTGTTATGGCAATATTTGATAAGCGTATTACATATCAAGAATTGAACATTGGTTCAGGTGTTAGTCATTCAATAAAAGATATTATTAAACTAATAGCAAGTATTATGGGTAAAGATATTTCTAGTTTAACTATTCCTGAACACGAACGGCAGTATAATAAATTGGTTGTCAAAGATATTTATTTAGATGTTTCTAAGGCTTGTAAGATTCTTAAATATAAACAAACTGTTCCATTAAAAAAAGGACTAGAAAAAACAGTCGAGTGGTATTTAAACCATGAAGACATTTTAAATCTATCTGTTAAACTCGACAACTGATTTTTTAAATAATTCAAGTTGATATCAGCATGAGGTGTGTGTATAATTGTACACATGAAAAATGCATATTTTGTATTAAGAGATTGTGCTGAGGCACTTGAGTACGGTGCTGTAAAATCTGATGCACGTATACAAGTAAAATTACCCAGAATAGTTTTAGAACAGTTAGATGTCAATTACCCCAATACTGATAGGAGTAAAGTTATAACAAAAGCAATTATTGATCTATTACTCTCTAAATATAGAGTTGCTGATAAAGAGCTGGAGCACTGGCAAGCTGATGATCAATATGATATGGATAGACTTTGGAGCTATTTAGAAGAAAGAGAATCTAAATGAAAATACACTTTGGTGATATATTTTTGGTAAGATTTCATCCGGTTATTGGGTCAGAGTTAAAAAGATATCGTCCTGCTATAGTTGTTTCAGAAGTTGTTAATAAAATTGATAGTAGATTTACTCTTATTGCACCGCTTACATCTAACACCAAAATATACAATAAAAAGTATGAAATTATAGTTGAAAATGATGCTTTAGATAAAACATCAGCTCTTCTCTTATGGTACTTAAAGACTGTTGATGTTATAAGATTAGAAAGAAAGCTTGGTAAACTTGATGTAAATGAAACAGTACAAATTAAAAAAATACTTAATAAGGTATTATGTTAAAACACAACTAATAGTTAAGTATAGTATGCTGGAATAATAACTTTTTATAAACTTTCAATTCAAAGTCACTAACATGAATTGGTAGTAGTTGACTTTTCATAAACAACTAAATATCCAGGCGTTAGTTTTTTATATTTAT
>CAZHJE010000030.1:0-9206 GCA_964532965.1 uncultured Candidatus Saccharibacteria bacterium
TGCGAGCCATCTTCAATTATCTTCCCTTTTTCAAATACAATAATTCTATCTGCATTTCTAACAGTACTAAATCTGTGTGAAATTATTAACACTGTCTTCTTTTGCGCAAATTTAAATAATGTATCAAATATCTCATATTCTGCTTTAGGATCTATTGCACTTGTTGGTTCATCTAATATTAATACTGGGGCATCTTTAAAGAACGCACGTGCAAGAGATATTCTTTGCTTTTGCCCCTCAGAAGGGGTTATGCCTGTCTCAAAAGATTTATCCAATACTTGATCATACCTATTTTCATAATCTTTAATAAACTCATCTGCGCCAGATTTTTGCGCTGCTCTTTCTATTAACTTTATATCATCTAATCTTGCTGTATCGCCTACACCAATGTTTGTTTTGGCATCAAAATGATAAAAATTATAGTCCTGAAATAAAGCCCCAATCATTTGATAATAGCTATCTAAATCTAATTCTTTTATATTAAGTCCGTTGACTAGTATTTCGCCTTCTGTAACATCATAAAATCTTAAAAGAAGCTTAACCAACGTAGTTTTGCCTGCACCATTATGCCCAACAAATGCTATATGATCTGATGGGTTTATAGTTAAATTTAAGTTTTTAAGTACATACGTTTTTGTACCAGGGTATTTAAACGACACATTCTTAAATTCTATTTTTGGAGCATGCAGCGTTTTTTCTAATACTTTTGTACCTGGTATTATTTTCTTTGGTAAATCCAAGGTGTCAAATATATCTTTAACATAGCGCCCGTTTTCTACAAAATTAGTATATCTTGCTAAAATGTTAGATATAGCACCTGTAAAATTGTTTGCAGCAGAAAGATAAAATGTTAAAGACCCAACAGTTATATCGCCAAGTAATGCTCTTTTAATTAAAAAATAAAAGACTAACCCGTACATTGAAACAGAAAAGGTTATTGCTATATAACGCATAAAACTATACTTATTAAAGATCTTTAACTGACTATTAATAAAAGTATCGTTAATACCAAAAGATCTTTCTGATAGATACTTTCTTAACCCAAAAATGCGTACTTCTTTAATCGAGTCGTCATTAGTTAAATGGTTAACTGTCTTTTTATAATCTTTTAATTCATTTGTACTTGCTCTATATAATAACCATGATTTTTTTCCACTAATAGCACCTACAACAGCAGAGGGAACCACCCCGATAAAAAGGAGTACTGCGTATAAAACATTTAATTGCGTTAATACACCAAGCCCCAATATCAGCGATACAAACGCACCAAAAATATACATAAAATTTCTTTGAAAAGATGTTGGTCTGTGTTTATACTGATCACGTAACCGTTGTATTTTTGCACTTACTTTTGGGCTTTCAAAATATTCAAAATCTAAGTTAGAAAGAAAATTGGCAACTAACTTTTCGAAAAAGAGTTTAAATCTTTCTTCGTAATTATATTCTAAAACCCAAGATAATGACCCTGCCATTCTATTTAAAAACATTACTGCTAGGTAAAATGCAACTAGTAGTAAAAGTGGTGTTAAATCTTGTGTAATATCTTTTTGCGAAACTGTTGTTATTATTGCATCAAGAACTTTCGCGTTAACCCAACTAGCAATAAACGGGAAAGTAGCTTCTAATATTAATACAGAAAAAAAACCAACAAACAAAAGTCTAAAGTTGTCAAAACCATAGGTTAATAGTCGCTTTACTAGTTTTAAAGCCTCAATAAAACCTAACGACTTCTCATCAATACTTTCGGTTTTAGCCTCATTCTGTACCTTTTTAGCATTTTTTTTCGGAAAAAAGCTCATATTACAAATATACACCAATATATCTTTTTGAAAAGACTGTTATAACAATAAAAAAGTTGCTATAATGTATACGCACACTAAATCATCTTTTTTTGTTACTTCCAGTTTGAATAGATTTCATAATTTGAACATAAAAATTTGCTGTATTACAATCATCTACACGCCATACATATTATAGGTCCCCATATGCACTATATTATAGGTCGTATACAGGGTTTACGCTGTAGCGGGGGTGTTTATAACATTGTGGATAACTTATGGACAACCTGTACAATAAATTAATTCCAATAAAATGTACGTTATGTGGCAATATATCTGGGACAGTTATCTGTGATCAATGCACTAAAGAACTAAGAACAATATACGATGTAACATGCATTATTTGTGGCAAAAATTCAATATTTGGTACTACTCACATTTTTTGCATGAAAAAAACTTCTCCAGACTTTGTTTTTAGCATATATAAATATGGTGGCATGATTAGAGAATGTATTAGAAAAGCAAAATACAAACAAAAAGAGTTCATGGCGTTAAAATATATAACACAGTACGGAGCCCGCGAGTGTATTAATAGCGGTTTTAGTATTAGCAGTAATAGCCTCTTGATACCCATCCCTTTAAATAAGTATTCATACAAAGATAGGGGATTTAATCAAGCGGAAATAATTGCAAAACAACTAGCAAGTAGTTTTACTGTTAAAATGCTAACTAATGTACTTATTAGGACTAAAAATACAAAAAAACAATTTGCTAAAAACAGAGCTGATAGATTTGCAAATCTATCTAATGCATTTAAAGTTGTCAATGTTGAGAAGCTCAGGGATAGAAAAATTATTCTCGTTGATGATATAACTACAAGCGGTGCAACATTCATAGAAGCAACACAACAATTAAAGTTATGTGGTGCAAGTTCTGTTGGGTGCATTGCTCTTGCCAAAAAGGACTTAGACAAACTTGATAAACACCAAAAATAACCCTAATATATAGAGATAATGTTTAATTTTATTTATCAAGTATTAAGAACTGCGCGCCCGAGACAATGGCTTAAAAATTTAAGTTTATACGCAGCACCAGTATTTACGGGTACTCTTTTTTATAATGATGCGTTTTATAAAACCACGCTCGCTTTTTTTGCTTTTTGTGGAGTGTCTTCTGGAATATATTTTTTAAACGATTTAATGGATGTTGAAAAAGATAAACTACACCCAATAAAAAAGAACAGACCGATTGCTTCAGGCAAGTTATCACAAAAAAAAGCCTGGTTAATAACGTATCTATTGCTTGGAACATCATTAATATATTCAGCTCTTTTTGTAGGTAAATTTTTTACGCTTGCAGCACTTGCGTATGTAGTTATTCAATTAGGCTATTCCTTATATTTTAGAAATGTGATAATTTTGGAGTCTCTTTTTGTAGCCAGCGGCTTTATTATTAGAGTATTTGCAGGAGGTTTAGCATCAGAAAGTTCAATATCTTCGTGGCTTATACTAACAACAATAGGTTTATCTCTTCTTTTAGCATTTGGTAAAAGAAGATCTGAAAAAACCATCTTACTAGAAAAACTCGGCATGGACAAAAAAAATATAGACACCAGAAAAGCATTAAGACACTACCCAGATACACTACTTGATAGTATGATTTCAATGTCAGCTACTTTTTGTATACTTTCGTATGCTTTATTCACATTTCAGACATCTCCACAAGGCGTAACACCTGTACTTTATACATTTCTACCATCTATACTTAGAAGCCCAAAATGGATGATGCTAACAATCCCACTCATTATTTATGGTGTGGCAAGGTATTTATATGTTATATATGAAAAAAAGGCGGGAGAATCACCGGAACGGGTGCTCTTGTCTGACAAACCTCTGCTTATAACTGTTGTACTTTGGGGGTTAAGCGTTATGGTAATCGTTTATCTGTTACCGCTTATCTCTTAGCTCTGATTCTAAAAAATTATCTTGTATGGAAACCGTACTCTGTTTTGTCTTAGTTCTATTAAATACTTCCGCTTGCGCCGGTGTTACAATGTCTCGCTGAGAAGACTCCCCGAGTACTTGGTTGTCCACCCTATAACTAGACAAACTAAAAAACCCAAACGGCAAAACTAACATCCCAAAAAACATCCCTAATACTAACGCATCTAATGCTAATCTTATTGCCTTTTTAACCATTGTTGCCTCCAATCGTTAAAACATACTCATCCTCTACCGCATCAGAATCATCATATGCGCCTTCTTTTATTTCTACTTCTCTTTCTACATCAAATGCAAAAAGTATCGTAGTTATTATCGTAAATATCAAAGCTGTATAAAATACCCATGTGAAAATTAACCCAAATAATGACATTAGCCCAGAAACTAATAAAAGAAGATAAAGATACGAAACCCAAACTAATCCTTGCGAATAAACATCAAATGAATTCTGTATAAGCGACGATAGTCTAAGAGAAAACAACTTTGTTGTAAGAGCAGGAGTTACATGGGTATCATGAAATATAAACGATTTTAGTAAAATATATAAAATACCTACTGTTAAAAAGCCAAGCAATGTTAACAAAGAATAAGAATTAACAATCACATAATCTTGTGCAGATTGAAATACAAACCCCGAATTTTTTATTTCGAAAGGGACTAAAAAAACATGTGAAACTACAATAACAGATAATACTCTTGCTAGTAACAACAAGATTGCTGGTACTATTGCTTGGTCTACTAATTTAATTAATATTTTAGAAAACATAAGGCAGGCCTTTATATCTTTACATAAAGTATAATACATCTATGAAAAAAACAAAGCCCAAAAAGATATATTTTATGCTAAGCGCCCTGACTTTGTTTTTCACACCACTAATTTATGGGACTTATACAAACGAGCAATACGAATTCCCGAAAAGTATATTTTTATACATAATGGTTTTGACGCTGGCTTTTGTCTTTTTGTTAAAAAATATAAATAATGCATTAAAGTTTAAAGTGAGCAGCAAAATTACCTTTGTGCTTTTTATATATGTACTAGTAAATATTGTATCGGCAATTGGATCTAACTATACTTACACAACCGTTTGGGGGTACTACACACGCTTTAATGGTGGAATACTTTCAATGGTTGCGTATTTTGTTTTTTACCTGGTTTTAGTTAATATTTTTGACAAAAAAAATCTCACCAACTTATTGTATGCAGTTATATTCACACTTATACCAATAAGCATATTAGGGATTTACCAAAAAGTTACAGGCACTTTTGTGGGAGAGAGAATTTACTCAACATTTGGGCAACCGAATTGGCTTGCAACTTATATAGCTATGGCTATGCCCTTAGTTTTATATCAAATACTTGTTGCTAAAAAATGGCAACAAGGAATGGCAGTAATTTATATATTGTCGTTCATTTCTCTTTGGTTCACATACTCTTTGTCAGGACTATTAGCTTTTATAATTAGTACAATACTGCTTGTGGTGCTTAATAAAGATTGTTTACAGAGCGATAAAAAACTGGTGGGCTATATACTAACAGGCGTGGTTATATTTATGGTAGTTATTCCAGGAATATATAGCCAGAGAATAAAAGATATGTGGGAAGATATAAATAAATATGCATCTACACAAAACTATGATAATGCAAATGAACAACTTTCTGATCCTGGATATATTAGGCTTAATCTCTGGGAAAGTAGTGTTACACATATAGTATCTAGCCCTAAAGCATTTTTAATTGGCAGTGGCCCTGAAACATTTCCGTATGAGTTTCAAAAATATAGAACGCCTAATCTAAATTACTCCTCCGAATGGGATTTTGTAATAAACAAGCCACACAATTATTATATTGAACAGTTTTTTGAAATAGGTGTACTTGGAGGAGGGATATATCTTTATTTAATATATTTAACTATTAAACAAAAACATAAACTTGTCTTACCAATGTTATCTGCACTATATATTTCTAATATTTTTGGGTGGCCTACTGTATCAACTGACTTACTTTTTTGGGTACTTCTTGCTAAATTAAATATTTCACAATAATAGTTTGAATATATTCATCTGCTAATTTTAATTTTTTAAGGTCTGAGTGCGTTGGTCTATATCTATATTTTTCGATATCTAAGGTTAAATCGTTATTTACAATAATTCCTTCTTTTTCAAGCAGTTTTTTTTGGTCGAGTGGTGTATGAATACAGCCTTTTATGCTAATTCTCCCAGCATTATTTATTATTCGCCACCAAGGGAGTTCATACTTTCCTGCTGCTCTATTTAGCACCCAACCAACTTGAATAGCTGCTCTAGGTACACCTACCATTAGTGCAATCTGACCATAACTTGCAACGCTGCCATATGGTACCGAGTTTACTGCCTTATGTACATTTTCTTTAAATTTAGACATGGTAAGTTAAGTATATATGCGAATATCTTTTTGTGTTAATGCATTACCACTATATATAAACTTTGCAGAAAAAACACCTGGTTTATCTAAAAGAGGAATAAATATTTTATCACCTTCCCAAATAGGTAAATTTAATAATTTATCATCATCTATCCACTCAAGCGTACCCTCTGTTACATCTCTATTTTTAAATAACTCGCCTTTAAAATCATAAGATACATACACAAAAACATACCAAGAATCTCCCTTACCTATATTATTAGGAAATGTTAATATACCTTTTAGTATTAGCTTTTGAATATCAATATTAGTCTCTTCTTTAATCTCCCGTATTGCGCACTCTTCTGGAGATTCTCCGTCTATAAATTTACCGCCGAGTCCGTTCCATTTATCTTTATGCATATCATTTTCCTTTTTATTTCTATGCATCATTAGCGTTTTATTATCTTTTTTTAAATAGACAAGCGTTGCAAGTTTCATACCTATAGATATAGCACACACAAGATGTGTAGTCATTACACAACTGTGCTAAACTATACACATGAAAATATGGTTTGGAACAACCACAACACAACTTCTTGATTACAAAGATATTTACTTTTCAATTAGAGACTATTTAAAAGAGCAAGGCCATATTGTAATTTATGATTGGTTAGACACTGCATTAGAATACAGACTTAATAACCCCGAAGGTAAGCGTAATATTAAAAATATATTTAATGAAATTACTACAGCGATTGAAGAATCCGATGCAGTAATTATAGAATATACCGTTCCTAACTTTAGTTCTTCGCATCAAATAACATATGCGCTTCATAAAAGAAAGCCTACACTTGTTATGAGACTTCATAAAGATAATACGTTTTCTGATTCATATATAGAGGCGTTAGAATCCCCCTTTTTATCGTTAAAAAATTATACTATAACAAATTTTAAAGATATTATTGATGAATTCTTAGGGTACTCACAAATAAAAAAGGGTATGGGAAGGTATAATATTGTATTAAATAATACACAAAAGTTTTATTTAGATTGGGCAAGTGCTAAGTATAAAAAGAGCAGATCTGAAATAATTCGAGATGCCCTAGAAGATAAAGTGCAAAATGACAGCTACTTTAAAAAATATATTAAACATTAATAGCGTACTAAAGATACTTTTAATAACGGGCATATATATTTTTTGTGTCTACACTATACTAAGTTTATTTATTGCAGATATATATTTTCAAAAAGCTCAAATGCAATTAAATGGGCTACAGTTAGATACGGCAATCAGACTTAATGCGCAAGCAATAAGCTTGAATGATAGAGAGCCACAATACTTTATTCAGCGTGCAAAAATATTAGTATTAACTGCTACAGATGCAACCACTTCTTCATATAATTCCACTAAAAAATTAGCGTATGATAGTTTATCAAAAGCACTGTACCTAAATAGCAATGATTTAGTATCTAAATTAGATGCGTTACCACTATTTGCAGTTCTTAGTACAAAAAACATCTTGGCTAACAGTATTTATCCTAATAATATTGATTATAATTATATTAATGAAGCATATGCATTTATTGCAAACTTAAAAAAAGAATATGCAAATGATGTAGGCGTACTAACAAAGTGCGCTTATTATGAACAAAAGCTGGGATTTAATTTAGAGTATTTAGAAAGCATTGAAAAGATTAAAGAATTACGCCCAGACTTACTTGAATGGTATCCACAATTACTCAACTGACACATACGAATCTGATACCCAACCTTCTACAGTATCAGAAACTTTTATCTTTACCCACCCAGGTGTTTCTTCGAGCACAGAAAAAACATCTCCAACATTAACACGAGTTATCTCAGTGCCATCTAGTCCAGGCTCGTCGCGAACTCTTAACCAACCAAGGCCAGTGTCTAATACAGTAGCTTGCTTACCAACAGTACCTACCTCACCTAAAGATAAAAATACAGTCTTTGCAGCATCTGAAAGACCAGGACCATCACTCGTTTTTCTTAGATATGCACCCCTCCGTGCATCTTGTATCACAGCCACATCACTTACAGCAAGTTTATTACCATCTTTATCATAAATATTACCCATATAATCAAGATAAAAATCAAAAACCACATCTTTATTAACACCTGCACCAGATAAGCTTATGCCTCTTGTTTTATTCCAATATAATATGGCTTTTACCCAAGAAGAAACATCAGACGTAATACTTAAGTTGTCTGACGACACATCATAAAGGGTATCTGAATCTTCTAGCAAAGAAACATTTGCAGAAACCGGTAACGGAAATAAAGTTACAGACACGTTAAGCTTATGCCCTTCTGTTATTGCAATACGTGCAACTTGTGCTTCGTAATTTGATTGCTCAATTCTAAAATCGTAGTCTCCAGCAGTTAAAGAGTTCGAGGAATAAGGCGTTGTGCCAACTTCAGTACCATCTATATAAACTTTTGCTCCGGAGGGTTCTGAAATAACACTCAGTACAGTGTCAGAATCAGACTTTTCGAGCCAAAAATTTTGTCCGCTAGAAAAAAGTTTAGAAACCCCAAGATCTCTTTTTAATACAATTTCAGAGTTTGGTAAAAAGTTTAAAGAAACATCATATTCTGCGCTATCATTTTTAACTTTTACTCTATTTTCACCCGCTTTCACACTTATATTCTTTAATGGAGTACTACCTAACGTTTCGTCGTTTAAAAATACTTCGCCATCGCCATTTAATACCTCGACTGTTAGATCAGATTTTCCTGATAATCCCGAAATATTTTTTATAAAACTGATGCCAAAAAAAATCACCGCTACCACACCTATTACAATGAGGATATACATTAAAATATTATTTGTGTTACTTTTTGTATCTTGTTGGTAAATGCTGTTTACTGCCATATGTTGTGTGTATTTAAATTAGCACGTTGATGGTAAAATATCAATGCGTAAGTGTACCTTAGCTACGGCCTGGTCGCCAAGTGGTAAGGCAAGGGTCTGCAAAACCCTTATTCGCGGGTTCGATTCCCGCCCAGGCCTCCAG
>CAZHJE010000031.1:0-8760 GCA_964532965.1 uncultured Candidatus Saccharibacteria bacterium
GACTTCATACTTTGAATTGCTGGGAGTCCGTATACGTACCCAAGCAAGATAGCCAAGAACTACGATGATAACAAGCAGAATAATCATGCCAATAGTTCCCCCGTGCTTTTGCGCTCTTTGTTAATTCAGTGCATACTATAACTAGATGAAAAACTTGTCCAAACTTATTGTCTCTATAATTGGCTGTGAATTAGTGGGATTTCTGGGAACACCTTTTACCATCTCCGCTATCCCTACGTGGTATGCCAGCTTGAATAAACCTTTCTTTGCGCCACCTAATTGGATCTTTGGACCGGTTTGGACCGCACTTTATTTTTTGATGGGAGTGTCTTTTTATCTGATTTGGAAACAAGACGGGCAGGAAAGGAACGTCAAAACGGCGAGATTCTTTTTTTTAGCACAATTAGTGCTCAACTTTATCTGGTCACCGATTTTCTTTGGATTGCGAGCACCCTTATTGGGATTGATCGTGATTGTAGCGATGTGGGCTTTGATCTTGCTGACGATGATAAAGTTTTATCCGTTATCAAGGACGGCGTTTTATCTGCTTGTGCCGTATCTGCTGTGGGTCAGTTTTGCCACCTTGCTCAATGCGGCGATTGTGGTGTTGAATTGAGAGAATTACCCATTTCGCTCTAACTGCATAGCGGATGATGTTAGACGGTGTTTTTTGTAAGTTCAACTTTAATGAGTGATATTAACTCAATTCCACATTTTTCTTTAAGTAGTTCTCTCGCATTGAAATTAACAACTTCTATAACTGTACAAACAGCTTGTATGTTAATTCCATAAGCTTGTAAAGCATTAATTAGATGTAGTAAACCAAGACCTGATGATACCTCATCCTCGACTATTATTACTTTATCTCCCTTTTCTATACCGTAAAAGTAATGCATTTTTTCATCACGATGTGATTCTGAGTAGGAAAATGCATTTTTATAGTCACCAAATTTCCCAGAAGTAGAGAAATTAAATCTACTACCTCTATGTAGTGCTAATGCGGTAGCCATAGGTATACCACTTGTTGCTAATCCCAGTATTTTTTCATCATTTTGGTGAGCTGGCAGTTTATCATTTAATATACTTATTACTTTTTTAAGTACATTTACATCCAGCGTTTTTACCTGACTAACAATGTTATTAGATATTTTAGTTTTTCTATCTGCTTCAAACCTCTCTATCAAACCCAAATTAACTATACCGTTTGTCTCATCTGTAAGAATTTTTAAATCTGTGTATTTATCTTTATAGTCCATATGTGAGTATTATACCGCACAGCGACTTATGCTAAAACTCATTTTATACAGTTACGGCAGGTAAAAGTTATTTGGCACTACAAAGCAGGGGATGTTAGAAGGTGTTTTCACCCATGCCATTTTCTAGGTTATCAGTCATTAAATAGCATCCATGTTTTTTACTGGGATGATAACCAAAAACGCCATGTCACCAGGCGTGGGGAGTGTTATTGACGATCTCACCACAATGTGACATAATTGGGGATATGTCAGATATTTTAAAACATCTATTTCCACCTAATCTAGCTGATATTTACAATCAAAAATTGACTAATCAATTGGCCAACACTGTCGGATCTATACAAGGTTTAAACCAAATGTCTCGATTATTGCATAATCCTATGTTGTTAATGCGGCCTATATTGGGAAAAGAAGCAGAATCTAGTTCCCAGCTAGAAGGTACACAAGCTTCTATTGAAGATGTATATCAGCTAGATATTATGGAGCAGCCAGAGGAGAAAAGAAACGATGCTCTAGAAATAAGAAATTACGAAGACGCCATGTTAACTGGAATCAAAATTATTAATAATTATGGGTTTACTCCTATGTTAATAAGGGAAATACACAGGACCTTGTTACAGGGGGTTAGAGGACAAAAAAAGCATCCAGGTGAGTTCAGAAAGGGGGATGTTTGGGTTGGGGCACTAGGCACTGTTAAAGAAAAAGCAAGATATGTTCCTCCAGATGCTGCACATGTACCAGTACTTATGGAAGAACTTCACAAGTTTATTGTTGATAGTGGGGAGTTACATCCTTTACTTGTTTGTGGGATTGTACACCATAGATTTGAGGCCATACACCCTTTCGAAGATGGAAACGGCAGGACTGGCAGACTGCTCATTTCTTTATATTTGTTAAGTCGTGGTTTGTTGACCTATCCAATCTTATACCCGAGTGGGTTTTTTGAAAAAAATAGGGATGCTTACTTGAGCGCACTTTCGAATGTTGACACTAGCGAAAATTGGTATGGTTGGTTAATTTATTTTTTAAACGGCATGGAGGTTCAGGCCACGTTATCTCTCGAGACCGCATTAAGGATAGATTCTTTGTTCAAAGAATCTCGTTCAAAAGTAGAAAATGAAAGGGCAAACCTCAATTTGATAAAAGTGCTAGAGCATAGTTTTACAAAGCCCTATTTAACAAGTGCTATCATTAATCAATCCTTGAATATACCAAGAACTTCTTGCGATAGGTATCTACAGACTCTTGCAGAAAAGAGTATTGTTGAGGATATCGGAATAATTAATAGGCAGAGAGTGTATGTAAATGTAAACCTACTTTCGATTCTGAGGGCAATATAGATTAACCTACTCTTGTCCCCAGTCAAGCAATTCAGTAAATCTAATATAAAACCCAAAAGGATCCTCTATACGAAAATCTTTCCATTTAAATTCGTGATCTTGTAACTCCGCTAACTCTCGTACAATGTGATTTTTAAGTTCCGTAGAAATGGAATTATACAAACCTTCTACATCTTCAACAGGAATGGTTATTTCTACACCGTAGCCCCTTTTTGTGTCATTTGAAAATTGTTTAAAGTATGACTGATCATAAACTCTATCATCACCACCGTAGAAGCTAAGTAGTGTGCTACCTAAGCTATCTACACGCGCCATTGTTACATAACCTAGTTCGTTTTTACTTATTTCATCATCAATTATTAGTTTGAAGCCTAGTTTGGAATAGAAGTTTTTTACAATATTTAAACCTGGAACATGCAGTTCAATAATGAGATTATTGTTTATTCTTTTAACCATGGGTTGATTATATCAGGTTGATTCGGGCTACATAGGTTCTAATTTTGATATGGTGGGGGATACAGTATAGGAATTATACTGATAGTTTTTAGTAAATTGCGGTTCGCTAGGCGTGATGAGTTTAGAAACTTGTCACAATAACTTTTCATGCATTAAACGATTATCTGAGACATTGGATTTTACTTCTAACCCGACAATATTGTAACCCAGTGCCGCTAAGGTTATTCTCATTTCAGTACGCCTGTTCCATGTTTTAACTTTTATTGCTTCAACGTCCTGTGTTTTATTGAAGTTTAATTTATCAATCTTCCATCGAACCAGTTAGGTATATCCATTGCATGTTGAAAATGTATCACTTGCATAACTAGTCTATAGGGGGTTGTTGTTCTATTGTGTATACTATATCTGATGAAAAATAAACCAACATTGTTTATTGCTTTAATAGCTTTAGTCTTGATGGGTGCTTTGTTTTGGGTGAACTTTAAGTCCCAAAATACCTCTCCTATAGAAGAGGAATCTAAAACCATTAAGGATCTAGCTGAAGATACAGTAACTTCTCCCAAACAAGATCCGACAGAAAATTGGAAAACCCTTACTAATCTAAATCACACATTTAAATATCCTGGTGAGGCGACAGGCGAGGCAAGAGAAGACGAATCACTTGTATATTTTATGGGGCAGAAGCAAATTGATTCAGGAAGAACCCAAACAGAGTTGTTTGATGGCTACTCTTTTAGAGTCGGAGAAGTCACCAACGATTCAAATTTATCATTAGAAGAATTCACAGAAATGGAAAGAGAGAATGCTGTGAGTAACTGTACTTCGGAGGATGGTGTTGTCTCAAAAGTTACATCCGTAGTTATTAGTGAACAGGATGGTTTTCAATATTCTGCTACTGGGTGTTATATTGATTACACAGAGACTATTGTTGTCTACGATAACATCTTTTACAGAATATCGCAGTCCTATGTTGGAGATATAGAGGACCAAGATAAATACGAGGATATTACTAATCAGATTCTTTCTTCTTTCCAATTTACTGAATAACCAGCACATAATAATTTTCGAGTCCATTTTGGGATTATCAATATGAATAGGTATTTCTGATTGTTTTGTTGTAGCAGGTTCTGTTTCTGGCTCGCTAAGTGGGATGGTTTTTGAACTTTATTTTTTGCCTAACTGCCATCTTGTATACTAGTAACATGTTTAACATTTTAAAATCTATATTTCAAAAACCTGCTGTCGAGTTTGTACCCATATCACAGCTTCCAGACGATTATATCCAACCAGGTGAAGCTGCTCATGTATTTGTCTACGCAAAGGAAAAGCTAGCTGGTTCTAAAGTTGAACAACTAGAATCAGAATACTTACTCAAATTGAACAGCGAAACCATAAAAAAGTTTGATGTTTATGAGACTCCTCATGTGAAAAATACATCGACAGGTAGATATGAAGAATTTGACAACAGGCTAGTTCATAAAGGGAACTGTCCTGTTTGTGGTAATAGAATGGAGACTGATTTAGTTTATTCTCTCGAGTATAGGGAAGAATTTGATTCAGGAGATGTTACGAAAGTAAAAAACGCTTGTAGTCTTTTATCTATTCACGCTACCTGTATTAAAAATTATGACATGAGAGATTTTGCTATTGCCCCGAAATAGGCTTCTATGGTTCCCGCTGGTTGAGATGTTCCTGACTGCGAACTTGACTTAAACCGCATACACATATTGGCGCTAGAACGATTTGTACATGCTTAGCTTAACATTCTTAGATATTGACTATTTATTACAAGTGACCCGCACCGGTGCTTTTATTATGTCCTGTTGTAACAGTAAATAGTAAGAGTATAATTTCCTTATGAAAAAATATTTAGCATTTTTAGTTTTTTTAGTTGTTGTGATTCTCATTGCATTTAGCATTTTCAGTAAAAGTAAAAGTGATACAAATCAAATACCAGTAGAGAACAGCGAACAATCAGAAAAACCACAAGCAAATATACCAAACCCAGCATCAAAATATTGTGAGGAAAATGGTGGTGAATTAGAAATGGTTACAGACAACGAGGGTGCCCAATTTGGTTTGTGCAAGTTTGAGAACTATTCTTGTGAGGAATGGGCTTATTTTAGAGATGAATGCGATATTGAAGGTGACGCTTTAAAGATTAAGCAGGAGTTACTTGAAAAAGGACTTAATCTTACAGGTATGAAGGTTGTTATTCATAAACATTTAGGTAGAGATATTGTCGGTGGTGTTGTTCCCGTAGATTTACTTGGTGGTGGCGGATATGTTTTTGCAACAAAAGATGATGCAGGCAATATTAAAATAGTAGCTGACGGGAATGGGGCAATTATGTGTGAGATGTTAGATGATTTTCCTAACTACTCTACTTATTTAATCCCTGAATGTATTGATAAGAGTGGTACACCAACCGTTAGGTGATTAAAAAATCGTTGATTCTATAGACTCACCAAGAATAACCATATTCCAAATATTGCATCCCAAAATCTGCCCATCTACTCTGCGGACAGTCTGTCAAATTTATGACTATCCGTGCAAGACTTTGTTCGAGGTTTAGTATCTCTCTTCGTACAATAAAAATACCGCACTAATTCTTTCCCGATGAATTAAACTTAATAGTGTAACTATTAGTGAAGCGATTACATTTATTATCAGTTGCTTTTTAAGCATAATTCAATTATTACACAAAAAAAAGATTTAGAACTATTCTTACTGGTATATTAAGTGGCGCTTGGCTAGCTAAGTGGGATGGTTTTTGAACCTTACCTACTAGCTAGCTCACTATATCTTTGTATCCTTCTTTATAAAATTTCCAGAACCAATAACCGAAAAACAGTTGAAAAGGAATGTTGATCCATATACTCCATGGGAATTTGAAGATAAACGAAAATATAATAAGTACTACTCCAATCCCCGCATTATCTAAAACTCCAAATAAAAGTAGGTATCTAGACAATTCGGTGTGCGGCCATTTATAAATATATAAATATAGGAAGAAATCTAGCAGTACTATAACGCCCCAGACACGCATAAGTGTTATTTGTAGGGGTGTTAGGTCAAGCTGTAAGTATGGTAACAGTGTTTCTGGGATAAAAAGGGGTATAAGTCCCCAAATAGCTATCACCATAAAGAATTTAAAGTGCATTATGTTTTTAAATGTCTGCGTATCAAGGATATTCATTGACTAAATTGTATCAGATTCTAAAATTGTTCTATTCGGGTATTTCATGGCTCCCCTTGGTTGACATGTTTATTTCAATAGAGGTTGAGTCTGAAGCATTTTAGTTTGGATTAAAGGGTGGGTTGCCTATTATGAAATAGCAATCACTCGATACAGGTTCATAATTAAATTTAGTTGTGGATCCAATAGATGCAATATTAGTATTTGCTATAGAGGTTACACCTTTTTTACTTAACTCTATGGCACTTTGTAATACAAGAAAGTGTCCATCGGAAGTCAGCCCCTTTCTTCTGTGGCTTGGTACTGTGTAGTACATAAACATAACATAATTATCTGTTATGGCTTCAGCAGAAACGATTGCGACTACTTCATCTTTTTCCACAGCAATTGCTACTAATCCTTTTTCTATAAACATTTTAAGTCTTTGGGGAGTGAATCCTGCAAATTCTTCGTCATTTATACCTGCTTTATGTATTGCATGTATATCATCTGTTGTGGCAAGTCTAACGTTATCTTTATTTCTTAATTCATATTCTGGACTATTGGTACTAACAAAAGTTGTACACTCTAGATACTTTACATCTCGCTCTAGGCTTTCACTAAACCTTTCTCCTAATACTTTGGCATTTTTCGTATCAATTGCGCAACAAGTCCAACTATCAATGTGTAGCAACAACTCGAAAAACTCATCTGAGTCTGCAACTAAACCCATTAATTCTTCGGGATCTTTATTTCTTCTTATCACAAAATTGCCGTTTTTAGTATATAAAGAACTTTCAGGAGTCTCTATTACAGTGTAATGTTCCATCTTTTGTAATTTTGCTTCAGGGTTTTCCAGCACATCCCTAATAACTACATTTTCTGGTGTGTCAGATACTTCTTGTTTAAGCATTTCGATTTCACTCAATACAGGTTTTTCATCCATATCTTTATTTTAACTTAAAGTAAAGGAAGTTAGAACTAAATACATATTATTGAGGCAAAGAGGTGATAATTGGCTCTGGCTAGTTGACGAGTTGAGAACTATTAATGTTGAGGTTTTAGAGGATATACCAGCAGTGTTTCGTGTATAATTTTTACTATGACTGATGATACCACACCTAACAAGGACTGGAGCTTTGGTGCTTTTGTTGTTGAACTCATTATTAGCGGATTGGTGTTACTGGCTCTTCCTTTCATAAATGATGGGAATTGGGTAGTTGTAGCGATTATAGCTGTAATAGTGATTTTATTGCTCAATTTCTTTGATAAATATGAAAAAGGAAATAAGCATGCCGATGAGAAGATGCAGAAAGTTCGGAGTTTTTCAAAAACCGTTATCTTGCTCATTGTTATTGGTGCAGGAATCTACTTTGCGTTTAATTGGGGGAAAGACTTGTTTAGGTCAAAGTCGTGGGCACTGTTCTTATATAGTTCTAGCACACCTGATACATCCAGCTTATTACAACGAATAGATGGCTATAAGAATAAAACGGATTGTTTGGAAAAAGGATTTTCAATGACTAAGGGTGGTTCTTACGAATGTGCTTATGATTGCAGATACGAAGACAAGTATTACATGGAAATATGTGATGTAGTCTGTGGACAGAACGGCTGTAGAGAGTAGTTACTTTTGTTCAAGTTTTAGCAAAGTTTCCTGCCATAGCTTATCTTTATCATCCGATTCAATTATGAATACTTCATTACCATCTCTATCGTAGCCATACATTGAGTTGTTTCTATGAAACAGTGCTAATCCTCTGGATACTAGAGCCTTTTCAATTACTGACCTCTTAAGCTTATCTCTCTCTGAGTCAAATAAATTGTCGGTTTCCTTTGCAGTTAAGGGTATAAGCTCTTGAGGTATCTTTAGTGAGATAAACGCATCTTGCCATAGAGAATCATAATCTGTGCTTTTACTAACTAGGTAGTAACTTGAGTTGGTATCCACTGCGTAAATAGCTCTTTCTACTCTGTGTAACGCATAGCCTTTGTTTATAGCTAGTTTCATAGCATTTTCTTTTGCTATTTGTGTATCCATATTTATGACTCCTTACCGCTATTTAAGTGAAAGTGAATTTGATTAACCTCTTGTCTATTTCCGCCATTAGTTAGAATTGTGTATTCAGATTTGTTCCAGCCAAGTTCTTCAACTATTTCTTTTGCAGTCTTATAGATATCTTCAATATAAGGATAGTCCTCAGGTTTTAAGCTAGTAACGCTTTTTATTGGTTTTTTTGGAACTAAGAGTATATGTTGTTGCCAAAATGGTTTGGGATGCCAAAAAGCTAGAACTTTGTCGGTTTCCTTAATGCGTTTTACTGGCAGTAGTTTTGACAGTGGTGTTCCAAAAGCTATTCCTACAATTAAATCACCTAGTGGAGTTTTAGCGAGTTTGAATAAGTGTTTTGAAACTGACATTAAACTTAGTATATAGTATCCGCAAATGCATAGGTAGTTGATGCGTTATACTATCAGTATGTTGACTTTTAATGACTTTCTAATATTGTCGTTAATAAACTTGGCATTG
>CAZHJE010000032.1:0-8640 GCA_964532965.1 uncultured Candidatus Saccharibacteria bacterium
AATAATTACTTCTTACCAACATATACTATTTCAAATAGTATTTTGTCGGGGGATTCAAACATTATTTGGTAGTATGTTTCATCTTCTTGGGAGGCAAATTCAGGCCTGTGTCTTGGAGTATCAAACAACATAGTAATACCTTTATTATTCAAATATTCTTTTGCTTTATCTACATCGCTTAAAGTATCCACTCTTAATGAAATATGATTCACACCATAACCATCGTAATCAGTATTTTGTTGTTTGATTGCGGGTATAAACCACAGGCTTGTGTCTCCGTCATTGCCAAACCCAGCCATATCATCAGTTTCATATAGGGCATCCCATCCAAGATATGCCATAAGTTCTTTATAAAACGCTAAACTACTACTATTTATATTTATTTGAAGGTGATATAAGTTTGTTTTCATGCTCTAAGTTTAGCATATAGTTTTAGAGGTGAAACACGGAGTTTTTAAATCGGAAAATTGTAAATGTGGCACGATTTAGATTACACTAATGCATGTACAATCATAAATCTATCAATGTGTTGTTAATTAACAATCTATTATTTGAATCAATCTCGACACTATAAAGTTTGCTCGGATCAGTGTTAAGTAAAACATTTTTAGTTTTGGAAAAAACATAAAACAACCGTTTTTCTGCTATTAGATCTGTATTTCCACCAAATACTCCTGTATCTATTGTATACAAGGACACTCTGATATCATTATTGGCTGCGACCTGATGCTTTTTTTGCTCAATTACTGAACTGGTTAAAACATTAACAACAAATACCAAAAGTATAAACACAGCCAATATGCCTGATAAGATGCTTTTATACAGATTTTGCTTTTTTTTCTTAATGTATATAACAAGCTCTGCAATAATCACTAAACTCAATGCTATATATATTAGGAGATTGTAAGATAATAATATCTTTATGAGTATTTGTGACATTATCATGGGGTAGAAGTTATTTTGTATTTTTTTAGTTAGTAAAAAAAGATAATTTAAATTAATTATTAGAATAGCTATTATTACGATTGTGTTGAGCTTTGCACTCCAAAAATGTATTCTTTGCACCAAAAGTATACATAATAGAATGTTCACTAAAAATGTTACGTTAGCTTGTATCAATTTGTTAGTTATAAAAGTCATCATCATGTTCCTGATTCTAAGCCTACCAAATCAATTATCGGTGAGGGCAGCCTGGCCAACAGCAAGGCCTGCGCTTTCCTTCTAGTAATTCTTCACATGTCCTTTTTATCCTATGTGCTCTAGTCGTTTCTTTTTTTGCAGATTCAACCCAACAGATAAATTCATTGCGAGCAAGTGGTGTAATGTTCTCCCACAATAGTTTAGTTTTAGTATCTAAAAGTATAGCTTTTTTTAGATCATTTGGAATTTTATGTGGTAATTGCATGTTATTATCTATGTTCATTCATTTTTCCTAGCATTTTTTCAAAAGTTTAATTAAGAAGAGAAAACGGGGTGCATGAAACTACTTGTTTGATAGCTAAAAGTTGCTGACATGTAGAATATGCTTTTGTGGATGTGAGGTTCTTGATTGTGACATTTATATCTTTTCTTGGTGCAAAGATCTCTGTCCTACTGGCAATCTCTTGAACCGTCGGATTACTAGGGGGGGTTACTAATCTTGATTGAGTGATGTTGTTAAGCTCGCTGCGTGCTTTATCCTGATCAATACCATCAATGAATGTAATATCTACAAAGTACCTTTCCCTTTCTGGGTAAAGTGATTGGATTGAATAATGCAATTCCTTCTCTTCAGCCCCGAAAACACTTTGGAAAGTCTTCGCCTTTTCGGCGATTAATCGAGCTGTTACTATTGAATCCCAAACATGTATTCTTGCACCAGTAAGCCATCCTTGGTAGTTACTACTTTCGAGAATATTATCTAGCGTAGAATAATTTAATTTAAGAGATGCTAAGATTTCTTTTGCCTGTGCCCCCGTGGTGTCATCAGAAAAGCCCACAGTTATAATATCGGTCTCTAAGTTTTTAAAAATAGCTTCATTTAATTCAACGCCTTCTGTCATGCTAGTTTGACTAGTTGTTTTTTTTAGAAAGCTTTTGTCGTTTGAAAAAGTTTTAAAGACTAAATAAAAATATCCTGCACCAATAAGACAAAGAATGATTATTAGAAGTATTGTGATTTTATTACGACTCATTACATGAAAAAAGGCTTTTGCCATTCTAAAATATGACTCGGGCTAATTCAAGAGTACCCCGCCAATCGGGATTTTGCAAGAAGGGGAGTATTATATATGGCGGAGGGAGGGGGATTCGAACCCCCGTGCCAGTTTCCCAACGCGTCGCTTTCCAGGCGAGCCGATTAGACCGCTCTCGCATCCCTCCAGATATAACCACATTGCATTTTAACATGAAACAATCACGGTTAGTTATTCTGTGGGTCTTAATTAGTTTTATTTTTGTGCTAGTATATTACCTATGGTAATGAGACTTTTAGGGAGATTGTTTGGGGGTGGGGATGGTGCAGCACCAGCTGATGCTTATAGGGATGCACAAAATCGGCTCAATGAGATCTTACGTGATACTCCCAATGATTTGTACGCTGTAGTATCTGCTATGGCTGAAATGGATGGTGGTTGTATACACCAATATACCTTACCAGGTCTTGCAATAAGTGCGGGTGAGACAACGCGCCCGATGCTAGATACTGTACTCAATGAACAGGACACAAATAAGGTACTTTATTTACTTAGCGATGAAACTACGCCAGAAAAACTGAAAGAAAGTCCGGAGCTCTTAAAAAATGTAGCTGAATTTTTAGAAATACTTCGACCAGACATTATCGGAGAAACACTAGGTGCTAGATTAGAGGCACATCTACGATCTCAGCCTGAAGGTAGCTTAGCTATAGATCCAGATGCTTTTAGAGATCAGGTTATAGCTAAATTAAGCGAATACGCTTCTATTACAAGCTCATAAGCGTGTTTTCTGTACTATACTCAAACATCATATACTTTTGTATAATAATATTATGAAAAATGCATTAAATGTTCTTAAACAAAGTGTTTGTTCCTTAACTATACCCCAAACAAAAGATCCTAAAATATTAAACACTGTAAAGCAAAACACAATTGTTGGGTTAATGGCAGGTGGTGAAGGTTCTAGATTTAAAACTGTTTCATCAGAACAAGAAGTAAATAAAAACTCATTTAAATTACCAAATGGGGATACTATGATTGAACGTACTATACGAATGTATAGAGATGCTGGCATTACTAATTTTGTTGCCCTTGTATATACTCATGCCGACTCTATAGTAGACTTGCTTGGTGATGGCTCTAATCTTAGCGTAAGTATAAAATACAGTTATGATCCCGAAAAACCAGTTGGCAAAGGCGGCGCTGTTAAAAATGCTTTTTTAAATAATTGCTTTGATGATTCTAAATATTTAATAATTCACAATCCAGACGATCAAATTGTTAACTTTGAACATGCCTTTGTAGACAGAATTCTGACTGGGCATTTAGAAGGTGAGGAAAAAGGGAAAGTAAGCACAATTGTTGTTGTCGAAGAAACTCCCTACACATTTACAGGCATGGCAATACAAGATAATGAAGTTAAAGAAATAGAAATGTATCCAATGATACCAATACCTACCCATACTGGCGTTACTGTATTTTCTCCTGGTATGTTTAACTATTTTGATGAGTTGTTCGATTTATCAAAAAAATCAGATTTCGAAAAAGTACTCTTTCCAATTTTAACAAACAAAAAGCTACTTTATGCCGTTAGCATTCCAAGCGACAGTTGGATTGCAGTAAACGACCCAAAAACATATAAAGATTTTATTAAGTATTTAGACACGCACAGTTAAAGCTAAAATTCATTTATTGGTTTATCAAACGATAAAAGATAAATTTTACCTTTTTGCCCATACTGTGCTCTTTTTGCTTCATTAAAAATTACATAAACCAATATTTCTTTATTGTCGGGACCAATTGCAAAATCCCCAACTACTACGCCGTTTCCTTCATTTTCTATGTACATGTCAGAGTCCGTATCATTAAAAGATGTGAGTCTTTTTTTATTTGATCCATCTGCATTTGATACCCATAATTCGGTTTTTAAGCCAGTTAACATACTGTAGCCATATGATGCCATCCATAATATTTTCGAGCCCGATAAATCGTAATGAGCATGCTCATCCCAAGTATATTTTGTGTTTGTTAGGTTTGTTAATATATTTGTAGTCCAATCAAATGAATAAATATCAAAACCATATTTTATTTGTTTTTCTAACTTTGCAGTAAACAATACTTTTGTATCGTCTAAAGAAAAGCCATGTGTTTCGTAAAGTCCTTTTTTTGTATTTTCACCAGGCTGATAACTTCTAATGTTAGCTAATGTTGGTTTGCCGTTTTCAATAGTAAAATCTGCAAGTTTTATCACCCATTCTCCAGTTAAATCTCCAGGGGTGTTTTTAATCCTTTCACTCCAAACTAATAATTTACCGTTATGTGAAAATTGTGGATGAAGCACTCCCCCAGCTATACCTGCCGTTAGCGCTACGTCTGTGATTTTAAAAAAGGTATTACCGGTACTATCTGTAATCCATAAATCGTTACTAATACCAACACCAGGCGCAGTAATTCTGTTTTTTATAGCTATATCTTGCGGCAATCTATCATATAAACTATTATTTACAGCTTGAAAGACAATATACTCGCCCGAAGGATGCCATGCTGGATTGCCAATACTATGTTGTGAAATAATTGCTTGCTTATCGCAGGTTAAGCATGTTTCATTCGTTCCATCAGTATCAGATATATATATGTTATGTACATTATTATACTTCTTAGAGTCGTATACAATTTTATTAGTTTTGTTATTCCAATCTACTCTACCGCCATTTTCTATTAGTACTTGCGAGTTTATTGATACATTTTGAACTGTATCGTTATATAGAAAAGTTGTAGGCATTTTGTGGGTCAGTATTAGATAGGTACCTACTCCTAGTATTAATAGTATCCATGTTAGCGGACGAGCAAATAATTTAAGCAAAGTTCTGTCCATAATAAAAGTATTATACCTTATGCTAAAACGCCCTTATGATGTTAGGATTAGAAAACCTTTGTCTCCAAATACTCTTTCAACTTTGCAAGTGGCTTTACTTGTAAATATGTCTTCTTGTAATCTTCTTCGCTTAGTGAAGCGCGGGTTACTGAATAGCCTTGTGGGATAAAGAATTTGTCCCATCCAAAGCCACCTTTTCCAGATGGAGTATGTGCAATTTTTCCGTCTAAACTACTTTCAAATAATTCTAAATCTTTTCCGTCAAAATAGCCAAAAACGCAACGTGCTGTTGCATCTCTAGTTTTTTCGTTAACCATTGAGCAAATAGTTTCAAACGGAACGTTATCTAAGAAAAATTTTATAAATGGTCCTGGTAGTCCGCCAAGTGCTGCAAATTCTAGTGCCACGTCCTCAACAATTACTGGTTTTTTGATTTTTTTGAACGCTTGTCGAACTTTGTGCTCGACTATTTCTTTTAGGTCAAGAGATTGGATTTCATCCAAATCAAGTTTTATATGGTCGACAGGATGCCCAAGATATTTTGCGAGATAGTCGGCTTTATTTTGATTGCCTGTGATAAATGTAATGTTAGCCATGGTACTTAGCATTATAGCAGTATAGGCGGATTTTCTTAAACAAAGATTATTGTTCCAGTTTCATTTAATTAAATTTAACTTTTCGGTTATACTTTTTTCTTTCTCTCTGCTTACCACCTTTTTGTAATCAATCTTACTGTCATATTCTAAAAAAGCTTTTTGTAAACCTTCCCTTAGATTAATTTTAGGGCACATTCCGATTAGCTCTTTAGCTCTCGTTATATCTGTAAAATAAGTTTGATTATCAAAAGGAAATATTTCTCTATCGCTTATGTTAAATTTTTTTGTGTCCACGAACTTAGTGTTGGCTTCTTTACCTAGTAACTCTGAGGCCAATGAAACTAATCCAGTTAATTTTATATACTCTTCAGAACTATAATTGAAAATTTCGTTATAAGATTTTTTGTTGAACATTAATTTTTTTAGAAATTCAGTCAGATCATCTACATGACCAAGCTGAATGATTGCATCTCCACCCCTAGGAATCAAAACCTCATCCTCGTATCTAATTCTTTCATATAAAAACCTTTCTCTGTGTATGGGATTTGAATTACCGTACACATATGAAGGTCTAACAATAGTATAACTACAATTATTATTAATATTATCAATGAGAGCGTTTTCTGCTTTTAATTTTCCGTAACCATATTCTCCCCAGGTATTGTGCTTACCTTTTTCAAAGTTTTCTGAAATAGGAAATATTTCACTTTCTAAGTACACTGCTGCAGAACTAATTAGCACATATTGCTCAACATGTTTAGTAATTTCAATGGTAGATTTAACATCTTCCGATGAATACGCACACATATCAATCACAGCATCAGAACTTTCTATTATTGACTTGTAATTCTCAGCCAAGCTACCCCTATCACTCACAATATGTTTAACGTTCTCCGGGTATGCCCTGTCTTTATTTCCTCGATTGACTACGATCAATTCATACCCAGAAAGCTTACTTAAAAGCTCCCATCCTATGTAATTTGATCCTCCTATAATTAGTATGTGCTTATTCATAATAAAGATCTACTCGAACTTCTTAATTGTAGACTAGTTTTAGATCGTCCCCTATAAATAGATTATTGTCGGTTGAATCCCCAAAGTAGCGCATGTGAGTGTTTTCGTGCAACATTAAGTTCTTTTGCTTCCCAATTTTCTCCGAGAACACGATATTCTATACTTCTGCCACTCTTCTTAGCCCGATCAATGCCATACTGCATTCCTCTAGAAATTCCTAAATCCTGATAAACAACAGTAACAATATCTGGAAGAGCTTCAATTAAGTCTTTTCCAGCATTAATGCCCATCTCTCTTTCTTGCGGAATGTTATCATCCAATATTCCGGGCTGAGTATAAAATAGGTGAGAAGTAAAAGGTGTTTCTCCGCGAAGCAAGCTATCTCTAACACATGCTCTTGCATAAAGAAGATTTTTTCTACTTTCTGCCTCACTATTTCCTGAATACGGGGTTTCAACATCAACAAATTTTGGCATAAGTTAAATAAGTATTTTGTAAATTATACAAATCCCTGATAAACCCATTACATTTATTTATCTCTCGCGATTATTTTAATTTGCGTTACTTCATGAAAACCGTATTTGCCATGCTCTCTGCCAAATCCTGAATTCTTATATCCGCCGAACGGATTAAATGGCATTATATAATTTGTACCATTTACACTTACCATACCCGATTCAATTAAACTAGCAACTCTTTCTGCTCTTTCTTTGTTTTCAGTAAAAACATACGAACCAAGACCGTAGACTGTTTGATTAGCAAGAGCAATAGCTTCTTGTTCTGTCTTGAATTTTACAATAGGCAATACTGGACCAAATACTTCCTCATGCCATACTCTCATTTCATTTGTAATATTAGTTAACACAGTTGGCTCAAAAAATGCACCGCCAAGTTTTTCCTCAAGCGAATTGCCGCCAGTTATTATATTCGCGCCTTTTGTTTTTGCATCCTCAACTTGGGCAATGAGCAAATCGAGTTGCTTTTTTGAAACAAGGGGCCCAACTTCCGTGTCTTTATCTTCAGCAATTCCTATTTTTTTAGTAGAGAAAATTGAGGCAATCTTTTTCACAACCTCATCAAAAATATTTTCATGCACAATAAGTCGCTTTAATCCGTCACAACACTGTCCCTGATTGAGCAATCTGTTAAAGCAGACATTTCCGACAGCTAAATCAATATCTGCGTCTTCAAAAACTATTCCCGGTGCAGAACCGCCTAATTCCATAACAGCTTTTATAAATTTTCTTCCTGCTGTTTCGTAAAGAAATTTTCCAGTTTTTGTACTACCAGTAAAAGCAATCATGTTTATATCCTGTTGAACTAACAGTTTTCCAACTTCACCATCGCCATATACCTCACTTAAAGCACCCTCTGGAAGATGTTTAGAAAAAATATCTTCAATAAATTTTCCGCTTAACGGGCACTTTTCTGAATGCTTTAGTACTACGGTATTACCAGCAATTAAACTTTGTAATGCACCCCAAACAAAATTTGCAAACGGAAAATTCCAGGGAATAATTACAGCTACAACACCTATTGGTTCGTAAAACACCTGATGAATCTCTTTATCATTTTCAAATGTTGTTTCGGGACTTAAATACTTTTCTGCATTTTCAAAATACCAATTAACATAATCAAGATTTCCATCAAAATCTATAAGTGTTTCACTTATTGGCATGCCCATTTCTCTTGATTCTAAAAGAGCAAGATCTGTTTTTTTATATGTTAATTCTTCAATAGCCTTGCGCAATAGTGCAATTCTTTTTTCTACTCCCAAATTTCTCCAATCTTTCTGAGCTTTTTGGGCAAGCTTAACTTTTTCTTCAATATCAACAGCGCTTGAAATTTCGACTTCTCCTAGAACCTGATAATTTGATGGATTTATTGATTTAATTTTTGCCATTGTATGTATTTTACCAAATCTTCTATCCTAGCACCAAGTGCTTTGGCGGAGAGGGTGGGATTCGAACCCACGTGTAAG
>CAZHJE010000033.1:0-5748 GCA_964532965.1 uncultured Candidatus Saccharibacteria bacterium
ATTGAATCCAACAAAAAAAACTGGTATCATTGTTCAGCTATGGCAAAAGAACAAACAGATGAAATCACTGAACAAAGCTCAAGCAATAATCCAAACATTGTAAAAACAGATATAACTACCGAAATGCAAAAAGCATATTTAGACTATGCTATGAGTGTTATTGTCTCCCGCGCACTACCCGATGTTAGAGATGGCTTAAAACCAGTACAACGAAGAATAATATACGCAATGCAAGACCAAAACATGGGCTACACAGGCAAATTCCATAAATCCGCTGCAGTAGTAGGCGAAGTACTTAAAAAATATCATCCTCATGGCGACACTTCGGTATATGATGCAATGGTAAGAATGGCACAAGACTTTACACTTAGATACCCTCTTATTGTCCCCCAAGGTAACTTTGGTAGCATAGACAATGATCCACCAGCAGCAATGAGATACACCGAAGCAAAATTGCACAAAATTGCAGAGGAATTATATAAAGATATATCAAATGATACTGTAGATTTTGTTTTAAATGACCTTCAAAACCACGAGCCAATATACTTACCTGCGCTTTTGCCAAATTTACTTTTAAATGGCGCCTCTGGAATTGCAGTCGGCATGGCTACAAACATACCGCCTCATAATCTTAATGAAATAGTAAATGCAATTAATTTTATGATTGACAGCGCAGAAACTATTGGCGAAAAACCTACTGACAAAGATTTTGTTGATATCAAAGATAATTATAGCGTAAAAGTAACAAAAATTGGGTTTTCATCATCTGCAAATGTCGAGGATTTAATACAACATGTTAAAGGCCCCGATTTTCCTACTGGTGGAATAATATACGATCAAAAAGAACTAATCCAAATGTATGCAACAGGCAAGGGCAGGGTAGTAACAAGAGCGAAAATGGAAACAGAGGAATCAAAAGGGGGTAAAACAAAAATTATTGTTACCGAAATACCATATCAAGTTAACAAAGCTACCATTGTTAGTAAGATTGCAGAACAATATAAACTAAAAAAGATACAAGGAATCTCTGATTTAAGAGATGAATCTAATAGAAGAGGTATAAGGATAGTTGTTGAACTTAAGAAAGACGCCATAGTTAAAAAAGTACAAAACCAATTATATAAATATACACAGCTTCAAAGTACTTTTAATACCAACATGGTTGCATTAATTGATAATGAACCAAAATTAATGACACTAAAAATGGTTCTTGAAGAATTTATAAAACACAGACAACAAGTTGTTGTAAGAAGAACAATATTCTTTCTAAAAAAAGCAAAAGATAGAGAGCACATATTGCTTGGTTTAAAAATAGCATTAGACCACTTAGATGAAGTAATAAAGCTAATACGCAGTAGTAAAGACGCAGAAACAGCAAAACTTGGGTTAATGAAAAACTTTAAATTGTCAGAACTACAAGCACAGGCAATACTAGATATGCAATTACGAAAATTAGCAGCTCTCGAAAGACAAAAAATTGAAGATGAACTAAAAGAAATAGTAAATACAATAAAGAACTTTGAAGAATTATTATCCTCGCCAGAAAAAATAATTAAGACAGTACAAGACGAATTAGTTAAATTAAAGGAACAATTTGGAGATGAACGCAGAACAAAAGTAGTAAAAGGAAAAATCGGAGAAATCGAAGAAGAAGATGTAATAACAAATGAAAAATGTATAGTTGCTATTACTAAAAACGGTTACATAAAACGACTAAAAGAAGATAGCTATAAAAGACAGGGTAGGGGAGGCAAAGGGGTAAAAGGGCAAGACTTAAAAGAAGAAGATATTATAGAAGTAATAAAAACATGCGAAACACACGATTTTGGACTATTTTTTACCAACAAAGGTAAAGTATATAAACTAAGAATATGGGAAATACCAGATTCAAGTAAAAAAGCAAAAGGCACGGCACTTGTTAATTTTTTGAGCATCGCACAAGATGAAAAGGTTCAAGCCTTCTTAACATTAACTTCAGAACAATTGGATAATAGTAAAGAATGCGTAGTATTCGGCACAGAGCAAGGTATTGTCAAAAAAACGGACCTAAAAGACTTTGCAAACATAAGAACATCTGGAATTCTTGCAATAAAAATGACAGATAATGATAACTTGGCATGGGTACTTTTAACGTCAAAAGGTGATGAGATTATTCTTACAACCAAATTTGGGCAATCGATTAGATTTAGTGACAATGACGTTAGACCTATGGGAAGAGTAGCTGCAGGAGTAAAAGGTGTTACACTTAAAAAATCGGGGGATTCAGTTGTTGGAATGGTTAATATACCGCACAAGAGTAAAGATATTAATCTTTTGACAATAAGTGAGCGCGGTTACGGCAAGAAAACTCCCATAGAAGACTATAAAGTGCAAAATAGAGGGGGTTCAGGAATACTAACACACAAAATAAATGATAAAACCGGAAAGCTAGTTAGCGCAAAAATACTTAGCAAAGGAACCTTAGAAGATATAATAATTGCAACAGAAAGTGGTAAATTTATTAGACTAGACGAGAAACAAGTACCTACATTAGGACGCGCCACACAAGGAGTTAAACTAATTAAATTAAATACAAATGATAAAGTAACGTCAGTGGCAGTGCTAGATGAAGCGATAACAGAAAATACCAATGAATAATTTGTTAGAATACGAACTTAATCTTTTTCAAAAAGGAAAAAGATATGTTGCAGGTGTTGACGAGGTCGGTAGAGGACCACTCGCAGGACCAATGGTTGTTGCAGCAGTAATTTTAAATTTAGAGCATCTTTTTGAATATATAAATGACGACGTCACATACGCTCCATATAATGAAATAAATGACTCAAAAAAAATAGTACAAAATAAGAGAGAGAGGTTGAACGAGTTTATAATAAAAAAATGTATAAGTTACTCAATTATTGAAATTGATAATGCATTAATTGACAAAAAAGGAATAGCGCATAGTACACAATATGGCTTTTTTAATGCGATAAAAAAACTTAATTACGTTCCTGAGCATATATTAACAGATCATTTTAGTATTCACGCAATACCAACAGATATACAAACAAACATTAGCAAAGGTGACAGCCTTAGCATAAGTATTGCAGCAGCATCAATTATTGCAAAAGTATATAGAGATAATTTAATGGGGCATGCACACGGGCAATTCCCAAAATATGGATTTGATAAACATAAAGGATATGGCACAAAAGAGCATGTACTAAATATATCTAAATATGGCTTATGCCCTTTACATAGAAAAAGTTTTTGCACGAAAATTATTACTGAAAATGTTTGTAATATGTAGGAACATGTTGTAGACTTTATTATGTGCGTTTCGAGCTAACAACTAACATACCATATGCACTATCTTTTGACGATGTACTCTTAGTACCAAAATATTCGCAAATTAATTCAAGGTCGGATATCAACTTAAAAACGATTCTTTCAAAACAGCTTACGCTTGATATTCCTTTAATTACTACTAATATGGATACTGTTACTGGAGTGGAAATGGCCATTGCGATATCAAAACTTGGTGGTATTGGGGTTTTACCAAGGTTTGAAACTGAAGAAAGACAAATACAAAAAGTAAAAGATGTAGTTTCTCAAAACCAACGTGTGGCAGCATCTGTCGGAATAAAAAACGGCTCGCTTAAAAGGGCAGAAATGTTGGTTGAGGCAGGCGCGACTGCTCTTGATGTCGATGTAGCACATGGACACATGCAACAAACTATTGATTTTACCAATGATCTAAAGAATAAATTTGGTGATAAGATTACAATAATGTCGGGAATAGTTGCAACAGGTGAAGCAGCCGATGCTTTATATAATGCAGGGGCTGATGTTGTAACTGTGGGTGTTGGGGGCGGGTCAATTTGTTCGACAAGGGTTCAAACTGGTTGTGGTATTCCAACATTTGCATCACTAATTGATGTCCAAAAAATAGCCAGAAAACATAAAAAAACATATATACCTCTTGCAGGTATTAAAAATTCTGGGGACATTGTTAAATCACTTGCAGCGGGAGCTAGTGCGATTAGGGGCGGTAATCTATTTGCGGGAACAGATGAAGCACCAGGAAACATAATTACATTTGAAGGTAAAAGGTATAAGCAATACAATGGTTCCACGTCTGAAAAAGAAAAAATTAAACATGTAGAAAATGGTACGGTACAAGATAAAATGTACACAAGACACATTGAAGGTTATGAGGGTTTAATTCCCTATAAAGGATCCTTAGAAGATGTGGTAATTAAACTCCTTGCTGGGGTTAGATCAGGAATTAGTTATTGCGGTGCAAAAAATATAACTGAGTTATGGGAAAAAGCAGAATTTATTCGCGTAACAAGTGCAGGAAACAGAGAAAACGGTGCGCATGATATTTTAACCGTAAAAGGATAAAAAACTAATCCATCTAAACTAATGTCGATGTGCTTTTTGCATCGTCTTCTGTTTGAACGTCTTTATGAAACTTTTTATGAGTGTCTTTTAGCTCTTTGTTTGTTACATGAGTATATATTTGTGTAGTTGATACGTTACTATGCCCCAACAACTCCTGAACACTTCTTAAATCTGCACCCTGTCTTAACAATCCCGTAGCAAACGTATGGCGCAAGGTGTGGGGCGTAGCATCAATTGCAATACCTGCACGAGTAATATATTTTTTAACCAATCTTTGAACACTTCTTACAGTTAATCTAAGCGATTCCCCATCAGCATCATTTTCTGCCATTTTTTTACCGCTATATCTAAGAAACAGGGGAATAAATGGATCTCTACGTGTATTTAAATAGCGACGTAACCAATCTTTTGCAGAATTACTTAAATATACTGTTCGAACCTTTCTGCCCTTACCAATAACTGCAAACTCACCGGTATCAAGATTAATGTCTTCAATATTCAAATTGACAAGTTCGCTTACACGAAGTCCTGTACTAAAAAGTGTTTCTAATATTGCTCTATCTCGTATACCAGATTTTTTATTTAAGTTTTGTACATTAAATAAACGTTCTAGTTGGTCTTCTGCCAATACTTTTGGTACACGTGGATCAGGTTTACCCAAAGTTATTTTATCGGGAGACAATACATCCATGTTCTTTTCGACGATTAAATATTTTAAAAATGCTCTTATTGCAACTAAAAACGTTTTTTGAGTCGATCTCTTAAATTCTTCATTCGTTTTAAAACTAATTCTTCTATTTAAATCTAATCGATATTTTCTAACAAGTTCTATATCCAAATCTGTAGGAAGAATTTTTTCTTTATTTGAGTACTCACGAGACCACGCTATAAAATCATTTAAATAAAAGTGATACATTTTAATTGTGCTCGCAGTTAAGTTTTTTTCTATTTCACAATGTTCAAGATAATCAATTAATAATTTATCAAGTGTAATACTCATAACATGTTAATTGTATCATTTTGTAATCAAGTGCATATATACAAATAATATTAAATGATACTATACACAAATTTTGTTTAAAGATCGATTCTGGGGCATTTTTGAGGCAAATAGGTATTTCTTATTGTAACAACAACATGTTCTACGGGTGTGACATGTTAATGAGCGCTTTAGACAGCATAACCAATGCAACAAGGTAGTGATTTACCGAATAATTAAAATTTAATATTAAGTTAGCCAAATAACAAATACAAGAGTAGAGAACTAAACACTAAATACATAACCATGTTTAATTATTAAATTTGTTTTGTAGATAATAAAATTTAAATAAGTAGAAATATAAATAGTAATAGAGAAGTGAA
>CAZHJE010000033.1:5848-8616 GCA_964532965.1 uncultured Candidatus Saccharibacteria bacterium
AATAGAGAAGTGAAAAGTAGTCATAGACAATACGTCGTATAATGTATGTTTAACGAAGTCTTATAAGGGGTTGGCTCTACAACAGGACTATTTAAAATATATAAGAACTTTATAAAAGAGTAGAAGTATAATCAATATTAAAATTATTTATTAGTAATTCATATTTTATTTAATAAATTTAATTAGTTAATTATTGTTGATTGCTTATAAACGTACGTATCTCAAAAATATAGCTATTGTTTTAATGAGTACATTCACGCATACTTATCCACAGCATATATACCCCACTCTAAAAGTATGACAACCTTACAGTAAAATATGTATGACAATATTACAATATATTTTGTAGTTTAATATTATGACAAATGTACTAACGGATATTAGCATATCACAACACGATGTGCTATAGGCTATATGAACTGGGGTACAGTATTCCCCCACTACTCCTCTACTCTTTGCTGTAACAACAGCTTTAAACTGGTCTAAAAATTATTAATAAAAGAAAAAATATTAAACATATAATTCCGTACTCAAGTAATAAGCGTGTTGTAATTCTATTTTTATAATGAGCATAAATGTATGCGATGCTAAACATATTTACTGCAGCAATAAACATAGCTTTAAGGAATGTTTCCGTAGGAATAAACGATACCGCAAGCCCAGTGATATATGTAATAAAAGCAAAATAGAATACAATTGCTAGTTTCTCTCTTGAATCAGTTTTCTTAACATCTGTATCAAAAGTTATTCCCCAAATAGTATATATGTAGAATAATGAGGAAGAAACTAAAACTATCAACCCTTGCAATAATATATTTAAAGGAAGTTTATAAACTCCAGAGTAAAAAGGTATTGCTATAACTATTATTAATATTTGCACCCATGTTATTGCAACAGAATACAAAGGTATTAGACTCCCCTTTTCTTGTATAACCAAAAATATATTGTTTACTAAAAAAACAATGTAATTCAATACGCCAAAAGCTATATAGCCTAATATAATTATAGGTAGTGCTAAATTTGGAAAATAATAAACAGAAAGTACAAATCCAACAATCAAATGAACTGGCAACAAATGTGAAAAAAACGTATATATAAGGCTTTCGTTTATTAAAAGGTACATTAAAATCATTGATATTAACACAGTCAATGAAAGTAAGATTATAAACTGTAGCAGGTTTTGTTGTGTGTTTATTTTAGTTGTCACATAAAAAACAAGAGTTGTAAGCACAAAAGAAACTACTAAGTATCTGTTTTTTTTTGTAAATAGTTTTTTTAGATCAACTGAGTTGAAATAATTAATAATTGTATTTTTCATAGTCTTTGTTCAAAAAGCAAAGCCCCATTGCAAGTGCGTCATTTGCATCATCAGGTTTTATTATTTCGTCAAGCTGCATATACTCTTTAACCGCTTTTTGCATTTCTTTTTTTTCTGCCCTTCCATAACCGGCCAAAAGCAACTTAGCCTGCAATGCAGTGTACTCTATAACATCTATTTTGTGATATGCTGCAATGAGCATAGGAACTCCCCTAGCCTGACCAACAGAAATAGCCGTTTTAGCGTTTGTATTAAAAAAAAGCTTTTCAATAATCATTATATTAGGTTTGAATTCATTTGCAATTTCGAAAAGACTTTTATACAAGAATTCTAATCTATAGTGCATTTCCATAGATTTAGGAGTATTAACACAGGAACAATCGATTAAATGAGGTAATATTTTACCCTGTTTATTGCTTTTTTTGCCATTATTTGAGTTCAAAATTGCGTATCCGGTCTTTGCAGTGCCCGGATCTACTGCCATGATAATCATTATTCGTAATTTGAGTATACTTCTTGAACATCATCATGATCTTCAAGGGCAGACTCTAAATCTAAAATTTGTTCTATAATGCTTTCGTCATCAATTGATACTCTAAATGTAGGTTCTTTTGTTTTAGCATCAAAAATATATGAAGTACTTCCTGGGGTGCCTAAAGATCCATTATGTTTATTAAATAGTGTTTTAATTTCTGCTACAGTTCTATTTCTATTATCTGTAACAGCAAAAATCATAAAAGCTACTCCCATTGGACCATACCCTTCATATGTAACCTCTTCTAAAGAAGTGCCGTCTACAGAATTGCCAAGTCCCCTAGCTATTGCTCTTTCAATGTTTTCTTTTGGCATTCTTGCTTCTTTTGCTTTGTCAATTGCAAGTCGCAAACTAGGATTTGCATCTGGGTCTTTACCACCTTTTTTTGCGGCAATAGTTATTAAATTACTCATTTTAGTAAAGGTGGCGCTTCTTTTTGCATCATTTACGCCTTTTTTTCTTTTAATATTAGACCATTTAGAATGCCCTGACATACATACTATTCTACCACAAAGACATAAAACCTATTTATTAAACTCCGCAAGGTTTGCGTAGCTAAACGAATATTCACTAAACTTACTTATGTGGACAATCAGAATACTATAGGGTATAATCGGAGCATGGAATTCAGCATTCTGTCTGCAATTCTATTTGCAATTGCGGCGATCTGGAATGTTCGCCAGACTAGCAAAGAATTGCAAAAGACGGAGGATATCTTCTCTCATGGAAAGATTCTTGAGAGAGGAAGGTTCAACACACTAATGCTAACACTGATACCAGTGATTGGCGTGTTGTTGGACATCCTACGCCTTATTGATCAACTCCGAAGCCTCCTGCTAGCAGCAGGTTGTTAGGATAGATCATCCGCAGTTTTCGGTAGCCATGCCTGCGGAAATCAAAGTTTTTAGGGACAGG
>CAZHJE010000034.1:0-8192 GCA_964532965.1 uncultured Candidatus Saccharibacteria bacterium
TTTTCTTGTATATTTACTTTATTCGATTGCGGAAAGGATTAGAACAAAGGTATTTTTTGAAAATAATGTATTTGTTTTAAAGCAGTATTTTTACACTTTAATCTTCCTTTTTTTTGCGTGCTCAATTTACTTTTTTCCATATTTATCGGCTTCATTTACTCAAACAAAAGATAATGCACCCTTAAATTTTAATATGCTTAATGTTTCTCGTAGTATGGAGGACTTTTTCTATTTTTCGTCGCGACCCTGGTACTATGTATTACCATCCGTCGATAGTGTTGTTTTGGGAAAGGTTTCATCGAAATTAATAAACATCTTACAAAATGATTGGGGATATTGGTTGACAAGTAATTATTTTAAACAGGAACATGCATCAAGCTATTTGGGAATACTTAATATCACATTTTCTTTGTATGGGTTGTTCTACGTATATAAGATCTACAAAAAAAAGACTAATCTGCATATTATTCTAACTATACCTGTTATTTTGATTTTAATGCTTTTAAGCATGCCTCCGTTTTTCACAATTTCTCTTCATAAGATATATCTTCCCTCTATACTATTTGTTAACTACCTTCCTGTTCTTAGAGTACTTTCAAGACTTGGTGTTTATACTTATATTTTAAACTTAATATTTGTTGGTTTTGGGTATTTAGCACTTTACAATAGGTGTAAAAAGTCGGTATTTAAAGGACTTGTGATTTTAATTTTAATTGTTAATTTTATTGAATTTTACATTCCACTCGAGATAACAGATTATTCTAATATTCCGGATATTTATTCATACATAAAAAAACATACACCGAATGATTCGTTATTTGCAGTTTATCCATATTCAAAAACAGACGAAATCCTTATTTGGATCCCATATTTTGAGCGTAAAGTACTAAATATTAGAGGATATACAAACAATAAATACAATTTTAATTCACTTGACTTTACACGAAGCCTTGTAACTAATGAGGGGCTAGGGTATTTTAGATCTGTTGGGGGCACGCATGTTTTATATTTCCCTAATTCCTCAACAGAAAGCAACTTTGCGGATAAAGATTTTTTTATGTCTAGCGATCTTTTGCAGGTGGTTGCTTCATATTCATATAATGTGCAACCTGATCACACAAAAATGTTTTATAAGATTAATGATCGTGGTTTAGTTTATGATAATACTGTAGTATTATACAAATTAAGGTAATTATGTTTATAGATTGGAGTTATTTTTTATTATCATTATCAATTGGGTTTTTTTATGTGTGCATATTCTTGTCGGATAACAAGTATATTAAAAAATATAAAAAACATTTGCTACTTGTAGTTATTTTGGTCATGTTATTGGCTCCAATTTATTTATCTGGTATTAATAGGTTAATAGTGACATCTCTTGAGTTACTTGTAGGATTTTCGATGTTTTTGATGTTTGTGTTTTTTTTTCACATAAGAATATCAAAGTTAGTAGTATACTTGCTTGCGTCTCTGTTATTCGGTGTAATTGCTATATTGAATAAATTTAATGGAATATCTGACTTTCTTTTTCAATATAGTACGATATTTCTAGTGGCAATTTTTATAAAAAGTCTTATATATGAAGCTATTTTTGAAAAGTAAAATATTTCTACTGCTACTGCCTTTATTTGTTTTGTTTGGTTATGCTGCAGATCCCATTGAGTATTATACAAATGAATTACGCAATTTTAAGCTTTCAGTAATAGATGTATATACATATAAAGAAGCAAGTAAATTTGACAATCATGCCAACTCATTTGTAGTGTTGAGTAGCAGTTTTTTATCGGAATCAGAGGATCGCATATCGGTTATATCGAATTTAAATAAATATATTTTTGTTTGTGACTCTGTATATACATCTGAATTTGTTACATGTACAAAAAGTAATATCGAGCAGACTGTGCACACAGTATCCGAAAAAATCACACTTGACAGTAAAAATGACAAATATCTATTGCGTTATATTGATAGCGATATCGAAGCGTTTTACATACCAGAAGAATTGTTTGTTATACCTAAATATAAAACTCGTCTAAAGGATTATTTTCATGAATATAACCGATCGAAAACTATTGATGATTACATTTTACGTGGAGATCAATTAAATATCTTCGATAATAATAACAAAGAAAATTTGCTATCGCTTGTGAACTTGTTAATTTTCCCACTGTATCTTGGAATAATAATTGCATTTAGTGAATTATTTTGGAGATTTATTAACCAATTAGTACATTTTGAAAATGACGCGCTTAGGAACAACGGGTTGTATTTATTTTATAAAGTATTTCTTATTTTAAGATGGCCTTTTGTTTTAATAACTTTTATCACATTGGCATTTTTAAAAATTAAGTTTCAGGATAGTTTCGTGTATGGGGACTTTTTACTTCAAATAAAAGAAATTACTAACATGCTAATAAATACTCATAGGAGTTTTTTATACGTTTTAACACTATCGCTGCTCTTTATATTTTGGCTTCCTACATTTATGAAGATGATTTATAGCGGGCTCGAAAGATTAAACGTTTTTCGTGAAAAAGCAAATACATTCATTTTAAAAAAAGTGTTTTTTGTTTTACTTTTTGCCCAGTTACTCTTAGTTTCTAGTAAATTAATTTTGCATATACCTGTTTTGTATTATGTATTACTATTTTTTAGTATCTATTTGATTTTTCTTTTTGATAACCGCGTGGAATTAAAATTTAGTAAAAAAGAAAAAACAGCCCTCATTTTTTTTACTATTATAATAATTATAATTGGGAATATTAGTTCTTATTTTATAAGTAAAAGGCCTTTATCTTATAAAGATCTTTTTAATTATGGTAGGGATATTGTGATTTTACCCAAAATTAAACGTTTTGACGAGTATACAAAATATACATCATTTTTCTTGCAGTCCGATGTTCCGTTGTTTGTGAACGATTATTTAGTTTATTTTCCCGGTGTTAAATATATTAAAAATCTAAATATTAGTCGTTTTGATGCATCTACCAACTATGTAATTGTATTACCTAATAATAAGGAGGACATCATTGAAACAGCGTTAAGATTTGATATATTGATTGATTTGTTACAGGTTGAAACAAATACAAATTACTATTATTTAGATACAACCGCATCGGATAAAACCTTACACTATGAGGTATACCTTGATATTTCCTGTGAGAATATTCCGAGTAACAATAATATAAGATTTGTTGTATATAGTTTAAGCAAACGGACTATTCACGAACCGCTTAACTTTCCAGGCTGTAATTCTAATGAAGATGAGTTTAAGTTTGTAGCGCCCTTATCTCTTGAAGATAATAATAAACTTATCGTTAAAATCGAGGGCATAGACCCTGACAAACTAAAAGGTGTGCTGTTTTATGCAAACGGTAATCCTTTGAAATTGACTAATATAGATATGAATATACAACCTCGTGTTTTTGCAAAAGCCCCTATGTTGACTAAAGATACTGTTTTTTCGTATTCGATTGCACCCAAAGAACTAGAGGTTAGCAATACCTCTGTATTTAATATTAGCGACGTCTTAAACTACATGATAACCAACGATTATATAGATAAGTACTTTATTTTGTGGGATACACGTGCAAAGCACAGTATTTTACTAAATCCTTTTTAAAAACATATGTGTGGAATATTAGGTAAAGTCAATAAAAATACTTCTATAAGTAAAGATTCATTCGAATTTGCACTTACGACCTTAGCAAAACGTGGCCCTGATGCTGGAGGGACTCTTATAGATGGCAATGTTGCGCTTGGACACAGAAGACTTTCTATAATAGATTTATCTACACAAGGTAACCAACCCATGTCAAATGAAGATTCCACTATAGAAATAGTATTTAATGGTGAAATATACAATTATAAAGATGTTAAAAAAATACTGAAAAAAAACCACAAGTGGAAAAGTCAGTCAGATACAGAGACTAGTATTCATTTGTACGAAGAGGTTGGGGCTGATGTCGTTAACTATATAGAGGGGATGTTTACATTTGCACTTTATGATAAGTTGAAAAAAACCATTTTTATTGCAAAAGATCACTTTGGCAAAAAGCCACTATATTATTATTTAGACAATGAAACTTTTGTATTTGCTTCTGAAATAAAGGCTATATTAAGTTTTCCTGATATTAAAAGGAAATTGACAATTGATACTAATTCTTTAAACAAGTTTCTTATCTATGGTTATATTCCATCCCCACATACAATATTTAATGAAATAAAGAAACTACAGCCATCATCATGTACAACTTTTGATATCAATAAATGGAAATTATCAGCCCCAAGAGATTATTGGAAGTTAGAAAGTATACAGGTTTCACATAAAAAGCAATCTGAAATTGATGTATTAGATAATATTGAAGGCTTACTTAATGAGGCAGTAAAAAAAAGACTAATGTCAGACGTTCCTCTTGGAGTATTTTTAAGTGGTGGTGTAGATAGTAGCCTAATATCGTATTACATGTCCAAGCATACTGAGCACATAACGGCATTTAGTGTTTGTTATGATGAGGATTCATCGATAAACGAGAGAATTTACGCGGAAGAGGTTTCTAAATTACTTAATATAAATACATCATTTCACAACTTTACACTATCTGATATAAAAGAAAATTTTATTGGTATGTTAGATTATATTGACGAGCCTTTAGCAGATGCAGCTATAATTCCTTTACACTTTATCTCTAAAATTGCTAAGTCTAAAATAACCGTTGCTTTGGGCGGTGATGGCGGTGATGAAGTATTTGGCGGATACCCACGATACCAAGCTCAAATGTTTATTGAAAACCACAGGTATTTGTCTGTGTTGGCATTCTTTGCGAAAAAAATCATACCAAAAGACAACATGTATTATAAATTATTTTCGTCTTTTAATTTGAACTTTGCACAAAGGCAGTATATCTTTGGAACAGGTGGTTTTACCCCAGAAGAAGTCTATAACCTTATAGGTAATAAAAATATTGATCTTGACACTATTTCACAAGATATATCGTCATGCGAAAAGCTTTATTCCACAGATGATCATGTTAACAAAAGTTTATATCTTGATTGTAAGTTGCAATTACCTGATTGGTATTTAGTAAAATCAGATCGTGCAACTATGGCAAATTCATTAGAAATGAGATCACCTCTTTTAGACAAAAAACTTGCGGAATATGCTTTTTCGTTACCAGGAGGTATGAAAATCAAAAGCGGAACAAATAAGTATTTGCTTAAAAAATTAGCGTCAAAATACTTTAGTAATGATCTAGTTTATAGAAAGAAAAAGGGTTTTGGAGTGCCTATGAGGTCTTGGATTAAAAATGAATTAAAAGACGTTTTTGAAAGTTATTTGTATTTAAATCATGGTTATTTTGATAATTCATTTGTTGAGACTTTGTATAAAGATCACATTTCTGGTAAATACAATAACGAATTTAAATTACTTCGTATTTTGTGCTTTAATTATTGGTATAAACATTATTATGATTGAACAACGAAAATTAAAAATTGCTCAAATAACGCCTTATTTTCATCCTGCAATTGGTGGTATAGAAAAGGCTACTTATCAAACAGCAAAAATATTGAAACAGTTTGGGCATAATGTTACAGTGTACACTTCGAAAAGTAAGTTTAAAGAAATTAATGTTCTAAAAGATCGAGAAGAAATAGATGGTATTTCTGTTAAAAGATTCCCAGAACGTTTTAATATTTCTAGTACATGGTTGCCTAATATAGATTCAGACACTGACATCTTACATTTGAGAAATTATAATATATTTCCTCACACTCATTTGCTAAAAAAATACTATGGGAAAAAACCTATTATTCTGACATTTCATGGGGGTTTCTCTCAATACGAAGGAGATTATAATTTGCACTTAACGCTATATAAAAGTGCAAAATTTTTTTGGCAATATTTATATGGAAAACCATACCTCAATAAAATCGATAGACTAATTGCATTACATGAGTGGGAAAAACAGAATCTAATTTCCAAGGGTGCACCGAAAGATAGGGTATTAATAGTGCCTAACGGTATAGAGGATGCCGCATTTGAGTCATATGAGCCCGTTGTTTTAGATAAGCCCTACATACTAAGCCTTTGTAGAATATCTAAGATTAAGAGTTTAGACCATGTACTAAAAGTTTTAACAAAAATACCAGAAATATATTATGTAATTGCTGGAGATGATGTAGGTGAGGGAGAACTTAATAATCTAAAAAACATCTCTGAAGCATTAGGTGTTTCTGACAGGGTTAAATTTGTAGGTAGGGTAGAAGGGGAAACTAAATATAAATACATTAGCGGGGCTTCTGCAGTTGTAGTACCTTCTAGATGGGAGATGTTAAGTCACACTATTTTAGAGTCTATGGCACAAGGAAAGATTGTTATCGCAAGTGATAGCTACGGTAATCCATACATTATAGATGCCGATTCCACTGGTTTCATTTATCCATATGGCGATCTAGAAAAATTAGAGTTACTTATAAAGTCAGTAGTTGCAAGTAATGATGATGCCAAATATAATGGGATTAAGCAAGCTGCGAAAGACAAGTTGTTTAAATCATATAGATGGCGATCAGTTGTACGTAGTCTGGAGTCCATTTACTATGAGGTTTTATCAAAATTTTAAGGAATAGGTTTATGGATGTGAAACCATATATTAAAAATCTAAAAAGGTATTCTGTTTCACCACACAAGGTATGGGAGATGAAAAGCACCCAAAATGTGTACAAGCTCGATTGGAATGAGGCCACACAGGTTTTAAAGGGCTTAAGAGAATATCTATCCCATGAGATTTTAAATATGTCGATTAATTATTACCCAAATACGCTAAATTATAAGCTATTTTCTAAATTAACCGAATACACAGGTGTTCCTATGGATAACGTGCTTTATTACAACGGTAGTGATGATGCTTTAGATAATATATGTCAATTATTAGTATCAGAAAATATATTAGTTGGTACTATAGAATCTTCTTATGACAACTTTAGAATATATGTTGAAAAACGAGGCGGTCGTATGTGTTATATTTCATCTATACCCTTTTTTAAAAGACCTTCGGTAGATAGACTTATTAAGTTTGTAAAACAGTCGAATGTATCAGTTTTTTATTTAATATCACCGCATAATCCTTTGGGATTCTCGTACACTTATGAAGAACTTTTACAATTGATTAAAGAATTAGATAAGATAAATGTCTCTTTAATAATTGATCAGGCATACTTGGAATTTGAGTCATTTGAGTTTTCTTACTCTTCGTTACTTACTTTTTCAAATGTTTTTTTTGTACGTACATTTTCTAAAGCATTTGGTTTAGCCTCTTTGCGACTTGGATATGTTATTTCATCTAAAGAAAACATAGAATTGTTAAAAAATTTTTGGAACCCCAAATCTATAAACCAACTTGCACAAAATGCCGCGATGTATTTGTTAGATAATATACCAACTGTACAAGATTATGTCCTTACTGTAAGAAAAAATAGAGGTAGATTAGAAACGTATTTTGCAGAAAGAGCCATTGATTATGTCCCAAGTGTTGCAAATTACGTTTTATTTAAAATACAAAACGATAACAGAGATAATCTAAGAGACTGTTTTGAAAAAAATGGAATTTTTATTAGATATTTAAGTGCTAAAGTTTTAGATGATTTTATAAGAACTTCTATTGGTGATGATGCTCATACTGATAAATTCATATCTGTTCTAGAGGGCTATTTATTAAATGTCCCAAAATAATATATTAGCAATTTTCGATTTTTGCGGTACTTTAGTTAATTCTCAAACATATTCTGCATTTTGTGATTATGTATATGCAAGGCGCGAAAAAAAACCTCATTTATTAAATCTTTTTTTTAAGATTCTAATTAAAATACCGGTAGTAAGAAACAGGAGCTTTGTAAAGCAATTAAATTTAAAAAGATTGAAAGGTATTTCTGAAGATCAGTTTAAACATTTTTGTTATTCATTTGCCAAAATATTACCAGAGTATAACAATTCCAATGTAGTTAGATTACTAAAAAAACATATTGATAATGGCCATACAGTTATAATTTTGTCCGCGGCTATAAAAGATTATATAGAGCTGTGGGCCACAAATATAGATGAAAAGATAACTGTTATATCTAATGAAATACTCTTTAATGATGCTATATGTGCTGGAAAGTTTAAAAGTTCTGATGTCCACGGTGAAAACAAAGTT
>CAZHJE010000035.1:0-7405 GCA_964532965.1 uncultured Candidatus Saccharibacteria bacterium
TTTCTAACTGCTCGCATTCTTTGAGTCGCATCTAATATCTTTTTTCTTAATCTTAAATTTTTAGGAGTAATTTCTAATAATTCATCATCTTCCAAAAAGCCAAGCGCTTGCTCTAAACTGAGTGTTATAGCAGGTTTCAAAAATACCGCATCTTCGCCCACTGATCTATTATTTGTTAATTGCTTTTCTTTACACACATTAATTTCTAAATCTGAATCAGTACCATTAATACCAATTATCATACCCTTATAAACTTGCGTCTGTGGATCAATAAATACCGGACCCTTATCTTGCGCAACTCTTAGACCATATGCTGCAGCTTTACCCGTATCAGATGCAATGAGCACTCCTTTTCTTAATTTTTGAATTATGCCTTGTTGCGGCTCATACTTTAAAAACATACTACTTGTTACAGCAGTGCCTTTTGTTAATGAAAGTAATACGTTTCGTAAACCTAAAATGCCGCGCGTAGATACCTCAAATACTAGTCTCGAGGTATTTTGTGTTAACTCTTGTTGAAAAAGTAAAACACCTTTTCTTTTGCCAATTTCGCTTTTAACATTTCCAATATACTCATTATCGACATCAATTGTTAATTCTTCAAAAGGCTCCATTTCGATACCATCGATTAGTTTTGTAATAACTTTTGGTTTGCCAACCTCTATTTCAAAACCTTCTCTTCTTAACGTTTCTAAAAATACTGACAAATGAAGCTCTCCTCTCCCAGATAATATGTACTGTCCGTTTGAATCAATGTTAAACTTCATTGCAACATTTGTTTGAAGTTCTTTTTCTATTCGTGCCAAAATCAATCTACTTGTAAAATATTGTCCATCTAGACCTTTAAATGGTGATGTATTTGGTCCAATAGATATGCTTAACGTTGGCTCTTCAATACTAATAAACGGCAGAGCTTCTGGCAAAGAAATATCACAAACAGTATCTCCTATATCTGCGTTTTTAATGCCTGTCAAAGCAACAATATCAGAAGATTCACCAAGAGCTACCTCAATTCTATTTAATCCCTGACTAACATACACCTTATCAATAATACATTCCTCTTGCATAGCATTTGCTTTCATAAGAATAACTTTCATTCCAGGTTTAACACTACCTCTTTTTACTCTTCCAATTGCATATTTGCCTTTGTAATTATCCCAATCAAGTGTGGTAATTTGCATTTGAAATGGGGCGTCATTACTTAATTTCGGCTGTGGAATGTATTTTAAAATACTTTCAAATACTGGTGTTAAATCTGAATTAGCAGAATAGTCCTCAGGTATTGTTTCCCACGCTTTGCCTTCTCTACCAATTGCGTAAAGTATTGGAAAGTCAAGCTGTGTTTCATGAGTTGCTAACTCTAAAAATAAATCAGATAGTTTATGTATTGTTTGTTGAATGTTTGCATCTTTTTTATCTATTTTATTTATTATAACTATTACTTTTAAATCTAACTCTAATGCCTTTTTTAAAACAAACTTTGTTTGTGGCATAGGACCTTCTTGGGCATCTACTAAAAGTAGTACACCGTCTGCCATATTTAATGTTCTTTCTACCTCCCCTCCAAAATCAGAGTGCCCGGGAGTATCGATAATATTTATTTTTACACCTTTATATATAACAGCAGTGTTTTTCGCAAGAATTGTGATACCTCGCTCTCTTTCTTGGTCATTTGAGTCTAGTATCAAATCTTGTGACATATATGCTTCATTGTCTCTAAAGGTATGCGACTGCTTTAACAAGCCATCAACTAGTGTGGTTTTTCCATGGTCAACGTGTGCGATAATTGCAATATTACGTAGGTTCATACAGGGATGCATTATACCTCATTTAAGTAGTAAAATACAAAAGATATATGAAAAACATAGTTAAAGAGATTAAAAAATACAGAATAGGGGAGTGCGATATTGATTTTGAAATAAGGTATTCTAAAAAAAGAAAACGAAGCATTGCACTAAGCATATATTCAACTAAATCGCTTGTGGTTTCAGTTCCATATAAAACACAGCAAAACGAGATTAACGACTTTATATTATCAAAAACAATATGGATAAAAGATAAACTTAACTATTTTAATAATTTAAATATTAAACCACTGGAATATATACAACACGAACAGCACAGCTTTCTTGGCGATGATTACAGGTTAGTTATAATTCCGTCTACTAAAGATGCGGTAAAAATAGAAAATAATAACTTAGTGGTATATACCAGCAGAATACATAATAGTTATTCTGCAAAAACTATACTGAGTACGTGGTATTATAATCAAGCAGTCGAACATATTTTAAATTACTCCTACACATTATTTAACGAGTTTAATATATATAAACTAACTACCCCAAATGTGACATTAAAAAAGATGAAGAGTAGATGGGGAAGTTGTGATACTAAGGGTAATATAGCAATTAATACTTGGTTAATAAAAACCCACAAAGAATGTATTAAATATGTGTTAATTCATGAGTTTTGTCATTTACTTCAACACAATCATAGTAAACATTTTTATAAACTATTAAATAAACATATGCCTAATTGGAAAATGTGGAAAAAAGAATTAGATAAATGGGGATATACAATAAATTAGGAACATAAGCAACTGTATTTCGCAAACGCTGGTTTCTTTTTGCATTCAGATTAACCAACTGTATGTCTGCAAACAATTACTCGTACCCGCGTGCTTTCTTTGATGCATGCTTTAATCGCTCAACTTTCGTAGCAAGCGAAAAATATTGGTCATGGTCTTCTTGGCTAACAACACCCATTGCTCTCAATCTACTGATTAATTCTAATACATTAGTCGAGGAATGCTTAGCATCAAGAACAAACGGAAGCATCGTACTTGGTTTTAACCGCCAATCTTTATCAAAAACACCACCTGTATTGTGCTGGATGTCATATAAACGATCTAATAAATATGTAGAGAAATGTTTCATTGCCTCATCAGATACAGTAACCTGCTCACCTAATTCTGCAATACGTGCCCACTTTTCACCTCCAAAGTACTTCATCCACCCACTGTGCTCAAAAATTATGCGTGCTTGATGAAAAAATACATATAACTCTTCTCTAGTCATGTTGAAAATATTATCCATATTGAATGGCACTGCAAGATGTTGATAAGCAAAGCAATCATACTGATGCTTTAATTCCGATCCAATAGCAATTACAAGATACGTTAGTGCCCATGAAGAATCGGCTACAGTATCTTGTAACATTTTATTCTTAAGGGTCATAAATTGAATTCTATCAGAAATACGTGCAAACTCTTGTTGTTCCGATACAAGCCCTGATACTGTATCTATCCCAGACGGATTAAGATGTTCATACTCCTGAAGCTGTAAAGACGCTAAAAGACCCTCTTTAATATAAAAATCAACAGCAGTCTTTAGCAAATCAACACTAGCATACTTTACTAAGGGACTTGAACCTTTCATAGAAGGTATGGAGTCCTCATTAAACTGTAAACCGATATCATTATGAAGTAAATCTGTGAATAATGAAATAAGTTTTAATGCGCTATGTGCAAGAGTGTAATTTCCATTTTTAAAATGCTCATTAGCAGCAACAACTAGTTTATCAATATCTAGAAAAGGTAATATGTCTTCAGCAGAGGAAAGTAATGCAAGTCTGCGTATTGTTTCATATCTGTATGATTGTAAACTAAAGTCAACTATAGCTGGGTAGTAATCCTCGTAGCCTTCAGTACGTAAACTTTTTGCGCAGTTTGCTAATCCAGTGTATGGATAAAATTCCGTTACTCTATCAAGGTTAAAAAAAAACACATGTCCAGATACATCTGCAAAAGCCGTCAAATCATTTTCAGGGATACCTCCAAATAAGTCTAAATTTGCAGCTACCTCTCCGTAATGATAATAAGAGTCCCTATCTGCCCTAAATCTATAAAAATGTTGTAATCCGATTTGTTTCTTAAATCGTTGTAACGTGGCAAACAACTCATGAGGTTGTCCATAAAAATTTAAGGAAGCATCTAAAAGTTTGGTAAGAAATTGCTGAGGTATTTGCAGATCACTCTCAAGGCCATATAATAAGGTCAGGAGATTTGTCACATGCATGTAACTATCAAAATTGCAGTGCTGAAAAATATATATGATTTCAGCGCGGTTTAAAATATTCGAGAATTTGTCGCCAACTCCTACGCGAGATGTAATTAATTCGTAAAAGAGATTATTTACAGTTTCCGGACCAGCCACTTCTTTAATTAATTCCCAATGCCTGCCTAAATATTCAGGGATGCGTTCATTTTCTAAATTAAGAAGTGCTTCGCACGCTACTTTATTTTGGAAGGGCATCTCATCAAGTGTATAAGCAATAAACTCCGCTATTGTCATGTAGTCTCTAACATCGGCAAACCTCGAATTATTTATTGCAGCCATTAACACATCCAAATCACTAGATTTTAAACCGACCTCTCGTGCTTTTAGAACAAAAGGTAATACTATATTTTCATTTAGAAGTAATGGGGTGCCACCTAAACATTCTAAACATACATCTTTCAGCGCAGAAAGTCGTTGTTCTGGAGATGAATAGCTCTCTGCTGGATTGTCAGGAATTCGCAAATTCATATAAATCGATTATAGTAAACAACCTAATAAACATCAATAAAAACAAATAGTATGGTTACACTATTGATTTAACAAAAAGAATTAGATAAATATGGTTATTCGATAAACTGACTATATAAACTATATAAAAAGAAAAAACCTCCGAAGAGGTTTTTTCAAGCACCCTAACCATCAAAGATGATTAGAGTATGGCTACTATATATTACTTAAAAACTTTTGTCAACACTTTTCCCCCCACGGATTTTTTTACCAATAATCTTAACAGTATTTATGTCTCCAACGCAAAGCCATGCACTAGAAACCCCATAGCCACGTTTATCAATATCAAACGGCACAATCTTTTCTACACTAGAAAGAAATATTAATATACAATACTTTTTTTTCTTCTGAGCGTTCAGCCATAAATCCCAGGCATGTTTTGACGTATTAGGTGCTATATGTTTGCCGTATTTAGTAACTATTTCTTCTTTTATTACGTCATCTAAATAAGCATACTGTATAACACTAGTCACTGTTGCCTTTGCAGTGACAGGGCAACCAGCTTCTTTAAAATATATTACATCACCTGCGAATATTTGGTTCCAAGGAGCTGTTTTATTGACATACCATCTAGATTCAATGGTTTTTATACCATTTAAGATATCCCTTAATAAATTATCGTCTTTCTTGATATTAGCTTTTCTAAGTATTGCAACATGATCCATAGTATATATCTATACATTTATACAAGCGTGTATTGGACAATGATCTGAACCATATACATTGTCTAGTATAGTTGCTGCTTGCAATTTATTTTTCAATTTAATATCTACTAAAATATAATCTATTCGCCATCCAACATTATTTTTTCTAACAATGTTATCTTTTGAATTTGCCCAAAAAGTATATTGTTGTTTTGTTGTATTTAAATATCTATAAGAATCTAGTAATCCCAGCTTTAGCAAGGCATCAAATACTTCTCTCTCGGCTGGTGTAAATTTTAAACTATTTTTATTTTGCTTTGGCATTGCAAGATCTAGTTCTGTGTGACATGCATTAAAATCTCCAACAACAATCACAGGTTTTGTTTTTTTAAGGTTGTTAATAAATTTATTTAAATGTTCCATAAAATCTAACTTAAAAGGCATCCGTTTTGGATGTGGCACATAAACATTTATTAAATAGCATGCAGCATACTCAAAAGTTAATACACGCGCTTCTGAATCGTAGTCTGTATTACCAATTCCGTGCAATACTCTTGTCGGTTTATTTTTTGATATTGTTAGAACACCGCTATAGCCCTTTTTATCTGCAATAAGATAATTATAAAAATACTGCGGCTTTATATTTTTTTGCAAGAACTCGTCAATAATATCTTGTGTAGCGCGCACTTCTTGAAAACAATATGTATCATAAGCTGTATCTAAGATGAATTTGGTTAAGCCTTTTTTTCTACTAGCCCTAATACCATTTATATTCCATGAACAGATTTCCATAACATTACTCAATTTTATATAATTTTAACAAAGTTTTTTCATTTCTTTGATACTTATAAACCAACCTATTATCATTTACTTTTGGAAACACTATTTTATCTCTTGTTGATATAAACGGTTTTGTCACATCTGCAATGTAATAACATCTGCCATCATTAATTAGTCCATACCTTGTTAATACATATATTTGGCTGATTTCTTTGCCTTCATTTGTAATATAACTACAATTGTTTGGGTCATGATCAATAATTTTAGCAACCTCTTTCCAGTTTCTATAATGCGGAAAACCAAATGTCAGTACCTCTTTGTCAACATATTTTGTTGTTTGAAAAAAAAGAATCTTTTTTTCTTCCCACGGATACTCTAATGAATTATTTACAAATATTGTATAAGATTGTATGTATAAAAAGGATATAATTATTACTAACACCCCAAACAACGAATATTTTATGTATCTTGCATCTTTTTTTAAATCTAAATAGGACTGATGTATTACAATAGCACTAAGAAATATTATTGGGAGAAGGTAATTATATATATGAGTACCGGGTTTTTCCATAAAAAAAGCTATAGAAACAAATGAAAAAATAAACCAAATTAGATATGGGTATGTTTTTTTAATAAATACAAGTGATAAAAGCAAAATAAATAAATAAACAGGGAAGGCAAGAAATGGATTATACAATTCGAATATATATAGATGGCGTTGTATAGGATATGAATTAAAACCCAACCGTTTATCAAAATATTCTTGATTAAAGATATTGTTTGTATATGTATGAAAATAAGGAATCAAAACCGGTAAAAGTACAATGCAACCCAACAAAAAATTATATAAAAGTATTCTTTTTTTATAGTGCCCTGAGAGATCTAATCTTTTTAAAAATTTTATAAAAATGAAGACTACTATCGGGACAATATATACTGCATCCCAATGAGACAAAAACGAGACACAAAATGATAATGTACCAAGCAATGAATATCTAAATAATTTAGTACTTTTTTCTATCAAATGATAATAAAAGTAAATTGCTAAAAGAGAAAATAATAGGTTTAAATTTTGATATTGTGCAATACGAGAAAATCCTACTATAAAACCGTTAATAACGTAAAATAGTGTTGCAAATAAAGCCGCGTATTTATTTTTTGTAATTTTACTTAAAAGTAAGTAAAGTACAAATGCCGACATAAGGTTCATTGTTGTAAATGGAAATCTAACCCAAAATTCATTTTTAGTATCTTGTATAACTAGCTGAGAAATGCTGGTTACAAAATATTGCATTGGACCTTTGCGTTGGGTTAAAAGAAAATCAATCGTTGTTTCATCCTTTGCAAGTCTAATAA
>CAZHJE010000036.1:0-7157 GCA_964532965.1 uncultured Candidatus Saccharibacteria bacterium
TGGCTGGGGGACAGGGATTCGAACCCCAATCTTTGCGGCCAGAACGCAACGTCCTACCATTAGACTATCCCCCAATATTGCTTATGGCAAAGCATAAGCACAACTATATTCCATTGAAATCAAGATTAATGATTATGACCGCACCCACAATTATCATCATCACATCCACAGCTATCGCCATCTTCACACCCACACTCTTCTTTACCACATTTGTCACATGTTTTTTTATCAGTGGTTGTGTCACTTGTGTTGGTCATATCTTCTTTTTTAGCGTCTGTAGCTACAGTATTTGCACTATTAGTAGTCATACCAAGCATTGCTTTTAGTTTATCTAGCATATACGTTCCCCTCCCTTCAAATTACAAGTTGATACATTAATTTCCTGCTTATTTTACCTTAAATTAAGATATTCTGCTAAAATTACAGTATATGTCCAGTATAAATCATAAAGAACAAAAAGTAGCTGTATTTGTAGATGTTCAAAATATGTATTATTCCGCAAAAAATCTGTATTCTTCGAAAGTCGATTTTGGCAAGGTATTAAAAGAGACACTTGCTGGCAGACGACTAATACGTGCTTTTGCTTATGTTATTAAAGCAGATGTTGGTACCGAAAAAGACTTTTTTGATGCTCTTTATCATCGAGGTTTCGAAGTTAAAACAAAAGATCTGCAAGTATTTTACGACGGAAGTAAAAAAGGAGATTGGGATGTAGGTATATGTATGGATGTAGTTAGAATGTTACCAAAAATAGACGTGGTGATTTTAGTATCCGGAGATGGGGATTATATCGATTTGCTCGAATATGCCAAAAGTCGGGGCGTTAAAACTGAGATTGTAGTTTTTGGTAAGACAGCCTCGTCAAAATTAGTAGAGTATGCTGATGAAGTGATTGATATGTCAGAAGATCCGAGTAAATACTTAATTAAGAATTTTAAAAATCCTTTTAGTATATCTACCGGTACTTCAAGCAGTATAAAGAAGTAGTTTTAATGATAATTGATGAGAAAGATAAAAACTAATTTAAAGAAATTTAATACCAGATACATAATATACTTTCTATATACTTTTTTTATTCTAACGACACTGTATCATTTTTATTTTGCAAAAAAGATAATACCTGGTGTTTATGTTGGCGATATTAATCTTGGAGGTTTAACTTTTAATCAAGCAGAAGAGGTACTAGCAAATCATATTAGGTTATTACCGCAATCGCTAAACATAAAACATAACGATATGGTGTTTGAATTAATACCAGCAGATATTCAGCTAACATACACTACAGACGCTACCGTAACAAGAGCGTTCGAGGTTGGTAGAACCGGGAATATACTAATAGATACTAAAGATAAAATAGCAGGATTGTTTAAACGTTTGAAAATCAGTGCATATTATGAAGTAGATCATGATGCTTTGTCTGGGTTTTTATCTACTATAAAGGGAGAAATAAATAAATTACCAGAAGATGCAAAATACATACTAAACGAGGATGGAACTGTCGGTATTGTTTCAGAAGAACAAGGCTATAAGGTAGATGACGATCACTTATATAATGTCGTTGTTTCCTCTCTTGATACTTTAGACTATTCTGATAAACCACTTAAAGTGGTAGAAGCTAAACCAAAAATTGTTAGTCAGAATTTAGAAAACTTTAAACATACAGCTGAAGCATATTTAAAAAAAGATATAGTTTTAAAAACAGAAGAGAATACATGGGATTTAGATAAAGAATTATTACTTTCTTTTATGCAAGTAAGATTATCTGAAGATACTGTTGTTTTAGGTTTAAATACAAGCAGTTTTGAGGCCTATACAGATATACTTGCGTCAGAAGTCAATCAATTACCACGGGGCAAAGTAACTGATTTACGCGACAATAGGGTAGTTGAGTTTGAAATAATTGAAAACGGCAAAGAATTAGATGTCAAACAATTTACAGATAAGATGAAAGTAGCCCTATTTGATCTACAGGCAAGTGGTGATGTAGAAATTCCATTTAGGGTAGTATCTGATTCTAAAGCTAATGTTTCTAAGTATGGTATCTTTTCTTTGTTAGGAGAGGGCAAATCTAAATATACTGGCTCAGCAGAAGCAAGAATACACAATTTATCTCTTGCCGCCGAAAGAACTAATGGCATACTTGTACCTCCTGGTGGGGTGTATTCTTTTAACAGTGCAGTTGGGGAGATTAGTAGAAATACAGGTTACACATCTGCATACGTAATAGCCAGCGGTAGGACTGTTCTTGGTGACGGGGGTGGTGTGTGCCAAACATCTACTACATTGTTTAGAGCAGTACTAGATTCTGGTCTCCCTATTGTTACTAGACACCCACATGATTACAGAGTTTATTATTATGAAATTGAGTCTCCAATTGGTTTTGACGCGTCTATTTACCAACCTAGCTTAGATTTCCAATTTAAAAACGATACCCCAAATTATATTTTACTGCAGTCATATGTTGACAAAGATAACGATGAATTAAGCTTTAAAATATTTGGTACCCCTGATGATAGAGAGATTCAAATAACAGATCCAATAGTCACCAATGTATCTGCTCCGCCTGCACCACTTTATCAAGATGATCCCTCACTTCCAAGAGGTGTTGTTAAGCAGGTGGATTTTGCTGCAGGTGGTGCTACTGCATCATTTACTAGAATTGTTACCAAAGAGGGAAAAGAACATTTTAAAGATACCTATACTACAAATTACAGACCATGGCGAGCCATATATCTTGTAGGTACTAAAGAATAAATGTATTAGTTATTTGATATTTCAATACTGATTACTGTTGTGTTAGGATTATTTTGGCCTTGTTTTGATGTAGTAATAATTATTTTTTTATCGTCCTTTTTATATATTGTTGTGATGTTTGCTTCTTGCTTACTTATTTTTTCGGTTTTCCAATCTTCTGGAATTAAAACATTTCTATAAAATTCTTGAGCTTTGTCTATAGATTGTTCTGTAGTTAACGTTATTTGTTCTGTTTCTAGTGTTTTGTTAGAAGCCACTTTTATAGCATTTTTAGGATATGGTATTACAAAATATGATGATTTAGCACCCTTAACTTCTCTAACTTCGGCAAGAACTTTTGGGGTATACATAGTAAACATAAAATATGTGTAAAAAGATAACAATAAGAGAGGAACTAGCCCTAATACATTTTTTGATTTAAGCATTGTATTAATTGTATATTTTTGGTAGATTTGTTGCAAGTTAGGCCCCATCGTCTAACGGTTAGGACAACAGGTTCTCAGTCTGTAAATCGGGGTTCGATTCCCCGTGGGGTCACCAATTTAAACGCAAGTGCCTTTTCCATCTTGTATTAATTAATAAGTTCTTTCTACACTATCGCTGGCAATAATTAATTCAATAACACCGTCTCTATAGTCTACATCATCAGAAGAAAATGAACTTGAGTACAATATCCAACGATTATTTGGTGAGTATACAAATCTTGCATTATTCCCGTCAGGCCCTTTAGTTAGTACTGTTTCCATCTCTAAATCTCCATTTGGAGATAAATAGAGCACGAGATCAAGAAACCCGCAGCCAGTATTACAACAGGTACAGCCCGATGTCGAAAAGCCACAAGGCTCATTACTTATACCCTTAAGAGCTATACACATATTTTTTGTACCAGCGTTTAATCGTAGTTCATTTGAAGAATACTCATCCTGCTTCTCAAATTTGTAACTCTCAGGGAGATATAAAGTGTATTTACCATTGCTGTCTGTATAATTTTGCGGCTTTAGGATCCTATCAGGAATAGCACTAGATGTTGGAGTAGTATATGTCCCATCAATAATTGCCATATTTTTAGTTGCTATATCTTTGAAGTTTTCTAATGTTTCTTTACTTTTAGCATGCAGTATAACCCCACCATAAAACACCATGTCTTCAGGCACTATTTTTTCTTCATGAAAGAACATGCCCTTACGGGGTATCTTATTTTCTGCTTTAATATTAAGTGTTCCCCAATAACCATCATCGGCGCTGTATGTAGTGTATATATAATCTTGGGTTTCTACCTCATCTAGTGGTGTAAATTTATTGTTTGTGAACTTAAGGCCTGCCAAACCATAACCTTGATTCGAAAAATGGTTACTAGTGAATAAAATAAAATCATAGTCACTCAATAAGGAAGGCACAACTAACTTTGAATCTTTTGAAAGATATAGAATGTGTACATTAGTGTTATCACGTTTATCCAGATTTTCGATAACAATTGTTTCGAAGTTCTTTCTCAATTCTTGCTTTAAGGTGTAATCAGCTGTTATGTCTAAAATGCCGTAGAAAGTGGCGTTTGATACACAGGTAACCCGTTTGTTACCACAGCTAGCCACTCCTTTTTTGTTTCCAAAGTCGTAACTAACTTGTGAAATATATAGCATACATATAAACAGTAGCAATATGATTAAAGGATATGTGGCTTTGCGATTTAGTTTTCTAAGGAAATTAGAAGCAGGTGACCAGTTCATACTATAACTATACCGCCTTTATAATGTTTGTGTAAGAGTTTGTGGTTAACTAGCACAAGCTGGCGTTGGCATGCAATTAAAACAAATTAAAATCAAACTATGGTGTATGTCGAATATTGTGAAAAATATAAAATCATTTACCCTCTTGGGTTGAAAAATTCGTGGAAGAAACCGGTTTGAATACTAATATTAATAGATAAAACTTAAATAGCAGTTTTCAAGAACTGTCCTGTATAGGATCTCTCAATTCCAGCTACTTCTTCTGGAGTTCCTTGAGCTACAATATGTCCTCCTGCATCCCCACCTTCAGGGCCAAGATCAATGATCCAATCTGCATTTTTAATAACTTCCACGTTGTGTTCTATAACTAAGACCGAGTTCCCATTATCTACCAAGCTATTAAGTAACTTGAGCAAATTTTCTATATCTGAAAAGTGCAGGCCAGAAGTAGGTTCATCTAAAACATAAAATTCACCTTTTTTATGCAATTTGCTAGCTAATTTTAGTCTTTGGGATTCGCCACCGGATAAAGTATCTAATGTCTGGCCTAGACTTAGGTAATCCAAACCTACTTCTGTCAGTAGCGCCAACCGCCGCTTAATTTGTGCATTTTCAAAAAGCATATACGCTTCGGCGGATGTCATTTCCAATACTTCATAAATGCTTTTATTTTTATATTTATAATTTAACACTTCTTGAATATATTTTTTGCCTTCGCAGGTTTCACAAACCATTTTTACATCTGCCATAAAGTGCATGTTGATAGTATTAAAACCCAAACCCCCACAGTCAGGACATGCACCTTTGCTGTTAAAGCTGAACAAACTTTTGCTCACATTATTTTCGTGAGCAAATACATCACGGATATAATCAAACGCCCCTGAATATGTTGCAATGTTACCTCTTACCATTCCACCCACTTGTGAATGATCTACAAAAATGACTTGATCGTGATATTTCTTAACAAAAACATCATTTATAAGAGAACTTTTTCCTGATCCAGAAACCCCAGTCACCGCAGTAAACACACCTCTTGGTATATCTACAGTTATATTCTTAAGGTTGTGCAAATTAGCATTTTCAATCTTTAAAAATCCTGTAGGCTTTCTCCTTTGTCTTAAGCTCAAAGAAGTTACACTACCAGACAAATATCTACCTGTTACTGAGTCTTTATTACTAATAATTTCACTAGGAGCTCCCGAAAATACTACCTCGCCCCCAAATTTTCCTGCTTTTGGTCCTATTTCAATAAGATGATCTGACTGCATCATTACAATTGGGTCGTGTTCAACAACAATTACTGTGTTTTGAGAATCTCTTAGGCCCTTTAAGGTTTTGACCATATTTGAGATATCCTTGGGATGTAACCCTGCTGTTGGTTCGTCTAGTATATATACGAGTTCAATTAGATCACTGCCAAGTTCCCGAGCAAGCTTTATTCTTTGAGCTTCCCCTCCTGATAAAGTCTCTACCGATCTGTTTAGGGAAAGATAGCCTATACCTATATCTACTACACCTTTGGTTAGTTCTGAAACTCTATCAACAATGGGTTTTACTGTAGCTGAATTAATAAGTTTTATCTCACTGTTTAGCTTAGTTAGAGGAAGGTTAGCATAATATCCAATGTTTTTACCATTTATCTGAGAAGCATTTGCAATCTCATTTAACCTAGAACCATTACATACAATACAAGGTTTTATGATCCATGTTTTTTTGCTCTTTTTTGCTTTAGTTTCTGATATACCTCTTAGATCTTTAGATTGACGAACAATATGAGTGATTATCCCTTCCCAGCTGTATGATTGGACAAATCCCTGGTCTGTATTCTTCAGTACAACTTGTGGAGAATACAAAAGAAAGTTCAGCTCTTCTGTGTTGTAAGTACTAATAGGTTTATCAAAATCTAATTTTTTAGTTGTTTTAAGAATATTAAAATATCTCCCGTTTGGTTTAAAAGTAGTATCGTAAGCCGCCCCTTCATTTAGAGATTTATTAAAGTCAATAACCGAATTTGGATCTACAGATATTTCGATACCCAAACCTTTACAAGATTTACAAGCACCCAATGCGGTGTTAAAGGAAAAATGCCCTGCACTTAAGCTTTTCACTGATCCAAACCGAGAAAAAAGTAATCTAAGGTATGTGTATATTTCTGTCACTGTTCCTACTGTGGAGCGTGCGCTTTTTCCAATTTGCCGCTGTTCTATCATTACAGTTGACGACAAGCCTTTTATTTCATCTACATCGGGTCTTTCGGTTCTTTGAAGGTTTTTAGCAGCAAATGTGCCAAGAGACTCTAAATATTGTCTTTGGCCTTCCGCAAATATAATGTCAAAGGCTAAAGTGGACTTTCCCGAACCAGATACGCCAACTATGCTTGTCAACTTGTTTCTTGGAATCTCAACGGAGATGTTTTTCAAGTTATGTTCTCGCGCACCCTTAATACTTATAGTCTCCATAACAAGATTATAACGCGTTTATTACTAAACAAATAGATTAACCAGCTACATAGTTAGTAGGTAATCTTTGCCCCAAATTTCACATACAGAGTTATCCTAACTTTTAGTTGTGTCATAAATGTATGATGACATACAGACATATATATATGTTGACGCAGGCTATACATTCTGATATTCTGAAAATATGAAATCAATGGGGATAATACGCGAAAGAGGA
>CAZHJE010000037.1:0-6651 GCA_964532965.1 uncultured Candidatus Saccharibacteria bacterium
GTGCCGACAAGTTAAGACAAGAATTAATGGCATGCTCAACTTACATAGAAATAGAAGAAAAGATAAAACAACACCTAAATTCTGCTGTCGATAAGTAACACATAAAAAACTTATCCCTTGTGCAATACTTTTTTTAAAGCTATTATTAGAGTATGAAAAATTTACAAACTAAAAGCATACAAAGTATTAGTTTAATTTCTTCCTTTCTCCTCACACTTACATTACTCACACAAGCGCACGCGGCTGGCGGAGATATGTTTATAGATGTAATGAATAGAGGTGTTGCAGGAGGTGCTGGAGTACCAATAACACTAACAGTATACGATGAAGGTGTTGCACCAACAGAACCAAAAGTAGGCGCAGAAGTAGAACTCGTGTTACATAACCCACGACCAGGACAATATTGTGAGACCTTATCAAACATTACTGATGAATATGGACAAGCACAAGCTATTTGTTATTCACAAACACCAGAAATTTTAACGATACAAGGGCATGAAATTGCTGCGGATGAAACATACTCACCAACCTATCAAGTATATTTTGATAGACAAGAAGTTGAAGAAGGGTTTCTTCCCTCTGTAAAACAAGAATTAAATACTCTTAGACACTATGTTAGAGTATTATTTCAACTAATTGGTGATACCATCCCAACAGCATTACTCAAATAAAAATAATGCTAAATTAGAGTAAATATGCTATTATCCAATAGTTCGTACGTTAGTATGCCAAACGGCAGTAATGCAACTTATGGAAGCACTATCTTCACATAAGCCTTTCATTATGGAACCAAGAGTATTAGTTACGCTGAAAGGCGGTGAAGTAGTAAATGATAAAATTATATGTAGGTAATCTCTCTTACAGTACTACCGATAGGCAGTTAGCTGATTTGTTCAGCCCTTTTGGTACAGTTATCTCTGCAAGAATTATTATTGATAGAAAAACAAACAGAAGCAAAGGTTTCGGATTTGTAGAAATGGAAAATGGAGCAGACGAAGCAATTGCAGCTTTAAACGAAAAAGAAGTAGATGGTAGAAGATTAGTTGTTAACGAAGCAAGACCAGAAAAACCAAGAACCCAAAATAACAGATATTAGACACTTTAATGAGCCACATTCCAATGTGGCTCATACAAAAAATCCCCATTGACTTTAACAAAAAATAGTATATTAATATACACTAATAATACAAACTCAATGTATTAAATTGCTTAGTTATTTTAATAATATATTTGAATAAATCCATAAATTAAAAGTAATCAAAAGGAGGTGACACCTCTTTATGCTAACCAAAGATCAAATTAAAAAGAAATTAAAAGAAAACCCCGAGTGGGAACCAACTGAAAGTGCTTCTTATGAAGAATGGGAAGCATATGATATAGCAGTAGAAGAATTAGAGAAAGAAAGAAGAAAAAGAAACGGACTAGATGAAGATGAAGACTATGGGGGTATAAGTGACGACTATGATGAGAAATACTCAGACGAAGATTCTGATGAAGATGATTGGGAATAATTAGCTTACATCAGTTTAACAAGCTATAGAACTTTTATGCGACACTTTTATGTGTCGCATTAATTTTATGGGTAGTTTTTATGTTTTAGTTCGTTATGCTGTATAATAAATCACACAACATAATTAATTGTTGAAAGGATTTATCATGAAAACAAAAATATTACCTATTGCTTTTTTATTATTTATATTAGCTATTGTTGTTGTACTTGCCATGAGATATAGCTCTAATACATCACAACAAGTCATGCAAGAAAAACCAACAAAAATAGTTTCCGAAGAAGTTGCACAAGAAGCAAATAAAGCCATTACACAAAATGCTCTTGTAGTAGCTGTAGTGAGCGATCCAGCCACTAAAACAATTAAACTCTATGATGTGACTGGTGGGGCTTCGTCTGCGGATGCGTATCTACTAAAAAAGGATACTAGAACATATCATTATGTATTGGCACAGTTACCAGACGTGCAAGATAATATGCAATACGAAGGGTGGTTAGTTAAAACAAATGATGATGGTACTGTAGAGTTCTTTTCAACTGGAACAATGAGCAAAGGCAATGACGGTAATTACACGCTATTTTATGCGGCAGACAGTGATACAACCGGCTACAATAAAGCAGTAATCACACTAGAATCCACAATAGATGAAGTGCCAGAAACACATATACTCGAAGGTATCTTTAATTAGTCTGTTAGTTTTGATAAAAAAGAATTTATTAATGAAACCGCAACACTAAACAAAAATGCGGTGATAAAACCTGATACCGCAAAACCAGGGACAATTTTGTCAACAATGAGTACCAGTACTGTGTTAATAACAAGTGAAAATAAACCTAAAGTTAAAAGTGTAATAGGTAGTGCGAGAATATTTAGTATCGGTTTAATAAATGTATTTAATACCCCAAGTATAATTGCTGTAACAAATGCCGCCGATATACTTGTAAGAACAATACCTGGCAATATATATGCTGTTATAAGCACGCTGAGTGTTTTAACTATTAAGCTAACTAAGAACTTACCCATATTAAATACCTTTACGCCTAAATTTCAAGTTAATAAATTGTAGCATTCAAAAACATAGTAATCAAATATATACTGATGTTATAATAACGTCATGTTTGAAACTATGTTTGGTTCCTGCGTACGGAATCCTAAAAATACCAGAATTTCCGGAGAAGATGACGACGAAGTAATCTTATACCTTTTTAGACGCGCTTTTGTCACAAACTTTAAATGGGTATTTACTACTGTGTTTGGCTTGATAGTTGTTATCCCTATTTTAAATTACTATATTCAAACGCTAAGTCCAAATATACGTGCAAACATTAATCCTGGATTTATACTTGCAACAAACATATTTCTCTATTTAGTTATAATTGGTCACGCCCTTCAGGGTTTTTTAAATTGGTTTTTTAATATTTATATAATCACAAACAAAAGAATATTTGACCTAGACTTTACAGGATTTCTCCACAAAACTATTTCAGAAGCACCTCTTGAAAACGTAGAAGATGTAACATCAAGAGTAAGCGGCACACTTAGGGTAATACTTAATATCGGAACAGTGTACATACAAACTGCGGCAGAAAGTAGAGAATTTGAATTTGCGGATATGTCTAATCCATCACGAGTTAGAGATATGATTGCAGATATAGTTACTGAAAAGAAAGGTAAACTCCGTGCTCAACACATTGATAACTAACTTGTTTACCACACAAGGATATATCTTAATACTCGAATATCTCATAATTGCTATAGAATTAGTATATGCAGTGATTGCCTTTATAATATTGCGCGCCACAAAGCTAATGAATGACAGTTTTAAAACAGATTTCGCTAAGATTTTTACATTTTTAGCGTTAGTACACTTTCTTATTGCAATTATAGTAGTAGTACTCTCAATATTGTTTATTTAATAATGAATAAAAAATTAACTACAAAAGTACAAAAAATAACGCCAAAGATTAGTACTCCCGACAATGGTCTATCTAGCGCGCTGGACATTGTACCCGACAATGAAATAGATCTCGAAAAAAAGGGTGTAATTTACACAGTCTTTGATATCTTAGGAAAAGAAAATATTGATAAAGCCCTTGTTGAAAAAATAGTAGATGATGTACTTCACGATGCATACTTTCAATCGGCAAGTGCATCACCAATACAGGCAACAGAAAAAGCGGTGTTAAAATTAAGAGATAATATAATTAAATTATCAAAAAACCCACAAGAATCCGAAAGCGGTATGCATTTTAATATATCCAGTGCTGTACTGTGGGGAAATACACTATACCTAGTACAGTACGGGGATACACATGTATATCTTATGCGCAAAGGCAAGATCAAGCCTATTGATGCTGCTACAGAAGGTAAATTTTCTGTGGCGGCAGGAATTGTAAAAGATAACGATGTGGTCATACTTGCAACTTCAGAGTTTATTAAAAGATATCCTCCGGAACAATTAATACAATCTGCAGACATATCAGTTGACCAATTAAAATCTTTAGAATCATGCTTAATAATTAAATTTGTTGTAGAAAAGGAGTTCACAACAGACGAAACGATTGATTTCGGATCACACAATCATGAAATACAAGCGCAACCGCTCACAAAAGAAGTAAATGTACCAAAAACTACAGAGGCAAAGTTTGTTGTACCAAAACCTAAGCTAAAACTTAAACTACCAAGTATAAACTACGGTTTTATACTAAAAATCGCACCAGATATAAAAAAGTCATTTTTAGATTTATTTAAAAGCAACGAACATACAAAAGGCATTAAGTTAATTATTATACTGTTTTCACTTGCGGCAGTGCTCGCCGTTGCTACAGCTTTAATTAGAACAAAGAATAAAGATAAGTTAACTGTGGTTCTTGATAGTAACTTAAGTAGCGCAAACGTGCTTGGGGCAGAAACAGATTTGCAGGAGCAACAAAATACTAACGAGTATAACGAAAAATATAACATTAAAAAAATAGCAGCTCCTGTGTTTTATGACATTAGCCTTGTAGATACTACGGCAAACCCTAGCGAAATAGTGTTGGTAGGAGACTCAATTGTAGTATCAGACACAACCACTGGAAATGTTTACACAGCAGAAATAAGCACGCCTAAATTTGTAAAATATGACAAATCATTTTTGAACATTAATAACATGCAAAGTTTAGGTGGAAAACTAGTTTTCACAGATGTTGATGGCCTCAAAGAATTAAATCTAAATACCAATGAGATAGCTGGTAGTTATAATCTTGAAAATCCAAACATAGTTAAAGCATATTTAGATTTTATTTATGAACTTAAAGATGGAAAGATTATTAAATACACAATCGAAGATGATAATACACTTACTGACAGTTTGTGGACACAAAATCAAATATTAGATGAGTCAAGAGATATGGCAATTGATATTAGCATTTATGTTCTAACAGAAAACGGTAATAGTATTTCTAAATTTACTACAGGAACACAAACACAATTTGACATACAAAATTTGGATAAACCATTAAGTCAGGCAGTACAAATAATTGCAGATGCAGAATTAGACAATATATATATTGCAGATGCTGGCAATAATAGAATATTAGTTATCAACTCAGACGGAGAATTAATTAAACAAATTAAAAATGAAAATGACGCATATTGGGGAGATATAAGATCAATTACTGTATCCTCTGACGAACAAACCCTCTATTTATTAAATGATACAAAAGTCTACGAAGTAAGCCTTTTGTAGTCAACTACCACCAATTCAGTTTGCTATTGTAAGTTAAGAAATTGTAGAATACCAACATGTTATTGATAAAGAATAAAAAAGCACTCTTTAATAATGAGCTTGTAGAAAAGTTTTTGGCAGGTATCGTATTAAAAGGTTATGAGGTTAAAGCAATAAGAGAAAAAAATGTCTCTTTTGAAGGAGCATATATTAAATTTGATGAACAAGATAATTTGGTGATTACAGGTATGCATATCGGTGCATATTCAAAACAAAGCCAAGATCAAGATAAAATAAATACAAAAACAGATAGAAAACTTCTTTTAAATAAACATGAAATAACAAAAATAAGTAACGAGCTAAAACAAAAAGGTAAAACAGCGGTACCCTTGGCTTTATTATTACGAAACAACATGATAAAATTAGAACTTGCTATAGTAAAAGGTAAAAGGAACTACGAAAAAAAGGCTGTAGCAAAAGCAAAACAAGAAGAAAAAGATCTTGAAAAGTTTACCAAGGAGGTTGAAAAAACCAAGGGGATGACTTGGATTTGATTGAATGTACTTTTATAAAAAAGCAAGTCAAGTTGTATGAACTTGTAAAAACATACAAAAAACAAATGCAGATTCACAAGAACTTGCAGCTCCTGTAATGCTTCCAGCATACGCAGGTGCAATGGCTTAAATTTAATTTAAGTCAGGTACTAAACTTCCTACCTGGAGTTAGTTTAAGTGCCTAATAAAACCAGGGTGAGGGTAGTGTGTTATGGCAAAATATATTATCCAAAGGAGTGAAACCTAAACACCTATGCCTGTGATAAATCTTATGGTAAGTTAAACACCTAAATTTATCGAGATAAAGTTTTAACTAAACTTGTATTCTTTTTTATTAAATTCATGCAAGACGCGGGTTCGATTCCCGCCATCTCCACCAAACAATATGGTGGTTCCTTTCCACCATAAAAAACCTCTTAAAACCCTTTAACAGTGACTGCATCGTTAGACATATCCCAACCTACTAAATCGTTACCAAACTTTCTTTTTAAGCTATCCGAAGTCTTATCAAAGTAAGTTTCGTAAGCTTCATCAGTACCATCGCTTGCATACGTAAACCCGATACCATTTTGATTTTTACTTACTTTTCTTATATAGAGATGTATATAGTTTTCGTCTTTGGCTAATTCATTGGCGACCTCTATTAATTCTCTTCCACCGACGCGTTCGTGAAACTTCCAGAGCCCCATTATTGAACCTGTTGTTTTTTCTCCCATAATAATTCACCTCCTTAAAACAAAAAAATCCACGGTTTTTCCATGGATATTAAATACTAACAACTATCTGTTTGTAGTACCTTCGTACTACTAGAAAAGAAAAGGAATGGAAAGGAACCAAGGGTATTATAGCACTAATTGGAAAGTAAGATCTCTGCCAATGG
>CAZHJE010000038.1:0-6583 GCA_964532965.1 uncultured Candidatus Saccharibacteria bacterium
AAAACTACCTCTTGGCAAAGTACATAAAAAATCATATCATTACTACATGAAAGCAAAAGAGATTGCTAAACTTTTAATCATGCCATCAAATAAAGTTTCTAACACCCCCACTCAAAGCGAAGAAGTGCAGGCATTGTCAGATGACCAAAAATATCCAGAAAGAGATAGAAAGGTATTGTATAAATGGGAAGCAAAAACCACACCAACTAAAACACAACTAAATAATCGTGCCACTAGAACGTACATTGTGATGGGGATAATCATTTCTGTTGTACTCGTTGCAATGCAGGAATTTTTATTAATTTTTGCAATCTTAAGTTTGATATTTGTTAAATATATTTTATATAAAACACCAACCTCAATAATTAGTTACGAATTAACAAACCATGGATTAATTTACGATGGTAAGCTTTTTTACTGGTATAAGTTTAAGCATTTTTTCATATCAAGAATAGATGGTGCCGATGTTTTTGTATTAGATTTAAAAAATGAAATACCTGGAAGACTTTATCTAACAATAATCCCACAAGATAAAGAAAAAATTAAGACCATTATAGAAGACCATGTATTTTATCTCAAAGAAGAACCAAAAACATTTGCAGATAAATCGTACGATCTTTTGATAAGCAAGCTAAATTTAGATTAACAGCATAAAATATCAAGCTATATTGTATAATTAGTGTATATGTGCCCGTAGCTCAGGGGATAGAGCGCAACGTTGCGGACGTTGATGTCGGGGGTTCAAATCCCTCCGGGCACACCATAAAAATATCCGACTACTGACTCTTCGCAGACACCTCTACAAATGTACAGGCTGATGGAACTCTACTCTCTAAAAGCTGCTCTCTTGTGTCTATATAACAAGACGCTTCGGTCTCTAAAGTGGTTAGTATTGGACTCTTAGTCTCAGAATCTACACGATCAAGCAGATCAGAGGGCGTAAAAGCAGGCATGATAACATCTACTCCTCGCAAATGTGTTGCATACTGTAATCTAGTTATCAAATCAAATGTTGGATTTTCAGAGACAATATCTACGTGTAAATTGTCTCTAACTACTAGCACAACAATGCCGTTTCTATTTTTAATACCTGTTTCTCTTATCTTCATATCAATAAGACCCTGAGACACATCACCTGGATCTACACACTCTATAACAAGTAAAGGGCTCTTTGCTGGAAGTTGTTCTGCACTAAGTATGTGGTTTGGTGCAGTGGATACCCCATCATAAACCTTGGCACTAAGATCGGCTAAGAGTGTTTCTTCTCGGGCTAACTGTTCAGTAATTTTTTTTATTTGTTCAGCAGTTCTCCAAGTTTGAATATCTAAGGTACGCTTTATTGCACCATATCTAGCAGTTAGTACTTCTGGGACTAGGCTGTTTTCACCACGCTGAGAGGAAAACATAAAACTAGTCTGCCCCGCATTCATACCAATATATTCTCGTGTTGTCATCAACTGCTAATGTACCAAAAATAGTTCTAATACTCAACAAGCTAAGTGTGTATAATACTTGTGTGAAGTTTAAAACAGACATCGCGCCAATAGAAGGGTGGTTAACAAAAAAAGAAGGTATGTATTTTTATAACTATGCATACAGGGCTAAAAATAACTTACAAATAGTTGAAATCGGCTCATGGAAAGGTAGATCTACAACATGCTTTGGTTTAGGACTCAAAGAATCAAAAAAAACTGCTTCAAAAGTATATGCAATCGATCCACATACTGGATCTACCGAACACCGCTTACTACTTGGTGAAATAAACACATACCCTGAATTTTTGGAGAATATTAAAAAAGCAAATATAGCAGAGTATATTGAACCTATTAAAGATTATTCCCTCAATGCAGTAGATAAATTTAAAGATAATACAATTGATTTCATATTCTTTGATGGCGCGCATGATTTAAAAAACATTAGACTCGATTTTATTAGTTGGTTTCCTAAACTTAAACCACATGGTTTATGTGCTTTTCATGATTCGTGGGGGTGGCTTGGAGTACGCTTATTTACAATAATACTCCTTTTGACATCAAGTAATATTAAAAACCCTAAATTAATTGGCACGTTAACAGTAGTCACAAAAGTTGATGAAAATACATTATTTGATCGTATATATAATATTATGTTTTTGTTTTACAGATTAATTTTTGGGATATTTGGGACACTAGAAATAACTTTATTGAGTACAATAACAAACCTTATACTTTGGAAAAAAACAGCTTAAAAAAATAATCTACAACTTTAAACATAAAGCGCTAAATTCATTCAGTATGCTATCTTCTTCTAACCCTTCTCTTAAAAAATCGTCCTTTGTATGTATACCAGTTGTAATTGCAATAAAGTCTATTCCTCTATCACGCTCGGCAAAATAATCGATTAAACTATCTCCTACATATAAAATATCCTCGAGACTACAATTGTATTTTTTTACTTCTAACAAAACATAATCAAATACTTTTGGGTCCGGTTTATGATACTCACAGCATTCTTCTGAAATTATAAATTTATGAAATGAAGTTTCGTCAAATAAATGCTTTTTCTATTGCATAACTTTTACCTGCGCTCAATATCCCAAACTCATACCCGACATCCTTTAATTTGGTAAGAGTATCTTTAACACCATCGAATACCTTTGGTGTATACCTTTCACCAACACCGCCAGTATGCCAAAATTCCTTTAATAAAGTGCTTGCTATGTTTAATGAAAGTGAAGGCCATAAATTGCTCATAATATCGGGCATAGATCTTCCCCATAGTCCTTTAATATCATCAATGTTTGGGATATTTAAATTGTAATTTTGCGCAAATTCTGTATACCACCCAGAGTAGGTTTGAAATGAATTTGTTATAGTATCGTCCCAATCATGCACAATGAACTTTTTCTTCATACCAAAATAATACAATGTACAGAGATACATTTCCACAAAAATAGAATATTGCTACAATACAATATAGAAAAATAACTGCCTATGGAAATATTTATTGAATTAAGTATCATAATTGTTGTAGCTACTGTAATTGCAGGTCTAATGCGACTATTTAAACAACCTCTCATAATGGGGCATATCCTCACTGGTTTGATAGTTGGCCCACAAGCTTTAGATTTAATACACTCTCTAGATACAATGGAGACCTTTTCGAAAATTGGCATTTCTATATTGCTGTTCATAGTAGGGTTAGGACTTAGCCCTAAAATAATAAAAGATGTAGGTAAAATTGCAGTTATTACAGGACTAGGGCAAATAATATTTACAACAATATTTGGCTTTTTACTAGCAAAGCTATTTGGCTACGAAACGCTACACGCATTATTTATAGCAATTGCACTAACATTTAGTAGTACAATAATTATTTTAAAATTACTTTCGGATAAAAAAGATTCAGAAAAACTATATGGAAGAATAGCAATAGGCTTTTTACTTGTACAAGATTTAGTTGCAACAATAATACTATTGGTAATATCTGCATTTTCAAATAATCAAAATGCAACTACTACCGCGCTTTTAGCTGGGGGCAAAGGTTTAATTCTGACGGTAGCTTTAGTATTTATTAGTGCAAAGATTTTACCCAAGTTAAGTAATTTTTTTGCGGAATCGCAAGAATTTTTGTTTTTATTTTCTATTGGTTGGGGACTTGGTATGGCCGCGTTATTTAATTATATTGGCTTTTCGGTAGAAATAGGTGCTTTAATTGCTGGCGTAACTTTATCGGTATCTCCATACAGTCAAGAAATAAGTGCAAAATTAAAACCGCTAAGAGACTTTTTTATAATAATGTTTTTTGTGTCACTTGGAACTAAACTTGTGATTCAAGATGTGAAACCTCTGTTATTTCAATCGTTTGTATTATCTTTATTTGTACTAATAGGCAATCCACTAATAGTTATGGCATTAATGGGCACATCAAAATATAAAAGAAAAACTAGCTTTCTTGCAGGGCTAACAGTTGCACAAATTAGTGAATTTTCACTTATTTTAATATTATTAGGAGTTGAGTATGGCTATGTGACAAGCCAAATATTATCGCTAATAACTATTGTAGGGTTAGTAACTATAGCAATAGCAACATACTTAATAATGTATGCCGAAAAAATATACCCACATATTGCAAAATATTTATTAGTATTTGAAAGAAAAGCTCCAATAGAGGAGACAGACATTCTAGGGTCGTATGAGGTTATTTTGTTTGGTGCAAATAGAGTTGGTTATGACTTTTTGAAATTATTTAAAAAACTAGGGCAAAGTTTTTTAGTTATAGATTTTGATCCGGAGGTTATTAGGGGTTTAAGAAACGAAGGCGTAAATTGTAGATACGGCGATGCAGAAGATGCTGATTTTTTGGAAGATTTAAACTTAGGTGAATCAAAACTTGTAGTATCTACAATACCGGACTTTGAAACAAACTCGTTTTTACTAAATAAAGTGAGAAGTTTAAGTAAAGACGTAATTATAATACTGATATCATATAATATTGATGAAGCATTGAAACATTATAAAGATGGAGCTACATATGTAATTCTCCCCCACTTCATTGGTGGTCATTTTGCTGCAATGTTAGCAACAGAACACTGGTTGCATATAGATACATTTAATCTTGAAAGAGATAAACACATAAATTATCTAGAAGAGAGAAAGAGATTAGGGCATAAACATCCAAAGAACTAGCACTGATCAAGTTAACTCGACTTTAGATCAACGTTTTTAGTTTTTAAATACTTACCTCGCTTGTAATAAGACCACACTACTAGTGCAATAAGGGCTACTAACAATATAATTTGCCCAAAAGACTCAACGTTCTCAAGACCAGAAGAAATTTCTTTATAATTTTCGAATCCTGCGTACCCTAAATAAAGGTAGATACCATCTCTTACGCATGTACCTAAAAAAGTAGCTAATATGAATTTTTTCTTATCTATTTTTATTATTCCTGCAGATACCGATATGGGGACACTGGGCATTATAGGAATAGTTCGTGCAACAAACAAAAAAACAAAATCTTTCCAAGTGTTGTTAAATCTTTTACCTATGCTTTCTATATCCTTATGTGACACTCTTAAAAACCTGCCAAATTTATTTATAACAAGGTCCTCGAGTTTGTCAGAAATAAAATACAGTGTAAATGCGCCAAGTGTTTTTCCTAAAGAACCAAAAACTGATAATACGATAAGATAGACAATGGGCTGTTCTTGAGCTTGTGCTAATGAACCAGCTAAGACCATCACAAGAGGTGATGGGATGGGGGCTATAACTTCTTCGATAAAAGAGCCAAGTAATACAAATAATTCTAACGGAATGTGATTTGAAGAGACTTCTAATAAATTTGTTATAGCGTCAAAAATTCCCATAAAAATTATTATACACCATTTAATTTACTAGACTAACTTATTTAGTTGGCTTTTAATTAGGCGATTAAGCTATAATACAAGCATGGGCCTGTAGCTCATTTGGTAGAGCACCACATTCGCATTGTGGGGGTAAGGGGTTCGATTCCCCTCAGGTCCACCAAAATATACTAATACCTATACGAATCGGGTTTATATGGGCCACTTTTAGCTACACCCAAATAATCAGCTTGATCTTGTGTTAACTCATCTAACTGAGCATTTACTTTTGCCAAATGTAGCCGCGCAACTTCTTCATCTAAAGTTTTTGGCAATGTATACACGTCAACCTCATAGTTATCTTGTCTGGTATACAATTCTATTTGAGCTAACACTTGATTAGTGAAACTGTTTGACATAACAAAGCTTGGATGGCCTGTGGCATTACCCAAATTTAGTAGACGGCCTTCTGATAGTAGAATAATCTTATTACCATTAGGCAAGTGTATTAAGTCCACTTGAGGTTTTACATTTACCCATTTATATTTGCGCATTGCATCCACCTGAATTTCTGAATCAAAATGCCCGATATTACCGACTATTGCTTGGTCTTTCATTTGAAGCATATGCTTTTCTGTAAGTACATCTTTGCAGCCTGTTGCTGTAACAAAAATATCCCCTATTTTGCAAGCATCTGCCATTTTCATAACCCGGTAACCTTCCATGCTGGCTTGTAAAGCACAAATAGGATCTATCTCAGTTACAATTATTTTAGCTCCTTGTCCTTTAAACGACTGCGCCGTTCCTTTGCCAACATCACCATAACCAGCTATAACCACTGTTTTACCCGATATCATTACATCAGTTGCACGCATTACTCCATCTACAGCCGAATGTCGGCACCCGTATAAATTATCAAACTTTGACTTGGTTACAGAATCATTTACATTTATCGCAGGAAACAATAAGTCATTTTGCTCTTTCATATGATATAACCTGTGCACACCCGTCGTGGTTTCTTCGGACACACCCTTAATATTTTTCACAATATTATGAAATCTACCAGGATTTTTTTTAACAGACTGACGCAACTGTTCAAAAAGAACCTTTTCTTCTGTATTTTGCGGATTTTTTAACACATCAATATTTTCTTCGGCTTTATACCCCAAATGAATATACAAAGTTGCATCCCCACCATCATCTAATATCATGTTAGGACCAATGTCCTTACCACGATTGTCCAACCATGTAATAATTTTA
>CAZHJE010000039.1:0-6496 GCA_964532965.1 uncultured Candidatus Saccharibacteria bacterium
CGCATTAACTGGTTGAGTATTTTCTTGCATATTATCCAATGTACTCACCTCCTATCTATTTTAATTATATACTAATCAACTACTACCAGCTAGCTCAGGTAGTTTTAAGTTAAGAAATTTCAAGTTTAAGTGTTAAAATACATATGCTTAACTGGTATATCGGGGTGTAGCGCAGTTGGTTAGCGCGTTCGCATGGGGTGCGAGAGGTCGCAGGTTCGAGTCCTGTCACCCCGACCAGGAAACTGGTAAGCAAACCTTTAGGTTTGGTTGGCAGTTTTTTGATACCGTTCAACAATGAAAGGATAACCAAAACAGATCGTTGCATTGATCATCTCATTATGATACGATACATTAATGAAAAAACTCACGCCTAGACAACATAGAATACTCCAAGAACTAGCTACACAAAGCTTATCTAGAGCGGAGATTGAATTACTATTGGAAGAGACCTATAATATCTCAAAGGCTACAGTTGTAAGAGATCTATCGGAACTAATTGATGCTAATTTAATAAAGCAAGAGGGTGCCGGACCAGCAACTTATTATAGACTTTCAGATTTTCCAAAGAATTTACCCATTATAGATTTGGATAAGTATTTTGAGACCGAAGCAGACAACAGAACTATTGTTGGTAACAACTTTGAACCCAAACTGATTGAAACAGTTGAAACTTGGATTACTAGTAAAGAGCTTTCTAAGTTTGATGTGAGTATGATAAAGTTCCGTTCACTAACCGCGAGGAAAACCCCAACTGAAGTTAAAAAAGAGCTTGAACGATTAATAATCGAGTTTAGCTGGAAGTCTTCTAAAATCGAAGGTAATACTTATTCTTTGCTTGATACCGAAAATCTTTTAAAAAATAACATTATAGCTGATGCAAAGACAAAAGAAGAAACTCAAATGGTCCGAAATCACAAGACAGCCTTTGAATATATTCGTGATAATCTAAACGATTTCATCGAATTTAATATCTCTACTATGATTACGTTGCATAACATATTGATGCAAAATCTGGATGTTTCAAAAGGATTGCGGGCCCACGGCGTTGGTATTTCGGGTACCAACTACACTCCTCTAGACAACAAATATCAAATTGAAGACGCATTAGACAAGCTTTCTAACAAACTTTCTAAAGTGGCCTCCCCAGTAGTTAAGGCCTTTTCATCTCTTGTATTTATTTCGTATATTCAGCCTTTTGCAGATGGCAACAAGAGAACAGCACGGTTGTTAAGTAACGGCATACTCCTTGCAAACGATTATTATCCACTATCATATAGAAGTGTTGACGAGGTTGAATACAAAAAAGCTCTTATTATATTTTATGAGCAGCACAACATATATTATTTTAAAGAAATATTTAAAAACCAGTATCAGTTCTCTGTGAAAAACTACTTTATATAGGACCAATCGCATTTCGACCTTGTTTCCTAATAAGAGTGATACAATTTTAGTATGGATATGCCTATTTTCGAGACAGCAGAAGAGACTTTAAGGTATCTTTTCAATGAAAATATATCCCTACAAGATTTAATTACCAAGGCCTATGGTAAGCAGTTTTATTCAGAGGTAGCGCCGCTTTTTAAAGACATTGCTCTTGGGGGTTCGCCAATTTACGGATTAGCAACGCAAGAATCCGATGTTGATATTTTGGTTTATACATCTTCGTTAGAAAAGGTTGCTAATATACTCCGCTCAAATCACATTGACTTTGAATTTGAAAAATTCCCTGCTAATTTAGATTTGTTAGGAACAAGAAATAGCATTACTATCTCTTCAAACTCATATAAGAACAGAAACATAGAAATATATCTTGAAGAAGCACCCATTAAAATGCAAAAACTTCCCATACACTCACAATTTTTAAAAGAGAAATTTCTTGGTAATAAAGAGATGTATTTTCACATTAAAAAACTAAAACATTTAGCAGAATGTGGTGATCCTGATGGGTATAGAAAAGCACACATTTTTATTTTTGAATTAGAGATGATCAAAGATTCAGGTTTTTTACCACAAAAAGAAGAAACATCACATTTGGGATATAAATACCCTAAGTGGGAAGGAAAAGTTTCACCCTTTGATTGGATTTACTTAAAAAAAGTCTTTGGATTGCCGAAAGCCAAAAAAATATGTCAAGACATTGAGAATCAGCTTAAAACTCATGTACACAGTATAAACGACACTTACTAGCGACTTTTAAATCTAAAAATTTTCAAAAGTACCATTTAAAAATGTTTGTGGGTGTATCGTATTCTTCATTAATTTCAGTTACACTAACTGGAAATGTTTGAGCTAATTTATTTACTATACTAATAGAACCAATGTTATTATTTTCGACTTCAATTTTTAGTCGAGTTATTTTAAGCTTGTTTCTGCAATCGTCAAAAGCCACTTTTGCTAATTGGTAACCAAATCCCTTTTTTTGATATTCAGGAAATATTGTGTATCCAAGTTCGGCAAGTCCATCATCTTTATGCCACAGTTCTGCAAACCCTATTAAAGCTTCGTCCAAATGAGCCACCCAAATCGCCTTCCTAGACGTTATTAATTTACTTAATTCTTGATAGGAAAAGTCACGGCCGTATCTTTGATTAAATAAATCAACACCGGCCTGTGTTTTTAACAATGCTTTAGTTTTGTTTTTTAACTCTTTTATGTCTTTGGAATTAGCAACTTTCGTTATCATTGCAGTTATTATACATATATTAAGAAAGTATGATATATTGCTTGTTAAACTTAAAGTATGAATGACACTTCATCAATTGCCAACCTAGAATTCAAACTAACAAAAAAGGGTAATCCAAATGCCCTAAAAATAGCTAAAAGATTTGTAGATAAAAATCGGTTAAAAAAGGACAACCTTTTTGCATTTTATGAACCAATTGCTGTAGAGCCTGCTTATCTTAGACTACGGGAAGAAATGCAATTGTATGGTGGTCATGATTTGTTTAGTGCCTTTTGTTATCAAGGCACCATAGAGTATATAGATAAAGCAATAAAGGAGACTGCCCATGCATTTTTAGGGTGGTCAGAAAAACATGTTGGTGGCACCTCTTTTCAGTCGGCAACGCTAGCAGCACAACACTTGCTTATTGTAGCCATACAAAAATACCACTTAAATCACAACAAGGACTATATTAAAAATGGGATCGATAATACTCTAAGAAAACCCGTTATTTTGGCACCTATACACGCACACTTTATTGTAGAAAAAATTGCTATGGCAACGGGACTTGGTAAAAACAATTGCAGATACTATAGCTTAACAAAAGCTTATGATACTGATTTAAGCTCTCTCAAAAAGAAGCTTTCAAGGATAGAAAAAAATAGGGAGCATGTAGTTTTAAATTTAATGTTTGGTGCTGGATGCACTACTCGAGGTTTAAACCAAAACATAGAACAGGTTGTAAGAGAAGTACGAAAACACAATGCGAGTACATACAACGTTGTTGATGCCGCACCACATTTTTTTAATGAATGGGCACAGGATACACTTAATGTAAGCGCCGAATTTGTAGATGCTGTGATGGTAAACCCACAAAAGATTGGGGTTCCTTTAGGTGCTACAATTTTGTACCTAAAAAACATCAATGATCTTAGTTACTTCCAAAATGCATATACAGAATCTAATAACAGATTGGACACAATAGCACGAGGATCTTGGCTTATCACAAAAGATATTTCTTCCACGCTTGCATTCTTTATAAATTTACAAAAAATGGGTTTAAATTGGTTAAGAAAAGAACGTTTACATGTAGTAAATCTGGCTGACTATTTTAGAGTACTTTTGGAAAAAAGTTCTGAATACAGCTTATTACCGAGCCGGAACACTGTAGTCCCTTTTATGGTGAGGAGTAATATGGGCAATAAGACAATTGCCGAAAAAACAAATTTTGGAGGAAAATACTTTATAACGTACGATCCAGAATTACGCATTCATAGTAAAAAAGAATTAGACAAGGCCGAAAGCCAATACTACAAAATGGGATATAGCGAATATGATGGGTTATGGGTTAACTTTTACCCATTTCATAAGAAAGAAGATGTTGAAAAATTATTTGAATATTTAATTAGGACAGCAAAAGAGTTATAAACACATTCTGCTATAGGCAACCAGTAAAATAGGTAGAGTTTTTAATGTTAAAATGCATATATGAAAATAAAGCCATTTGAATTAGAAAAATATTTTGCAAAATATGAATTTTCTGCGCCTTATCTGCTAAGTTGCTCAGATGCAGAACCTCTAACGTTAAAAGAATTATTAGAACTAGCTGACGACGAAACAACTAATTTATGGAATAACTTATGGCTTGGATATACAGAATCAAAAGGACACCCAGAATTGCTAAAAGAAATAGCTAAATTCTATAAAAACATCGATGTGGGCAACACACTAGAAGTAGTACCAGAAGAAGGAATATTTATAGCAATGAATGTTTTATTAGAAAACGGAGACCATATAGTTACAACCTTTCCTGGTTACCAATCATTATATGAGATAGCCAATTCCCTAGAATGTAAAGTCTCCCACTGGGCACCACATAACAACAGAGGGCAGTGGTCATTTAAAATAGCCGACTTAAAAAAACAAATAACGAATAGAACAAAACTCATTGTTATAAACTTCCCCCATAATCCTACAGGGGCAACAATTTCAAAAGATGAACTAAATCAACTTATCTCAATAGCGAAAGATAACGGTATCTTTATTTTTTCAGACGAAATGTATAGATTGCTTGAATATGATGAGGCAGAACAATTACCATCTGTGAGCGATTTATATGAAAACTCGCTATCGCTATGTGGCATGTCCAAAACATTTGCAATGGCAGGTATAAGAATTGGATGGCTAACCACACAAAACAAAGGCGTGTTTAATGGCTTAGCAACATTCAAAGACTATACGACTATCTGCGGCAGTGCTCCTAGTGAAATATTAGCGTTAATGGGATTACGCGCAAAAGATAAAATAGTGGAAAGAAACAAAGAAATAATTCTCAAGAACCTAGATATATTAAATAAATTCTTTGAGAAACACACAGCTCTGCTTGAGTGGTTTCCTCCAAAAGCAGGAACAATTGGATTTCCAAAACTTAAACTAGAAACTAAAATTATAGACTTCTACAAAGACCTAGTAGATAAAAAGGGCGTGATGTTATTACCTGCCGATGTATATGGTTTTAAAGGCAATTATTTCAGAATAGGGTTCGGCAGAAGAAACATGACGCAAGCTCTGGATAAATTAGAAGATTATATAGAGGAGAATCTATAACCTTCGCTAAAAAAGTTGCAAATACAGCTCGCTTTGGGCAACCAGATTATTTCACCTTAAACATCATAACTAGCTTTTTGAAACCCTCAGTTTCCAAGATTCAGCATATTTAACTAAATCCTTACCCCGAACAATATAAGTAATCTCAAACCTCTCTTTACGCTTGGTATAATTCTGAAATTCCAAAATAAAATGTTCCAAAATATCCCCAATAGGCACATCAATTTCGACTAACACACCCTTTTGTTCTTTTGCATACCTTTCGGCTGTTTTTTTATCGTCAGTAAAGTATTGTCTCACTAAATGCTCGTGTTTTTTAAGAGTACCGATGTCCTTATTTAGGTCATGTGGGTAATCAAGATCTCCTTTTTCCCTTAACCTGAGAATTTTCTGCCAGTTACTGCGATATTTTTTTAGCACTTCGGATGAGTATTCTTTATATTCAACTGCTTTCAGACCTCTATATAATTTCATGGCTTAATTATCTAACTCAATAACTTCTACATTTTCAGGTAAGACATTTTTCATGTTGTCGTATGCACTCTTGGTTAGCACTACTAAATATCCTTCAAAACCCTTTGTTTCAGACTCTATGTGCAAAATAGCATCTGAGATTTCTTTTGCTACCTCGTCTTCAGGTAGTCCTACTGTTCCTGCACCAAGTAAAGGAAATGCAATAGATTTATAACCTTCTTTAATTGCTTTATCCATAGCAATAATTGCTGACATATGTACTGAGGCCATAGGTAATTTTTCATCACTCCCCCAATCCATTGTCGGAATATGGTAAACAGCCCTAGCATTGAGTTTACCTGCGGTTGTTGAGTAAACCTTGCCTAAATCGCCTACCGCATGCTTTACCGCCTCTTCAAAAATTTCTTTGCCACCTTGTTTTTTTATCCAGCGCGCAAGTCCCCCTCCAGGTGTGAAATCTGTGTCACTGGCATTAACTATTACATCTGCATCAACTTTTGTGATATCTCCAATAAATACTTTCATTTTTACCTCCCTTTAGCCAAAGAAAATAGGTATATCTTCAAAATTTTTACTAAATGTATAAAGTTCTGGTGGTCTGTAGCTAACCCCTTCTTTATATTTGCCAATGGGCTCAATAAAATTCTGGTTCTTAATTAATTTATGGAAATTGCCTTTGTCAGGTTCCTCGGTTGTTACAACTTTATATAAATCATACAACTCGTTTATTGTGAATGTGTCACCTAACAAGGC
>CAZHJE010000040.1:0-4010 GCA_964532965.1 uncultured Candidatus Saccharibacteria bacterium
ATGAAAAAAATTATAGTAGAAGATTTAATGAAAGCAGGTACAAAATGAAGTATGTAGATGGTTTTGTTTTAATTGTTCCAGAAAATGAAGTTGAAGCATACAAAAAAATGGCCGCTGATGCAGCTAAAATTTGGAAGAAATACGGGGCTTTAGAATATTTTGAATGTATTGGTGATGATTTGAATCCAAACATGGGCGGTATGACAGAAATTACTTTTTCTGATGTTATGCAAAAAAAAGATAATGAAACTGTTTGGTTTTCGTTTATTATATTTGAATCTAAAGAACATAGAGATGAAGTAAATGCAAAAGTTATGCAAGATCCGGAGATGGGGCCAGACAACTGGAAAGATAAAACAATGCCTTTTGATATGAAACGGATGCTATATGGTGGGTTTAAAGCAGTAGTCGAAGAAAAACAAGATGCCTAACAAACGAATTGTAATTAAAACAGAAATTAACCGAGCTGTAGACAAGGTTTGGGAAATGTATACCACCCCAAAACACATTGTTTGTTGGAATAATGCCTCAGAGGATTGGCACACACCATATGCAGAAAACGATCTAAAAGTTGGTGGTAAATTTCTTTTTAGAATGGAAGCAAAAGATGGTAGTGCAGGTTTTGATTTTGAAGGGATATATGACAAGGTAATAAAAAATGAGCTGATAACGTATTCTTTAGCCGATGGTAGAAAAATAGAAGTGGTGTTTGATGGTAACAACGCTAAAACTCATATAACCGTAACGTTTGATCCAGAGAATACTAATCCATTAGAGATGCAGAAAGCTGGGTGGCAAGCTATTTTAGATAATTTTAAAAATTATGTGGACGGTACGTAGTAATTGAGTATTTTTTATCTAATCATGTAATTTATCTAATTGACAAATACCTAGTTAATATCGTATGCTATTTATATCCCCCCATGGGGGATAGTATATAACCATGAAAACACATAAAGATAAAATCTCGCATAGAATAAAAATTATTAAAGGTCATCTAAATGCAATAGAAAAAATGATAAGTAGCGATGCTTACTGTATAGAAATAGTTCACCAATCCTTAGCTGTACAAAAAGCGCTCAAAAAACTTGATCAGGTAATTATGGAAAAACATATTAATCATTGTGTTACAGAACAAGCGAAAAAAGGAGACACAAAAAAAATAACACAAGAGTTACTAAGTATATACAAATATAAATAAAATATGAACAAAAAACTTAATGAAAATACAAAAACATACTATATAAAGGGAATGCATTGTGCAAGTTGTGAACTTTTAATAGAAAAAGAGATCACAAAATTAAAATGTGTTGATAAAGTTTCTGTATCTCTTAAAAATAATAGTGCTGAAATAGCTTCTGTAACTAAAAACTTTCCGGATGTTAAAACATTAAATGACGCACTTGCAAATCTTGGGTACTCTTTTACTTTAACTAAGCCTGTGGAAAAAAAACTATCACGTGATGATGCACTCAAAGTAGTAGGAATATTTTTATTATTTATTATTGTATTCTTTTTATTTGAACGTACAAACTTCTTTATGAAACTTTCTATTAACAGTAGCTCCTCTATAGCAACCTACTTTTTGTTTGGTTTAATAGCTAGCCTTTCTAGTTGCGCTGCTCTTGTTGGCGGAATATTACTTTCGCTTTCTGGGCAATGGCACGCTTTATATAACGGTAACGTTAAAAAAAGTTATACGCCATTTTTGTATTTTAATGTCTCTAGAATTATTGCCTTTGCATTATTTGGAGGATTGTTAGGTTTAATAGGTAGCTACATAAGCATATCTATTGGTTTTTCTGCAATAACATCGCTGTTAATTTCGATTATTATGCTATTTATCGGTTTTCAAATGTTAAACATACATTGGTTTAAAAATATAAAATTTTCTACGCCAAAAGCATTGCCAAAATATATAAGTGATACCACTAATTTTAAAGGTAAATATATGCCGCTGTTAATTGGAGCATTAACATTCTTTATACCATGTGGCTTTACATTAATTGCCCAAGTTAATGCTATTACTTCAGGGTCTTTTTTGCGGGGTGCCTCTTTGCTTGCCGCATTTTCTTTAGGAACATTACCGGTATTAGCATTAATAAGCTTTTCTAGTGTTAAATTTTACACAAATCAAGCAATGGCCAAAAAATTTAACTTATTTGCAGGCATGCTTATTATCTTTTTTGCGTTGTACACAGTAAATGCTCAGTTAAATGTACTTGGCTTGCCTAGTTTAAATGATGTGCCAAATACTTTTAGCCCATCAAAAAAAGAATCTGTAGTAGCAGTAGTAGACAAGGGTATTCAACTTATGCAAATGGAAGCCACTGCTTTTGATTATTATCCACCGGTATTTAACATCAAAGCAGGCATACCAACTAAATGGGAAATTTATAACAGTGGTGCGTCTGGTTGTGCACAAGCAGTATATGCCCGAGGACTCTACCCAAATGTTATTTATCTTAAACCAGGCTTAAATGAAGTTACCTTTACTCCTATGAATAAGGGCACATATAAAATCTCTTGTTCTATGGGTATGGTACCGCCGGTTATAGTAAATGTTTATTGAAAGAAAATTATATGACTTTAGTTGTTAACGTAGTAGTTATTTTGTTTATGCTCACTGTTTTGTGGTTCTTTTTTGGCAAAAAAGGAAATAGCTAATATGAATAATACCAATAAAATAACTACACTTCATATTTCTGGCATGCATTGTGCAAGCTGTGCTGTACTCATTGCGAAGGCTTTACAAGAGCTACCTGGTGTTAAAAGTGCAAATGTAAATTATGCAAATGAACAAGCATTGATAGAGCACGATACATCTTGTACAGTAGAAGACCTTATTATGCAGGTTAAAAATACTGGGTATAAGGCTATTTTGTTTAATAACACTGATGCCGAAGATATTATAGATAAAGAAAAACAAACAGAATTTAAGAATCTTAAACGAAAATTATTAATTAGCGCAATATTAACAACACTCTTGTTAATAGGTGTAATGGTACCTTCAGCACCTAGTATACTTAAAAATCTTTATGTAATGTGGTTGATAGCTACTCCAGTTCAATTTTGGATTGGGGCAAGATATTATCAAAGTACACTTTCTGGATTAAAAAGACGGTCAGCAAATATGGATACTTTAATAGCATTAGGTACTTCGGTTGCATATTTCTATTCTGTTTTTGCACTTTTTTTTAAAGAAACACTTATGTCTATGGGCATAGACGTACATGTTTATTTTGAAACATCCGCAACAATTATCACTTTAATCTTACTAGGAAAGTTTTTAGAAGCTAAAGCAAAAGGGCAGACATCTGAAGCTATTAAAAAACTTATGGGGTTGCAAGTTAAAACAGCTAGAGTTTTAAGAGATAACAAAGAAGTACAAATTCCTGTAGGGGATGTTATAGTTGGCGATATTTTGATTGTAAAACCTGGAGATAAGATCCCTGTAGACGGCAAAATTATTGAAGGCGAATCGTATGTTGATGAAAGTATGGTCACAGGCGAAAGTGTTCCTGTTCATAAAAGTATTGGCGCTACAGTAGTAGGAGCAACAATAAATAAGTCTGGTTCGTTTAACTTTGAAGCAACTAAAGTAGGCAATGAGACCATGTTAGCACAAATTATTGAAATGGTTCGACAAGCACAGGGGTCAAAAGCGCCCATACAAAAATATGTCGATACGATATCTTCTTATTTTGTGCCGTCTATAATATTAATAGCTTTAGTTACCTTTTTAATTTGGTTTAATTTTGGGCCACAACCTGCCTTTTTACTTGCGTTAATTAACTTGATTTCAGTATTAATTATTGCTTGTCCATGCGCGTTGGGTCTAGCCACACCTACTTCTATAATGGTAGGTGTTGGTAAAGGTGCACAAAATGGGATTTTAATTAAAGATGCACAAGGATTAGAGATTGCAAATAAAGTAGAATATGTTGTTTTTGATAAGACTGGAACTTTGACTAAAGGAACACCCGAAGTGCAATCTTTTATATTTACAA
>CAZHJE010000040.1:4110-6409 GCA_964532965.1 uncultured Candidatus Saccharibacteria bacterium
GAGCTGCAAGAGTATGGAAAGAAAAAAAGAATTGTTGCAATGGTAGGTGATGGAATTAATGATGCCCCGGCACTTGCTGCCGCTGATATAGCAGTTTCTATGGGGAATGGTACTGATATTGCGATGGCAACATCGGGAATAGTTTTACTTAGAGGTGATATTTCGCTTGTACCAAAAGCAATTAACTTGTCAAAGGCTACAATGAGTAATATTAAGCAAAATCTTGCCTGGGCATTTGGCTATAATGTAATTTTAATTCCAGTAGCTATGGGTGCTTTATATCCATTTTTTGGTTTGCTGTTAAACCCTATGCTTGCAAGTTTTGCAATGGCGCTATCAAGCGTTTCTGTTGTTTTTAATGCATTAAGATTGAAGAGCTTAAGACTTTAGTTTTTGTGAATTATCTAAAACCAATTTATACTTAGTAGTATATGCAAAAGATGCTAAGACTCCCCAATTTTTTAGTACTGGTGTTTAGAAAAATGTAAGTTATCGACCACCAGCTTACGCAAGAGGTAACATGTCTTGTTATGGTTGTAATTTCTATATTGTTTTTAACAAAGCTGTTATCAACTGATGTTCAAAGCCCTCAAAATAATGGTTTCCTTGTGTTTTGTGTATAGCCATACCTAAATCGAAGTCATCTTTTAAATTTTGAACATCTTGTGGAGATGCATATTCATCTTGCTCTGGTTGTACAACAGTTACTCTTCCACCCTTGTTTATATATTTTTTAATAATCTCACCAACAGCATTCCTTGTGGCATCTTTTCGAACAGATAGCCCCAATAAGACCAAGTGATCTATTTGTATGTTTCTTGTTGTAGCTACTAAACCAACAAAGCCGCCATTAGAATGTCCGATAACTGTTAATTTTTCATATTTTTGTGTTAGCAGGAATGTTTTTACTTCGTCACTCTCAGCAATCTGCTCTGGATCTTTTTGTATTCCCTTCTCAATAAATGAGAATTCAAGCATTGTTACATTTGCTGCAATATTTTTTATTCCATTAAATATTGCTGTCAGTAGTGGTGAGTTAATTCCGGTCGCAGAGCCGTGTAGAACTAATACTAAATGTTTTGAAGTCTTATTGTTACTGATTGTTTTCATATGTTTATTTTACCAACGAAATATTTTCTGCAACAAAATATCTTGATTCAGCATAACCCCATGTCCAGTAACCTTCCACTATCACTTTCTGCCCCATAACCTGCTCAAACTGCTCCCATATCTTATTTGAATTTGGTGATGTAATAGCCTCATACTTCATAGTGGGAATCCCGCTAGCTGAAAATTCGTCTAAAAAGGGTTCAGCTAATTTAACGGTGTAATCATATGTAATATCTGGATATACACGGTCGATTCTCTTTAATACCCCGGTAATAGTTTGAGTTTTTATCTCGGGCGGCCGCTCGCCACCCCAATATGGAGTGCAGTTTGAATAGTTTGTTAATCTAACTGATTCTAGCATGAGCTTTGTTTTACCATAGCCATCTATGTTTTCGTTTGTCTTAACAGTTCCAGTAAGTTCTACACATTTATTTATAAACGAGTCTAAATTTTGTTTTGAGGTGCTTTCTATCGGCACAAAGTCTTCTAAAAGCCCATTACTATTAATATGGTCTAGTACAAAGCCTTCCAAAGCTAAACCCATTGACTCAGACCATGTAATATCATCAAGTTTATATTTTCTAATTGATCCATATATTTTAGTTAGATTTTCTGCAGCTGGCATTTGTTCAGTGGTTGGTTTAGAAGTGCGATTTGATTTTAAATAAATTATTACAAGACTAAACCCAACAACAATAAGAACTAAAAGAAACAGTGTTTTGTTTTTCACATAGAAAGTATAGCAAAACTTCATGGTCGAGTTTACGGAACGCCATTTTGAACTATCTAACCTCGATTGACAATACCGTTAACTTATTGTACCATCCACAATAAGTATGAATAAAGCACTAAACATACAAGGTATTTTATTAACATATAACAAAAGTAAGATATTACATAAATATGTGGATCTAAACCATCTAAAACTAGCCGGTGATAATATTAGTACTTTTTTATTCGAGGTTACGGAGAAAGAGATAACACTCGAACTTCTAACAATAATTGAAAAAAATATACTAAATGTTTGGTATTGGGGGCTAGTAAACTATGAAAATAGCAAAGACAGCGGTAGACAAACATTTAGATCAATTGATAGAAACAACTCTATACAAACAAAAGCATTTGAAAAGCTACTACACATAGTTATAAACTTAATCCCCTAACATGTAACTGCATTGTTAGGTGACAC
>CAZHJE010000041.1:0-6194 GCA_964532965.1 uncultured Candidatus Saccharibacteria bacterium
TGGTTCTTCTGCTGGAACAGGTTGTTCTTCAGGCGTTATTGTTTCTGGAATATCAGAAATATCAATTACTTCGTCTATTGATATTGTATAAATTCGTAGTTCTTTAAGCTTAGAAACTAAGTTTTGAAAGTCACTTGACGAAATATCAAAATTTATAGGGTCATCTGTTACTGCTGTTGTTTGTACAGACACATAGGGGGATCCAAGCATGATTTGTGCAGAAACAATGTTGGCATTTTCTGAACTATACGAAAATCTCACATTGCCTACGCCTATAAATCTACCTGCATTTTCAACTGTTTTTAAAAAAGCCACTAACTGATCATATGTACCACTCACACCTAAACTAACCACAACAATATCGTATTGGGCATTAGGTATTTCTTCTGTAGTTTGTGCACTAACAGTATCAAAAGATGTTCCAGTAGAATAACTTAGTTTTTCTACACTAAGCCCTGCTTCGCTTGCAATAATATCTATTTGTGTAAGTAATTGTGGTACCAAAGGCTCAGGAGCTAACACCTCGGAAGTCAATTGATTATTTTCATCAATCACTGATTTAAAATCAAGTAAAGATGTCAGTTTAAGATTTTTTTCTTCAAGCTGATTTTTTAAATCACCTGCAACAGATACTTCTTGCTTTAATTGAGGCAATTTGTTACGGGAAGGTAAAATATAAAATAATGACAATAATAGTGCTAATAATAAAGAAGCAATCGGGATTATAAAATTTGCCAAAAATCTTTTTATTTTTAGTGTATCAATATCTATTTTTTTCATATTAATTTAGCAACGCAGGATCATAAGTTACTACCAAAAAGAATTTAACCTGGCTACCTGCGGCATCTAATGTTACTGAATTTAGTGAAACATCTGTAAGCAAACCTTTATACTTTTCATTTGCATCTCTAAAATTTTTGTCAGAAAGTGTTTCGATAAATCGTGCAACGGCGTTGTAATCATTTGCATTCCCAGACAAACTTACCATACTAAGTTTATTATCAACACCTGTACTTAATGAAAAGCTTTCAAGATTTACACCAACCGGTATTCTTTTTCGAATCTCAACTAGCAAATCAGAATAAAGTATGCGGCTATCATAAACACCTTTTAACATTTTATATCTAGCATCTAAGGTGCGGGCACTAACTTCTATATCTTTTGCTGCAGATATTTGTGTTCTTAAATCTTCTATTTGTGCTTTATGACTTTTTAATTGAGTGTGAAGTTTTGACTGAATATTATAAAAATAACCACTAATACTAATAGCTATGAGAAGCATAAATACTGCTACTACTGAACTGAGTTTAACAACTTTTTGCTTTTGTTGTTCTACCTGCTCTTCTTTTGGGATTAAGTTTATACTTTGTGCCATAATTTATACCTTTTTTAATGCAAGTCCTACTGCAGTAGAATAACTTGCCCCTGTATCGAGCAATTCTTGTCTACTATGTGATATTTTTTCGGAAATTTTGATATTTCTCCAGGGATTAGCAAGCTCTGCCTCAACATCTAACTTATTCGCAATATATAGTAAAAGTCCTGGCATTAAGGCAGTTCCTCCAGATAATATAACTCGGTTAATGATAACATCAGGATTATGTGTTGTATAGTAAGTTTTAGATCGATTTATTTCTAAAAGTATATTATCAAACATGGGTCTAACAGCTTTAAATACCTTACCTTCGACTTGAGACTCATCAAGCCCGTACACTTTTTTGTATTCTTCTGCTTGCATATAATCTAAGTTTAGTTCTTTTTGAATTGCTTTTGTTAGCTCATCACCTCCAATAGATAAACTTCTTGTAAATCTAACGAAACCTTTATATGTAACAATAATTTGTGTGTAAGTAGTACCGATATTCACAATAATGCTAGCCGAAGAGCGTTGCTCCGTATCTCCTAAAACTCTTTCTAATGATAATGTTTCTGGTTCTAACCCTCTAACTACTAAGTTAGCTTTTCTTAAAAATGTAACGTATTTATTTAATATCTCGTTTTTTGATGCTACTAAAAGCACACTCATTTCCTCAGATGTTTCTGTAAGCATTTCTGAATCAATTATTTGCACATCAAATGTAGCGTCCTCTAATGAAATCGGAATATATTCATCGGCACCAAGAGAGATGTAGTTCTTTAGCTCTTTTTCTGACATTTTTGGGGCCTTAATAACCCGTATAAATACATCTTGCTCTGGAAGCGCAACTACAACATTAGAAGTAGAAAAATTGTGATCTCTCATAAAATCCTTAATTGCGCTCGAATATGTGTTTATTGCTTCTTCAGATGAAAAATTTAAATTTAACTCTTGCCCATCGTATGTGCCAAAATTATTTAATACATGTGTGTCTTTGTGTTTGTCCAGTTCGACAGCTCTAAATCTTCTTTTTCCTATATCTAAACCTATTATGGGCATACTAAAATTTTAACATAACTTTGCTAAACTTAAACTAATTGCTATTAGAAAAAGCCTCGGTATCTGATTTTTGATATAAAATAAAATCAAACAATACAGGTGCTATAGGAAAACTTTTAATAGCAGATATTTGATTTGTGGTGTCTAAAACATGCCCGATAGATTTAATCAATATACCCTGAGAGGGAAGTGTTGCAGTTTCGTTTGGTATAACTGCAATGTCTAAGTTTTGATGTGTAGACCTAAGTCTAAGTGCTTTTGGAAATTGTCTGGTGACTAATGGCATACAATTATCATACCCATATGCTGCTTGTGCAGTAAAAAAACCATTGTTTTCTGTACTACCAATCGAATTATATGCAAAATTATCGGCATAATAACCCCCTGTAACTCCATATAGTTGATAACCAATTATCGAAGGTAAAGCGCCGCTTATTGGGTCATTCCAACAAATATTTAATTCCGTAGTTTCCGGGTATCCATCAAGATTTATTTCAGTTACGCCTTCTGTTGTTAGTTTAGTATAAAAAATATCTGTGGAATTTCCTAACTCTGTCAAATGCACTGTTGCGTATTCTACTACACCATCATCATTTGTTTGTTCCAAATAACAATCAGAGCCACAAGTTGCTAAATTAGTACAAGTTTCAGAACATAAATTATTGTTAATGCTTTCTTCTAAAGCAGCTACATCTAATAAAAGAATCCTTTCCATAGCAGATTCTGCAATTGCTTTTGCTCGGTGCGCAGTATATGATCTTGTGCTGATTTTTAGTGTAGATATAAATCTATTAGACATACTGACACCAACAGAAAGTGCAATTACCATAACAAATACTATGGCAAGTAATGTCTGACCAGACTGTGAATTTGGCATTTAATACGTACCCCGTAAAACTATAGTTTGCTCAAGTGATATATTTCCACTAAATATTGGAGATCCATTTGCCGAATTTTGTATAAATAAAAACTTAACTCTTACTGCGGCAGGGGAGGCATTAACTAATGTAAAGACATCAGAGTTAGAAATAACAGGAGACGTAGGAGATACTTCAAATAAATCTTCGAATGTGCCATCATCAGCTCCCGGTGTGCTGTTTACTTTTCTGCGTATGCCCCCTTCTACAGTCTTTTCATAAACAACTTCTCTGATGGAATTATTTATAGTTTTTGTAAAACTAAGTGTTTCCGAAGGACTACCAGAAGATGGAGAGGTAATAGACAATGCTGTCTTTAATTCTTTTTCAATTTTTAAAAATACAAAATTTGCTATTTGATCTATTTCATTTGTTACTTTTGTTTTACTGTAACTACGAACAATATTTAGCACTATATCACTTGATACACCTGCAGTGACTGCAATAAGACCAATAACTACTAGTAATTCTACCAAAGTGAAACCCAAAGAGTTATTTTTTTTACTTTTTTTCATTCTATTGAAACCTCCATCTAGATAGGTCTGTGTATATGTTTGCATTTTTAGTATTTGTTCCTATACTCCATGTTGCGATTACATTGATTCTAACAACAGTATCTGTGATTTCGACAGTATCTAAATTGATAGGATCATTAGTATAAAAAGATACAACTACGTCATCAGCTGTTTTTGTCCCAGATTGTACCGAAAAAGTAGAAGAATTAATATAACAAGGCGATCCCTGGGTACAGTTACTTACTTCATTTATAAAATCATCCCAAGTTGTTTGCGAATCTCGCACGGCTCTGACTAATTCAAGTTCATTGTTTGCCATTTTAGAGCCTGCTATTAATCTTTTACTCTCTGTTGAGGTGCGAAGTGTAAATACCGAAAGAGATACCAATGATGTAATTACTACTATGGCTACTCCAAGTGCAACAATTGTCTCAACAAGACCAATACCAGATTGCTCTTTATGCGCTATTAAGGACATGTCACATTCTCCACTGTTTTAATTAATCCAGTACTATTTAATGTTACACTTCCGCACGAAGCTCCTGTTGCAGCAAGTTCTCCAAAAATTACATCGTAAGTGTTATTTGGTATGGTGGTCACGTCCCCATTTGCAAACGAAAAAAACACACAAACATCATTTTTTAATACGACATCACCAGGGAACACTTTACTTGCTTCGTTAGTTGAGGCACCATTACAAGCTGTCTGAAGATCAATACCTTTATCAACTGTAAAATAATAGTATCTTGTTGTCGAAACTCCTGTATCAAATTTAACGCCCCAATATCCTTTATTTATATCGTAACCTACACCAGTTAATGCTCTATTTTGAACAGACCTTAAGTCTGTTTTTATCTGGTCGCCTGATTGTCTTAAATTTTGATTTTTAATGTATGTATTAAAATTAGGAACAATAGCACCTGTAATAATTGCAATTATACTTATGACCACAAGTAGCTCTATAAGTGTGAAACCAAAACTGTTGGCAGGTAATTTTTTCATATACAGTTAAATTATCACACAAGATTAGAGCAATGTTAAGTCAGTACCAATTTCATAAACTGCAGAGTCATTGCCACCATCGTCCTGTGCGTGTTCAGATAACTCCTCTAGTGTAGTGTTTATTTCGTATGAGTCATTATCATGAATATATGAATAGTAATACATGGAATCATTTATAGGATCTGTAGGTAAGATCGAAGTATATGCTGTCAAATCTGTATTTAGCCATCCGCTAAGAGGGTTTGTCAAAGGTGCAATGCCAGTTTCTGGAAGAATATTGCTGACAAAAAGTGTATTTGCTAACGCAGGGTAAGAACCGTTGTCTATGATATATTCACTAATTATTCTATCTAATGTTTGAATGTCTGCTAATCTTTTTTCGTCTCTTGCAGTTTTTTTGCTTTGTATAGGGTTAAAATAAAAGAGGATAGCAACCACTAATGACATTAAAACAGCTAAGGTCACTACTAACTCTACTAAAGATATGCCTGTTTGAGTTACCTTTTTCATTTTAAGGATTTTGTACGCCATAACAGTAATTATCGTAATCAGAGCTAAAAGACGCGCATCCTGTTGAAGACCACCCATTTAAACTACTGCATGTGGATTTATCGTTAGATGTTTCTACTTCGACATATGCTGTTATTAAATAATAAGCACCATCAGATTTATAATTATATCTATACGAATCTACAGGACCAGTACATGGAGTTGTTTCTGTTCCAGGTGTTTCTGCAGGGTCAGACGGTATGTTTGTTAAGTAACCTCCGCTAAGAAGCGCTGTTGATAACTCATCATTTGCCCCATTAACCAAAATCCAGTTTCCTTCAGTAGAAAAGTATGACCTATTATCTGCAAAATATAATTCAAGTGCGGTTTGAAGTTTTTTTAAATCAGAAGCTCTTTGCGCATCTCTAGATTTAGCTCGTATACCAGCAGGGTTTAACACACCCAATATTAAGCCGCTAAGTATTGATATTATTAAAACAACAACTAACAGCTCAACCAGTGTAAAGCCAGTATTTTGATTAGTTTTTCTTTTGTATATATTCATTGTTAATTATTACAAATTGTATCGTATAAATTATTTATACCATCCCAATTACATGTTTGTATCTTTCCCCAAGCAGAATTATATTTGTACATTGCGGTTGGCGTTCCATCTTGATTTTTATTTTTGGATATTGGCACAAGTATTGCAGCATTGCCATCTGCATCTTTACCATACTTATATCCAAAATTAACTTCATCTATAACACCATCATCATTAACGCCGTCTGGCCATTGTTTAAGATAAAAAGATATTGGTTCTTTTGCTGCTATTTCATTTTTAAAATTATGATC
>CAZHJE010000042.1:0-5517 GCA_964532965.1 uncultured Candidatus Saccharibacteria bacterium
ACCTCATTAACCATACTTGTTTGGTTTTCAATACAAAAGACATCGCCTTCGGATACTTTTAATTGCTTGCCACCTATTTGTATAATTGCATACTTCATAAATCTCCTTAAAAAGAACATTAGGATAATACTATACTTTTGGTAGAGTATCAAGCACTAACAGCTCATCTACCAACTCAAAGGAATCGTCACCAGCAATTCTGTTTTTTCGAATAAATCCGCATTTTTTACACCTATGTACAAGTACTTCCTCGCCGTCTTCTTTATACATTTTTCCAATAGGTTCCATTATACCCATACACCTAGAATTTCTATCCCCAATAGAGATATCAACATGTACAGAATAAAGGCAAAATGGGCAATGATTTCTATTTTTAGTACCTGGTGCAACAAAAGAAACATTTTTTAAACAGTATAAACATGTGAAATCAGACATAGCAAAATTAGTTTAAACCAACTGTTATTAAGACATCATATTCCAAATCTTCACTTAAGTTATCATTTATTTCAAGTTTAAAGTCGTTAATCAGATCCTCTTCGAGCATATCTTTATAATCTAACTTCGAGGGTTTCATACTAATTAATGTATTTTCTCTCCCACTCTCGTCTGCATTTCCAATACTAATAACATCATAGCCCTTTTCTATCAACATATCTTGTGTTTGAGCAGCTATTCCGGCAATACCTGCCCCATTTTCTACTCTAATTTTAATATCTTGCTTATTCAACTCTGGCTTTAGTTCTTCTTGTGTTGGGGCAGGCTCATCTGGTTGTGTTTGCTCACTTAAGACTGTAGGGGGTTCTGATTGAGCAATTTGCTTAGAATTTGAACTAGACTGTCTAAGTTGTGTATATGCAAAGAACCCACCAAAAATTAGCATAAAAGCTCCAACAAATGAACCAACATATACAAGTGCTCTTGAGCTTTTTATAGGCGTAAGTTTTGGTAATAGTGTAAGTAAATTTATTTGCGTAACCAAATAATCCGGGTACTTAGATAGTACCTCCATAGCAAGTAGATTAAGCTCGTATCCTCTCTTATCAGAAAAGTCTTCGTTTAACACTAATAACTCCGATACATCATAATCTTTATCAAACTCTAAACTTCTATCTGTAAGTGTATAAATCTTTTTTATTGGGTTTGCTCTTTTATAAACAGATAACTCTTCTATTGTTTTTTGTATTTGATCTGTGTTTTTGTTTGGGTCAAACGCTTCAGAAAAGTAAATCCCATTTAACTCAGATAATGCTATAAATTCTTTATTTACGTCCTTGGCAATAAATATACAAGGATCATTACTATTAAGATATTTTGGTAACAGTAGTAACCAAGGAACAACTGCTGACACAGATAGGCCAATCTTATTGGCGATATCAACGTAGGTTGCCATTAAGTCTTTTTTTACACCAACAAATTGATATACAAAAGGTGCTATTTTCTGATATGAGTAATATACATCATCAAGATTTAGTCCCCCAAGCTTTTTTTCTATTTCTTCAATAATTACATCGTTTTCAGAAATATTAGCTTTTGGAAACGTAATAAACTTTGTAAGCACATTATCGGGATCAATTAGAAACATAACATCAGGGGATATTTTTGAATCTCCTTTTAAAGTCTTGAATGCTGTTAAAAATATATTCGCAAACCCATCAGTATCTATGATATCTGAATTAGAAACAATATCAGAAGGAAGTTCTGTTGTTGAACATAAAGTTGTATCTTTAAAAAATAGTGTTAACTTAAGTATGTTATCACTTACCAACGCAACGATATTAGGCATATGTAAAATATAACACAAATTACTCAATGATAGAATATCTGTCACCAGGTATAAGTTCTTTTGCTGATACTTTTTGTTTGATCATATCACCATATAAAGAAACTGTACCAAGTGTATCTTCTGTTTGCTCAAACATAACGCTAATTTCGTCTGTAACATTAAGCGTATGTTCTTTTCTTAAATCTTGTATTGCTCTAATCATGTCTCTTGCTAAACCCTCATATTTTAGTTCTTGTGATACTGTTGTGTCTAAATACACAGTGTATTCCTTTGCCGTCATACTAGGTAAAGCTACTTTTGGTTTAGAATATATTACTTGTTTAACATTTAATTCTTCTAGCAGTAACCCCTCATATACATCTTGTTTCTTACCAGCAAATTCTACATAAATTGTACCTAAGGGTTGTCTAACTTTTATCTTTTCTGATACTCGTATTGCAAGCGCGGTAGACACTACATCTCTTGTAAATTGCATTGTACTTAGCATATCTTGGTTTTTTTGTATTAAATCTAAATCATATGTTGGATAGTCACATAGATGTACTGAGTCATCCGATTTAAACGCATTTATCGAGCATACTAGGTGTTGATAAATTTGTTCTGCGATAAAAGGTATTACAGGAGCAACTGCTTTTGAGAAAGTCGTTAACACTGTATATAATGTAGATAATGCTTCTAAGTCACCAGAAGCTATGCGTTCTCTTGATCTTCTTACATACCATCGCGATAAATCATCAACAAAGCTTTCAACTGACGTTATTCCCGAAACTAATGTGTAACTTTCAATAGATTCAGTTAGTTCCTTTATGACTTGGTTAAGTCTAACAGTTATCCAAACATCCAGAGTGTCTTTTGGAGTCTTTATTTCAGTACCATCCCAATTATATGTCGTGGCATACATATTAAAAAATAAAGTAGAATTCCACAAAGGGTTTAATACATTCTTTAATTTATTTTTAAGTTCCACAATATCAAAATTTGCATTGCCGCCATACATTAATGGAGAACTCATAAAATAAAGCCTAGTAGCGTCGCCACCTATAGTTTCTAATACTTCTTTAGGATCAGTGTAATTACCATATGTTTTACTCATCTTCCTACCATCATTCCCTGCTAAAACGCCAGTGCCAATTACGTTTTTAAACGCATTTTTGTTAAAGAGAGCTGTAGAAAGAACATGCATAACATAAAACCATGCACGAGTCTGTGCTATATATTCAACAATAAAATCTCCAGGGAAATTTGTATTAAACTTATCTTCATTTTCAAATGGGTAATGTATTTGACCATACGGCATTGAGCCTGCTTCAAACCATGAATCAAAAACCTCGGGTACACGTGTATAAACTTTTCCATTTTTGTTTATTTTTATTTCATCTATATAAGGTCTGTGTAAATCTTTAACTTTTTGACCAGATAATTCTTCTAGCTCCTTTATAGAACCGATAACTATTTTGTCACCATCCTCAGCTTGCCAAACAGGCATTGGTGTTGCCCAAAATCTAGTTCTAGATATTGCCCAATCAGGTGCCTGTTCAATACCATCTTTAAATCTACCTTCTTTTAAATGCCCAGGAATCCAGTTTATTTCTTTTGCAGTTTCGTACATTTGCTTTTTTAGAGATTTAATATTTATAAACCAAGAGTTCTGTGCTCGCTGTATCAGTAAAGTGTCACACCTATCATGATACGGAAATCTGTGGTTTATTACAGTATCTTTAAATAAAAGACCGCGCTTTGATAAATCTTCTCTTATAGCATCATCTGTTTTCTTATAATACATACCTACAAATGGTGTAGGGTTAGCATCACCCTCTATAACAAGCCCTTCATCTGTTAATGTGAGCATTACCCTTAAATTATTTGCGTATCCCATGTCCGTATCGACTGCACCATATCCTGGTGCTGAATGGACTATTCCAGTACCATCATCCATTGTGACCATACCCTCATGTGAATATATCTTGAATGTATTGTCATTCCAAGAATAAAATCTATATGGAGGTTCGTATGAGAGCCCTAGCAAGTCTTTACCTTTAAATGTTTTGTTAATCTCATAATCTGATGAATCGAATACACTTTCTAATCTTTTTTCTGCCACTATATACTTACCTTTTTTAAATGTTACAACAACATAATCTTCATTTTCATCCACAACCAAGGCTCTATTTGAGGGTAATGTCCATGGGGTTGTTGTCCATGCAAGAGCATTTATGTTTTTAAACTCACCTTCGGAAGTTATTGGAAAACAAACAAAAACAGACGGGTCGTCTATATCTTTATAACAATTATCCATTGCTACTTCGAAATTAGATACAGGTGTACCACACGTAGTACAATATAATGATGTTCTTACACCTTCATATACAAGCCCTTTTTCAAACAATTGTTTAAATACCCACATTACACTTTCCATATAGTCTTGATCAATTGTTTTATAAGCATGCTCCATATCAGCCCATCTGCCTATTTTATCTATATACCAAGGCCACTCTGCTGATGTTTTAGAAGTATACTCATAACACGCTTTTGTAAATTCTTTTAAACCATAACTCTCTATATCCCGTCTATTCTTTATTCCTAGTTGTTTTTGTACTTTACTTTCTACAGTTAATCCATGCGCATCCCACCCCCAAACCCTCTCTACTCTTTTTCCTTTCATTGTCCAATATCGTGGTATTAAATCTTTTGCTATAGAGACAAGAACATGCCCATAGTGTGGAAGTCCCGAAATAAATGGGGGTCCATCAAAAAACACATATTGATTATCTTTTGGTCTGTTTTCTACAGATTTTTCAAATATTTTAAACTCTTTCCAATACATTTGAACTTGCTCTTCTAATTGCGGTATATTTTTGTTTTCTATTTGTTTAAATTCTTGTCGTTTCATATAACTTTCTTGTAATAAGTACAAAAAAAGCCCTTAATAGGGCTTACTGCGAGGTTTTTAAATACCCTCGCTTAGCTAATAATAATGTTTTTAAAAAAACTACTGTACATCACCTTTTTATACTACAACACTTTTAGCAATTTGCAAAATATTAAATGCTCTAAACGAAACATCAGCTTGATATGCTCTATAAACTAGTATAGAAACAACAACTATAGCAAGTAGTATTAACATTATTAATAGTAAATAGTATTTTTTAGGCATTTTTATCCCATATCTGATCTGCAACTCCTACTTTAGAATTTGCGTATCTTGCGAGTACAAAAAGAAGATCAGATAATCTATTAATATATTTTAATACAAACGAATTACCATGTGCGCTAGAATGTGCGTAGTAAGTGACACATGTCCTTTCAAGCCTTCTACATATCGCCCGCGCCATGTGCAGCCGAGATGAAGTGTCTGTACCACCTGGCAAAATAAAGTTAGTAAGAGGCGGAACTTTTCTTTGTAGGTTATCAATTTCTGTTTCCATTTGCTGTGTTTCTGAAGTTAAAAAATAGTAGTCTGATTCTTTTGAGTCAGTGTTAGCTATAACTGCTCCAATATTAAATAGTTTATTTTGTATTCTAATACATATTTCTCTAACTTCTTTTATTCTAGTTTTTTGAACAAAGCCAAGACAAGCATTCAGCTCGTCAAGGGTACCAAGCAAATGAAAAACAGGATCTTCTTTTGATTTATTAGCCACACCAATAAGTGCGGAATTACCTCCATCGCCTTTTTTTGTATATATTTTCATTATGCCTGCAGTATATCGCGTCTTTTTCAATATGGGAAGTTA
>CAZHJE010000043.1:0-5397 GCA_964532965.1 uncultured Candidatus Saccharibacteria bacterium
AAAAAATTTGGCATTTCATTTTTTTTACTTAATATTAATTTGTATTTATATGCTGAGGTATTGGCTTATGCTGAAGGCAATTACTTACTGCGTCAAAAGCAATATACAACTGATCGTGAAGCAGAATTTTTATCTGCAAAGAAACTTATTAGTAACAAACTTTTAAATCAATACATACTTCAGAAGCATTTAAAAGCTGATGTTTCTGAAGAATTATTTAAGGAGTACCAAGCTAGGGTCATATCTGCTGAAAACGAAAAGATATTATTGGGGCTTGAAGGGGCATACTCCTCACTATACTTTAAATCCATATTCAAAGATTATTTTTGGTATCGCAGAGCGCCTAGAACTCGCGAGGATATTAGTAATTTTATGTTGGATATAGGGTATACTTACTTGTTTAATTTTGTAGATTCCGTTTTACATTTATTTGGTTTCGATACATATAAGGGCTTTTATCATAAATTATATTTTAACAGAAAGTCTCTTTCTTGTGATATTATGGAGCCTTTTAGATATTTGGTAGATCAACAACTAATAAAGTCTTATAATTTAAAACAAATTGACCCTAAAGATTTTGTGTTTAAAAATCAGTGCTACGACTTTAAAGAATTTAGCTGTAACAAAAAGTATTCTGAAATCTGGCTTGATTTAATTGTTGATAATAAACAAGCCATATATAATTACATTTTGGACTATTATAGGTATTTACAAAATCCTGGTAAGTACAAATTTCCGATACACTCCAAATTATGATTTTGCTAACTTACGATATATCATCAGATAAGAAACGAGCCAAATTTTCTAAATTTATCGAAAAATATGGGGTTCGTATTCAATATTCTGTTTTTAAAATAAAGAATAGCAAACGAGTTTTAGATAACGTTTTGGTTGAATTAAACCATTCATTTAAGAAGTATTTCGATGACTCTGATAGTGTATATATTTTTCAGATATGCGAAAGGTGTGATAAATCGACAATTAAGTTTGGTAGTTCTAGACATGAAGATGTCGAGGTTATATACTTTGATTAGTATTTAAGCACGTTAAAAATTTAACAACTGTATAAATTGATTGTTTGTAATAAACCTATGTCTTTCTTTTTTACAATTTACCGTATGTAATGTAGCTTTACATTGTAATAATGCGGATAATCAACCTTGTTAGCAGCTTTTGGGTCGTTTATTTTTTTATAAATTTGTATCCTAAAAGCCTGCTATAACAAGAAAGAGGGAGTTTATTACATATAGTAAATTTCTACTGTTGTAGATCTCATCAGTAACACCCCCTTTATTTAGTTTATTACATATAGTAAATTTCTACTGTTGTAGATCAACAAGACACCTGCTAAATTTGATGTTTATTACATATAGTAAATTTCTACTGTTGTAGATTTGTTTTGACTTTTTAACAGACACACGTTTATTACATATAGTAAATTTCTACTGTTGTAGATTGTGAAGTGCGACATACCCCGCGTTCAGTTTATTACATATAGTAAATTTCTACTGTTGTAGATGATACGCTGGTACTGCCGACTTCACGTTTATTACATATAGTAAATTTCTACTGTTGTAGATTTGTTTTGACTTTTTAACAGACACACGTTTATTACATATAGTAAATTTCTACTGTTGTAGATGTAACCCTTGTAAAGTAGATAAATAGGTTTATTACATATAGTAAATTTCTACTGTTGTAGATCGGTTACTAGAAAGAAAGGAAAAAATGTTTATTACATATAGTAAATTTCTACTGTTGTAGATAGCCTTCATTTTGGGAATCTTTGTGGTTTATTACATATAGTAAATTTCTACTGTTGTAGATGTCCAATTTGTAGCAGAAACTGGCATAGTTTATTACATATAGTAAATTTCTACTGTTGCATAAAAAAAGGAGCGATATACGGGGGGGCACTGGGTTCTTAGGTCGCTGTTGTGCAGTTTTTCCCCCGTATATCGCATGATTACTTGGTCGTAATATACACTATCTTTAAGACTTTGTAAAATTAATATTTTTTAATTCAAAGAAATTTCTAAATCTATTCTCTTAACTAAATTATCTATATCAAACTCACTGTAGCTACCTCTTAATATATTCTCCGCTTCTTTTTTTGCATTCTCAATAAGTGCAATATCACTTAAATTAACAAACTTAAATCTCTTAAACCCACTTTGTTTAATGCCATATATATCGCCTTCGCCTCTATACTTCATATCAATTTCTGCAAGCTTTAATCCGCTACTAATTTCTTCTAAATTTTTAAGTCGTGCATATGCTTTTTTATTAAACCCACTCATAAATAACAAACAATAGCCGGTTTTATCTCTTCTTCCTACTCTACCTCTTAATTGGTGTAATGAGGCAAGTCCATATCTTTCTGCACTTTCTATTACCATAATTGTTGCGTCTGGAATATCTACGCCTACTTCTATAACAGGTGTTGCAACAAGAACTTGAATTTTCTTTTCTCTAAACTTTGTTAATACATCATCTTTTTCTTTATTGTGCATGTTTCCATGTAGCAACCCAATTGGCACATTCTTAAACACACCTTTTTTAAGATTCTCATATTCATCCTCGGCTGCTTTAACATTTTCTAATGATTCATGTTCTGACGGTGTAATAAAAGGGCATACAATAAAAGTTTGTTTTTTTTGCTTCACGATCCAGTCATATGTTTTATCCCGCAACTTTTCTGGTATTACTCTTGTTAATATTTTTTTATCTTTATTTGGTGTTGTATCTAGTGTTGATATATCTAAATCTGCATATATTGTTAATGCTAAAGTTCGTGGTATTGGGGTTGCGGTCATAGTTAAGATATTTGGTAATGTATTTTTATCTCCCATTTGAGTTAATTTAGTTCGTTGTTTTACACCAAACCTATGTTGCTCATCAATAATTATTAAGCCTAGTTTTTTGTACGCATCTTTTGAAAACAGTAATGCATGAGTACCTATTAATATATCCTTATCTAACATATCTTTATTGTTTGATGTACACAAGCCAATAGATACATTAAATCTTGATAAAAAGTTAATGAAAGTATCAAAATGTTGTTTTGCCAGTATTTCGGTTGGAGCCATGTATATTACTTTATAGCCATTAAGATAAGTTAAATATGCTGAATATATTGCAACAATAGTTTTTCCAGAACCTACATCCCCTTCTAATAATCTATTCATTGCGTGTTTTGTATTTAAGTCTTCAAATATTTCATTTATTGCATTTTGTTGAGAATCAGTTAGTGTAAAAGGTAAAGAACTTGTCAACGTATCAATTTTATCTTCAAAGCTTTTTTTTGTAATTTTTACACCGTTTATTGATTTTTGGTCTTCTTTTAATTTTTGTATTTTTATTAATTCAAACAATATTTCATCAAATGCTAATCTTTTTTTGGCATTGCTTGCATCTTCATACGTGTCTGGAAAATGTATGTTACTAATTGCTTGGGAAATATCGGTTAAATTGTTATTTTTTAATATTTTTTTTGGTAAATATTCTGCTAACTCATTTGTATTAGCTAATATCGTTATAATGTCGTTAATTCTTGTGCGTAACCATTTTGACTTAATATTTTTAGATTCTGAATATATAGGGACTAGCCTTCCTGTGTTTAAGGTATCTTCTTTTACACTTTCATATGTAGGGCTAATTAAAGTTTTTTTATTTGAAAATAACTGGATTTTTCCACCAAAATAGTATGTGTCGTTTTGTTTTAGTGTTTTTGTTAAATAATGCTGGTTAAACCATATAACATCAAGTTCACCAGTTGCATCGCATATTTTTGCAAGTGTTAGTCGTTTACCATATTTTGTATAAATATTTGTTATTTTTAAAATAGTGCCTTGTACTGTTACACTATCCCCTACTTTTGTAGCTTGAATACTCGATATGGTTGAATAGTCGTCATATCTGTATGGCGCATAGTACAAAAGATCTGCCACAGAATATATTTCCATCTCATTAAGTATTTTTTCATATTTAGGGCCAATCAACGGTACTTTACCAATTGATGCTTTTAAAGTGAGCATGTACTAAAACCTGTATATTAAAAACGGTAGGAAACTAGTTGCTAACATTGCAATTGTACTTATAACAACCACAAGTTTAACAATGTTTTTCTTTTTAAATAGTTTTTTAATTTTTTTTGCCATAATTATTTAACTTTAAAAAATACTCTTTTGCCGTATTTAATAATATCATGTGCTTTAAATGTTATTTGTTTTGACATATCTGTGATTTTAACATTATTTAGTTCTACACCACCTTGTATTAGTGTTCTTTTTATTTCTGCAGAAGGTGTACTTTTTGGAAGTACTTGTTTAAGAAAATCAAATATACTCATACTCCCTGAAACAGAAGTATCAATTATTAAGTCGTCAGATATATTTTTATTTTGTACTGTTTCTTCAAATACTTTTTGCGCATTAAGAGCAGCTTCTTTGCCATGATAAAAGGTAACTACATCTTTTGCTAATACTTTTTTTATAATCATTGGATTTTCACCTTTATCTACAGCTTCTTTCATTTGGGTAATATCGGCCATTGGTATACGTGTGATGAGTTCAAAGTAATCAAAGATGACTTCATCAACTATAGACATTAATTTTCCATACATATCTATTGGATTGTCTAAAATTGGAATATAGTTTTTAAGGCTTTTACCCATTGGCCTACCGTCACTGCCAACTAAAAGTTTCATTGCAATGGCATTTTGTGGCACTAGACCAAATACAGGCATTAATTTTCGCCCAGCTAATAAGTTAAATGTCTGATCAGTACCACCAAGTTCTATATCGCAGTTTAGTGCCACAGAGTCATAGCCTTGCATAAGCGGGTATAAAAATTCATCAAGCCCAATTGGTTTATTTTCTTTATATCTTAGTAAAAATGTTTCTCTATCTAACATTTGAGCTATTGTAAATTGTTTTGCTAGCTTAATTACATCATTAAAGTTCAGAGGTTTTAACCATTCGGAGTTATGTCTTATTTCCGTCTGTTTTTCGATAACTGTTTTAAAAAACTGATCGGTGTATGTTTTTTCGTTTTCGGATATTTCATCTGTATTGGCTTCTGTCCGCATATCTACTTTGTCAGAATGATCACCAACCAAAGTTGTAAAATCACCAATGATTAAAGTTACTTTATGCCCAAGTTCTTGAAAGTCTCTAAGTTTTCGGTGTATTACGCCGTGTCCTAAATGCAAATTTGCTCCTGTAACATCTGTTCCAAGTTTTATATGAAGTTGTTTACCAGACAAAAGTTTTTCTTTAATTTCGCTAGGAGTAAATGTCTCATGCACTCCCCTAGTAAGTAGTTCGTCAATTTTATTTTTGTTAGTATCAATCATTAGAGTTGATAATTTCGTAACTTAAAACTATTTTCTTAAGC
>CAZHJE010000044.1:0-5294 GCA_964532965.1 uncultured Candidatus Saccharibacteria bacterium
GGTTGTACAACTGATAAAACTAAATAACCCACCATTAGACCAAGCAAAAATAATAACAGGCCAATATATTTAGCATTAGCTAATAATCTAACATCTATCATGTCAGAATCTTTTGTATTTTCTACTATTGCTTGTATTTTTGCGTGATTCGGTTCTGTCATAAGTACATAAACCCCGATTGATGCGCATATTACTGTTAATATAGTAAGAGCTAAAGGAAAGTGTTGCGTAAAAAATGGAACGGGTCTATCAAAAGCAACAAACATATTTACAACTCTATCTGCAAGAGCATATTTTAAAAAAAGACATACACCGGCAGATGAAAAAAACAACATACTAACAACTGTCTTATGCTTGGTTACATAGCTATATACCTCATCTTTCTTTATAAGATTTGGCGTGTGAATGTATGGAATCATATGAGACATACTTGCATTATACAGAATACAAATGATTATTGAAAATCAAAATCAATTCAGTCTTACGCTGTCTAGTATAGTGGGTAGTGCGATAATATCACTATATGGGTAAACTTTAACGTACATGGTTTGGTTCGAAAAATATACTAAACTGGGTAAAGTATCGTTAACAGTTTCATAGCCATAATATTTTGTAACAGTACCATCTGTATATACTTTCCATATATAATCATCATATAGAAGCGGTGTTCTAAAAGTATCAAAAAAGACGATAAATTGAAGTGCACGATCTCCTGATGCATTGATAATATTCATTTCTTTAAAGCCGGGTTTTACATAACTATAACTTTTAAGCGTAAATCCTGCAGGAAGTTCAAATGTTAACTCATTAAAAGTATGTAAAATAGTATTTTGGGCTTTCTCTTGTATGTGTGAATCGTTGTAAAGATTATTTGGTCTGCTTACATTATATACATTAATATTCTCTAATACTTCTTTAACAGAAATGCTATCCCTAAAAGAACTATCAAAAGATGTTATGCGAATTGCAATTTCAGCAAATCCTATATTTTCGACACCATGCTCAAAATACTGATCTCCCCCTTCAACAAGTTCAGAACCAAAAACAACTTTTGCCTTAGAATCAGCAGTATTATGATAAATGGTAGTAGGTGTAACAACTATTTTTATTTTAGCGGTAATAATTTTATATTGGTTTGTATATGCAATTTTCAGCGTTTCTGAGCTATCTTCAAAATCATAAGTATAATCTGTTATTTCATAGTTACTATCAAAAGTTGCCGAAAAATAATTAAAGTCATATTGCGTTTTAAAAGAATTATCATATGTAATAGGTGTGCTTGGGGGCTCATTTGAGTGATTCTTAATCTTAAAGAAATAATACACACCTGCTACACAGATACAGATAAAGAGTAAAGCTAACAGTATGTGCTTTTTATACACGCCATATATAGTAGCAAAACAAACTAACTTATGCACACACCTTAAATGTTTAACTTGCATTTGCAAACAAGAGTTATACAATTAACTCATGAAAGAAAAAATTAAAAAACCAATGTTTAAAAATTTATTAAGCATTTTAGCATTAATTGTAGTATTTATCTTAGGCGCTTCCATAGGATATTTGTATAGCCAAAACAGACAGGTACATGAAATAACTGTATACGGTAAATCATCTATATTCGAAAAAAATCAACTTGCTCAGTTTAATGTTGGAATAACATCACTTGATCCAGATAAAGAGACGGCAGTTAGCAACATGGAGAACAGGGGACGAACACTAGTTGCTGCAATAGAAGAATACGGAATCCCTACCAAAGATATTAAAACTTTAAATGTTAGTGTATATCAAGATCAAAATTGGGATCCCAATACACAACGAACAATACCGGGCGACTGGAGAGCTTACACATCGTACGAAATTAGAATAACTGATATCGAAAAAGTATCAGACTTCACATCTCTTTTATCTACACTAGATGCAACAGACATATACGGACCAAACTTTTCTTATGATGACAAGTCTTTAGATGAATCTAAATTATTGGCAGAAGCATTAGATGACGCAAAACAAAAAGCTCAGGCAATCGCCGACGCCAGCAATAGAAAACTAGGTAAAATGACTTCATTTACCGAAAATACAAACTATTTTGGTGGGCCAATTGTTTATAGTATGGAAAAAGCAGTTGGCGCTGGAGGCGGGTCACCAGTAGAAGCAGGAACAAGCGAAGTACAGACAAGTGTAACTGTAACCTATACTTTGAAGTAGCCTGAAGCTATGTTTACATATTTTATATACTTAATTCTACTTTCTTTAGCGTATTTTTTGTTGTTATTTATTATCGGATCTACAATAAAAAGAGATGATGTCTTGGATGTTGGGTGGGGCATAGGGTTTATAGTAATCTCCTTTTTCTCAAAACTATATTTTAAAGACACATCGTTAATCGGAAACATATTATTAGTAATAATAACAATATGGGGGGTACGGCTTTCGTACCATATATATCAAAGAATAAAACGACATGGTGAAGATATAAGGTACATAAATTTAAAAAAAGATTTTATCAAGTTCATTTCTATAAAAAGATTTTTGAAACTGTACTTGCCTCAAAACATATTAATGTTGCTAATAGCTAGCCCTATTATTCTTTTTTTTCATTTTCAAAACAATACATATAATAAATCTCTTTCAGTTATAGGAATTATATTATGGCTAATTGGCTATGTTTTTGAAGTAATAAGCGACTATCAGTTGAGTAAATTTATAAAAAATAACAAAGAAAAGGGTAATATTATGAGATCAGGACTATGGAAATATACACGACATCCAAATTATTTTGGAGAAGTAACAATGTGGTGGGGTATTTTTGTAATAACGTTAATATCTTACAAATCACTACTTGGAATAGTAGGGCCCTTAGGGATTTCTTATTTAATATTAAAGGTATCCGGCATTCCTATGAATGAAAATTTATTTACAGGCAATGATGAATATGAAAAATACAAAAAAACAACAAGTAAGTTTTTTCCCTTACCACCTAAAGATTTAAATGCTAAACTTAAACAAAGTCGATTATGAACAACAAAGATTTGGTAAAAAAACTAACCGCAAATGGTATTCTAAAATCCCCACGAATCATTAAAGCTTTTGAACTTGTTGATAGAGGAATGTTTGTCAAACCAGCACATTTAACAAATGCATATGAGGATACACCACTTCCTATAGATTCTGGGCAGACAATATCTCAACCAAGTGTTGTAGCCCTCATGCTTGAACTATTAAACGTCGCATTAGAAGACAAAATATTAGATATTGGCGCTGGATCTGGCTACACTACAGCGCTTTTAACATACTTAACTGGACCAAAAGGCGCAGTTTGGGGTGTAGAAATACAACGACCGCTTCTTCAATTTGGCATAACAAATTTAAATAAATTTGGCTTTAAAAATACGCATATTGTTTCGGCACAAAAAGAATTAGGATATACAAAACATGCCCCATACGACAAAATACTAGTATCCGCAGAATCACCCGATATACCAGAAGAGCTAATTAAACAGCTAAAGGTAGATGGTACTATGGTAATACCTGTATTAAATTCTATTGTGAAAGTTATTAAAACTGGCGAACAAACAGTTACAAAAGAAGAATATAAAGGTTTTGCATTTGTACCTCTAATAAAAGTAACTGATATAAATAAAAACACTAACAGTAATAGAATTATTGATCTGTATCAGGAATCAACTACTACCCACTAACATAGGTAGTTTTAAGTTAAGAAATTATAAATGGTTTTAACAAATAAACTTAAAAAATTAAATACAGTGTATATAAGAAATTTGATATTTGGGGTAGAGGACAGCCTTGTATCAACAGTTGGAATATTATTTGGTATTACTACCGCAAATAGTGATAAGCGAGCAATAGTTATTACTGGACTCGTAGTTGTAATAGTTGAAGCAATATCCATGGGCGCAGGAGCATTCTTAACAGAAGACGAAGCACAGGAGATTGACGGAAAGATAAAACACAAAGACAATCCAGTAATTTCGGGTCTAATTATGTTTGGCTCATATTTTACTTCTGGCGCAATTGTATTATCACCATATCTTATTTTTTCACCAGTAAATGCAAAATATATATCTGCTGTTTTTGCCACAGTTTGTCTATTCATACTAGGATACCTACCTACATTAAGCATTAAATCTGGCATTAGAATGGCTGTAATTGCAACTATTGCAGTAGCCACCGGCTTCATCATTGGTAGAATCGCAAATGTGTACTGACCTAAAATCTGCTACAATTAGCTAACATGCTTAAAAAATTATATTCAAATAATTCAACTAAGCTATTTGCAGTAATGTTGTGGTTTGTCTTGTCACCATCATTACTTCTTATACTTATTATTTCTTTAACTATAACCACTACATCAAGTGTTAAAGATACTAAAAACAATTTGTTTGCTGCAAAGCCGCTAGTTCTAGGTACAAACACAAATTATATAGAGACTAATGACTCTAGAATCGCAAGCATTGATAATGTATTTGAAAAATACAGATGTCCTATAACCGGATATGGAGAAGAATTTGTTAAATATGCCGATAAATACAATATTCCATATTGGTTGGTTGCATCTGTTGCTTTTCAAGAGTCAAGTTGCGGAAAAAATGTACCAAAAAAAGATGGTTCTGAAACATATAATTTATATGGTTGGGGAGTATGGGGAGACAATGTTAAAGCGTTTGACACAATGGAACACGGGATAGAAATTGTTTCAAAATATATGAGTGAAAATTTTTATTCAAAAGGTGTAACTGATTTGTGCGTAATCATGAAAACATATACCCCGCCATCAAATGGTTCGTGGTGTAAAGGAGTAGCCTTTTTTAGAGATGAGATTTTAGATTACGAAACAAATTGATGAAACCTAGTTTAATGCTAAAATACGTATACTAATGTATGGGCGGGTGGCGGAATTGGTATACGCGCACGGCTTAGAACCGTGTTCCTCACGGATTGAGGGTTCGAGTCCCTCCTCGCCCACCATAAATGAAACAACCATTAATCTAAAATAGTGTTTTATTTATAGGATGCAGGACGAGAATAATTCGGACCGAGTAAACGAAGTGCACGAGGGAGAAGGGGTAGCGTGCTTTCAGATGTTAGTGAACAAAGTGAACTTACAGATGAAAGACATGTTACCGAGTCCCTCCTCGCCCACCAATTACTTACCATAAATAAACCTAAACAACCTTGATTGCACATTAAGACATGATACAATACCCTCTATGAAAGCCGAAATTAACAAAAAACCAAAAGCTACGCTAGAACTTATTATTACAGTACCAAAT
>CAZHJE010000045.1:0-3225 GCA_964532965.1 uncultured Candidatus Saccharibacteria bacterium
ATTTGTACCTTTTACTCCCCCACCAATGCGAAAAGAACAAACAAAAAAAGAGTATGCACAAAGAGCAAAGATATTTGCACAGTGGTTAACATCAGACGCATATAGTCAAAAGAGAAAAAATATACATGTATTTGATTTCTTTAATTTACTTGCTGATGATAACGGGTATTTAAAAAAAGAGTATTGTTCTTTACTACCCATTGACTCACATCCAAATAAAAAGGCTAACATGATTAGTGCACCCGTGTTTGTTGATTTCATAACTGCTAGAATACACACATGACTAACGCAAATATTAAAACACTAATTCTTGGTGGGGGCTGCTTTTGGTGTACAGAAGCCATATATAAAAGACTTACTGGCGTAATATCGGTAACCCCAGGATATGCTGGTGGAGATGTAGTTAACCCTACATACGAGCAAATATGTAGAGGAAATACTAATCATGCAGAGGTTGTAAAACTAGAGTATGATGAAACTATAATAAGGTTAGAAGATATACTTTTTGTATTTTTTGAGACGCATGATCCCACTACATTAAATAAACAGGGTAACGATATAGGAACACAGTACAGATCAATAATATTTTATACAGATGACATACAAAAAGAATTTATAGTAAACTACATAGCACAACTAACTAAAGATAAAAAATATGCTACGCCAATCGTTACTAAAGTAGAACCATACACTAATTTTTATCCAGCAGAAAGTTATCATAAGAATTATTATGATTTAAACCCCAATAATGCATATTGTGAAATAGTAATATCTCCTAAAATTAAAAGAATAGAAGAGATTAAAAACCATTTAACTACATCGCACACTAACTAGTTTTTTTCTTTATGCTACTTTATGTTAATATCTTAACCAGATATGCGATTAACACAACTTTTTACAAAAACTAAAAAACAAGAACCTAAAGATGAGGTTAGTAAAAATGCACAACTTTTAATTAGAGGTGGCTATATTCATAAAGAAATGGCTGGGGTTTACGCCTATTTACCACTAGGCTTACGTGTTGTAGAAAAAATAAAACAAATTGTGCGGGAAGAAATGAACACTATTGGTGGCCAAGAAATATCCATGACAACATTACAAAGAAAAGAACTTTGGGAAAAAACAGATCGCTGGGATGATGAAAAAGTTGATGTGTGGTTTAAATCAAAATTAAAAAATGACACAGAAGTAGGCTTTGGCTGGTCTCATGAAGAACCTATTACTGAAATGCTCAAACAATATATATCAAGCTATAAAGACTTACCTGTATATGTCTACCAATTTCAAAATAAATTGCGAAATGAATTACGAGCTAAAAGTGGAATTATGCGCGGCAGAGAATTTTTAATGAAAGACATGTATTCTTATTCAACTGGTGAAGACCAACATAATGCCTTTTATAATCAAACTATTGAAGCTTATATGAGAATTTTTGAACGTGTCGGACTAAAAAAAGACACATTTTTAACTTTTGCATCAGGCGGTGCTTTTACTGAGTATAGTCATGAATTTCAAACACTTACAGACGCGGGCGAAGATATTATTTATATAAGTAGAGAAAAAAACATTGCAATAAACGAAGAAGTACTAAATGATAAAACCTGTGAAAAGCTAGGTGTAAAAAAAGAAGAACTAGAACAAGCAAAATCTGCAGAAACTGGAAATATATTTGATTTTGGAACTGTAAAATGCGAACAACTTGGACTTAATTATTTAGATAATGAAGGTAAGTCTGTAACTGTACATTTAGGATCATATGGTATAGGGATAACTAGAGTAATGGGTACAATTGTAGAAGTATTTGCTGACGATAAAGGTATTATTTGGCCAGAAAGTGTAGCACCATACAAAGTACATCTAGTTGGCCTAAACTTAGAAGATACAAATGTGCTAAAAGAAGTAAATGAGTTTTATGATAATCTCGTAAAAAGTAATGTAGAAGTAATATTTGATGACAGACTTGATGTTTCTACAGGAGAAAAACTATCTGATGCAGATTTAGTAGGCTGTCCTTACAGGTTAATTATTTCGAAAAAGACAGATGGTAAAATAGAGGTTAAGAGAAGAAATGCTAAAGAGAGTGAACTTATGGATAAAGATTCTTTAACAACTATTCTTAAAACTACTAATTGATGCGTTAAAGTGAAACCAACATGGCTAGTGTCTGTCTAAATGCAGTTCTTTCAGCAACTGCTGCTGGTACTAGTATTGGTTCCTCCACAAGGGCTGCTTTGGAAATTCCACTTAATATAGTGAATTTTTGCCCCGCAGATAATCTCTTAAGTGTATCTTTCAAAGGTGTGAAAGTCTTTAGTCCGTCATCACCAGACTTATCAAATATATCGGCTAACATATGTGTTAGAGCCATCACAAGAGCGGCCTTTCCTCTATCAACTGTTTGACCCTGGCGTTCTTCATCCGCAAGCAAATCGCAAACTGCTCCTATATTGCTGAGGTCCTGCACAATGGCTATTCTAATTTCATCCGCAGTTTTTTGCACGCTTGTATAGAGTTCTTGCGGTAAATTTATAGCGGGTTTTTGTGTATCTCCAAAGGACATACTAGTATTATCCCAAATATACAGTCCCCGTCAAGTCAAGTTCTGTCTATACAATCCCTAAGCTGGGGGCTACTTCTATATCAAAACTATCAACCGGAGTAAAATTAAAAAATGCAGCAGCTGCAATATATATTGCATTATCTGTGCACAATCTAATTGGAGGCACACACACTGGAATTCCTATATCTTGTGCTTTGTTTGTTAACACAGTTCTAAGTGAACTATTTGCAGACACGCCACCCCCAAGCAGTATAGCTTTAACATCATACTTTTGTGCCGCTAATAAAGTTTTTTTAACTAACACATCGACTACAGCATTTTCAAACTCTTTTGCAATTATTGATTTAGCATAAACAGCATTGTTTTGTTCAATAAACCTTTTGGTATAAGTTTTTAACCCAGAAAATGAAAAGTCAAAATCATTGTCATTTATTTTTGGTCTTGGAAAAGTATTTTCTAACACATTGTCAGTACACTCGCCTGCTAGTTTTGACAACTTTGCGCCACCAAGATAGTCTCCTACCCCAAGCATACGTGCAACTTTATCAAATGCCTCCCCCGCTGCATCATCTAATGTGCCACCAAGATATTCCAGCCTACCGTGATCTGTCATTAATACTAAATCGGTGTGTCCCCCACTTACAATAAGCACAATAGCAGGAAAG
>CAZHJE010000045.1:3325-5270 GCA_964532965.1 uncultured Candidatus Saccharibacteria bacterium
TATAATACATAAACAATGCTTATTGATTCACACGCACATTTGCCAAAAGACATAGCAAAAACCAAAGCCATTTTAGCTAGAGCTAAAGAAAATGGTGTGGAAAAAATAATTAATATAGGTACATCTATACAAACTAATATAGAAGGTATCCATCTTGCGAATACATTAAATGATGTGTATACGACAATTGCAATATATCCAAATGAAGACCAAGATAAAAATATAGATGCTCTTAAAGAACAATTAGAAAAGCAATTAATATTATCAAAAAAAATAGTGGCAATTGGTGAATGCGGCATGGATATAACTGCGTGGACAGGACAAAGAGAAATAGCTGAACAATACAAACTATTTGAAATGCAAATAAAGCTTGCGCTAAAAAATAACTTACCCATAGTTATTCATAATAGAAATGGAGATAAACACGTACTTGAACTTGTTCAAAAATATTATAAACAAGGTCTGCGTGGAATTGCACATTGCTTTACACAAAATCTAGCCTATGCAAAAGAACTGTTAAAATACGAATTTTACATATCTTTTTCGGGATTTATTACACATAACAGTAAAAGCTATTTACTTGAAATAGTAAAAGAAATTCCATTCGATAAAATACTAGTAGAAACCGATGCTCCGTATATATTGCCAAAAGGTATTAAAGATAGGGAAAATGAATCAAAAAATGTTAAAATGGTAGTTGAAAAGATTGCACAAGCCAAAAATGTCAGTTTTGAGACTATAGCTAAGTGCACATATAATAACACCTGCGCCATTTTTAAACTAAATCTATGATCGAAAAATTTGTTTTAAAATACGATAAACAAGTACAAAGATTCCTCGAAGTAGTGCCCGGAATTCTTACATGGGGCTTTATTTTATCCCCCGTCTGGCTTGGACTATTATTTCCACCAGCTGTAATATATTTACTAGCATTTTTAACTATATATTGGTGTTATCTTGCAATTAAGCAAACCTTAGGGTTAATACTAGGATTTCCAATATACCAAAGAGAATTAAATACGAAGTGGTATGAAGAATGTAAAAAATTAGATTTTAACAATTTACTAGATAAAGATACACTGCCAACATCTTTAGCTGATACTAAACATTTTATAGTTATTCCGGTTGTTAACGAACCAGAGGAAGTATTAAAACCTGCTATAGATGCAATATATAACCAAACATATCAAAAAAAACAAATAACACTGGTCTATTCAATCGAAGAAAAATATGCGGACATCGGCAAAGCTAATATTCATAAAATCTTAGGAAACAGAATAAAAGACTTTGAAAGGGTGTTAATATTTGCGCACCCAGCAGGGATTGTAGGAGAAGCAATAGGGTCAGGTGGTGGTAATAGAACATGGGGTGCAAAACATGCTGTAGAAATTTTGAAAAACGAAAAAGCTGATATTAAAGATTATATATTTACATCTCTCGATGCTGACCACGTTATGCATCATGAATATTTATCACGACTTACACATCTTTACCTAACAACTGAAAAAAGAAATAATCGCTTCTATGCAACATGTGTGCATTTATTTAACAACAATCACTGGAATGTAAAACCAATGATGCGAATCGAATCAAACTTTGTCACTCTTGGCACATTAGCAAATAGAAGTATATTTTGGGCAAGAAACTCACTAACTACAGACACATTTGCAGCGTTTTCTACATCTCTTCAAACACTTATTGACGCCAAATATTGGGACGTAGCCTCAGGTGCCGACGATACAACTTTTTTTTGGAGGGCGTTTTTTGTAAGAGATGGCGATTTTAAAGCTGTAAAACACTATATTCCATACTCTGCCGATGCTGTTGAAGGTGAAACATTTATTAAAGCACATAAAAGTCTGTACAAACAACTTTTAAGATGGGGGTGGGGAGTTGTTGAAATACCTATATCAGTAAAAGAATTTTTAGTTAATAAAAAAGTACC
>CAZHJE010000046.1:0-4488 GCA_964532965.1 uncultured Candidatus Saccharibacteria bacterium
TGAAGAATAATGCTAAAGAATATGACTACTATGAATATACAACTGGAGGGCATGATATTGAAGGTACATCTTTTGATGTCGCAATGCAAAGAACGATAGACTTTTTTAAAGATAAGTTATAGTATGATATATTGGTATATATGGTATCCGTAAGAGAATTGCAACCTTCTACTGATCAGATTCAAGAAAGCATTTCTGATGAAATTAGAGTTATAAAAAACAGTAGCAACTGGCCCACTGAAAGATCCTGGCAAAAATGTTTAGTATTGTTGAATCTTAATAAAATTGCACAAGAGTCTTGGGCGGGATTAAAAATATTAGATGTTGGAAGTGGGTTTAAAAACGATGATCCAGCCTTAGCATTTCCAGGCGCAAAGATATGCGCAATTGATCCAAATTTTGGAGGGAAAATAGATGCAGAAAAACACACAGCACATGAAAAAAGAATAGGTACCGCACAACATATTCCTTATGATGATAATTCATTTGATCTTGTCATTTCCACTTTTACCGTACCAATTCAATTTATAAAGAATGCTTTGTCATGGAAGTTGGCACTACTAGAAATGATTCGCGTGATGAAATACACAGGTCAAATAAGGCTAGCCCCATGTGAAAAAAACTATATTGATCAGATACGTGCAAAGCTGGAAGAAAGTGGGTTCTCTTTAGACACAAGCCAAACTGGATTTTTTGATAGAATTCAGCCCCTAGCTATAATAACTGCAAAAGAAGGTGTACTTGATTCAGACAAACAGAAAGATGCTGCCTGGAGTCAACTTTATATAGACTTAGTTGGAAATGAGGGATGATATAATATCACAAATAGTATGGAAAATTTTATAGCATTCAAAAACTCTGCAAGCGATGGTGTTATATTGTTAGGTAATATCCAACAAGTTTCTCAAATAACAAACGGTATTAAAAAAGAAATATCGCAAGAGCTAAATTTGAATCTTCAGGAAATTGACTTATCAATGTATAGCATTAATTCTCTGATTGATACGATGTCAAAGGAACGGGAACGAATTTTTATGCTAGATAAGCCCTATGAAGAACGAGTTTATACTTTGGTACTTATTGACCAAAGTTTATTAACAGAAAGAGTTGCAATACTGTTTGCTGAAAAAAGACCTTTAAAGCTTATACCTATTGTGCATATAAAGGATTTGCTTCCAGTTCATAAGCAGGTACTTAATACTATTTTTTGGAATTTTAATAATTTTATTATTAATGATATGAGTGAAAGTTCTAAACAAATTTTATTAACATACAAACCAATGTTTAAGGATATTTTTGCACTTAGCAGTAAAATTTAGTTTTTAAACTATGCTTTAATGATTTCAAACATCTTGTCCTTGACATTTTTTGATGGTATTACATACTAAATGTAGTAATTATTATTTAGAAAGTTACTTATATGTCAGATATCAGAAGACCCAGTTCAGTAGAAGAATTAAGTCAGAAATATGAACCTGATTTGAATGCCGCAGAGGCAACTTCTAAAAAGGCAGAAGAACGTAGAAGAAGGCAAATAGCCGAAGTAGATGCTGTGCTTGACGAAACTGAACGTTTGAATAAAGAGGCCATAGAAAAAGTAGATGCTCAAATAGAAGCAGAGGACACTGCTAAAGAAGAAGGGCAATAACCTTACAATACTTACTCCAAGTTCTACACAAGGGAAGTTGTGTGTATTGACTAATATGTCTAAATCCAATATTCTAGAATAAGTATATTTTTGAAAGGAATAAAATGTATAGAGTTAAAAAAAGAGATGGTAGCATTCAAGACTTTAGTGGCGGGAAATTGGGTATTATAATGGGAAACACAGGTTTAAACGATAACGACATCCAAAATGTGTTAAACATAATTGACGCATGGCTACCTACAGTCGCAAATGATAATATAGTCAACTCACTAGATATTAGAACAAAACTAATCGAAGAAGTAGAAAAAATAGATGCCGATGCGGCAGCAGCTATAAGAGATTACATAAAATAATCTTTTATGAATAAAAAAACTACACTATTAGTTGTTTTATTACTTGTATTGTTTTTTGTGTGCTTTATTTATATTTTCAGAGATAGTATTCAACCATATTTTTTTTCTCCAAGGCAATCTGCATCAACCAATACTGTTAATCTGAGTAGTATTGACAAAAAAAACGAGAACATAGTTGTTTTTGCCGATAACTTAAACATTCCATGGGAAATAGTATTTTTAAATAGTTCAGAAATGCTTGTTACTCAAAGAAGTGGAGAAGTACTTTCTATTAAGAATGGCACAAAAAAAGTAATCAGAACTATTGAAGACGTAAAACATAGTGGTGAGGGAGGACTTTTAGGAATAGCTAGAGACCCTTTGTTCAGCGAGAATAAATATATATATTTATACCAAACTACACAAAACAGAGACGAAATAACAAATAGAGTAGATAGATACATCTATGATGGCGAAATATTACAAAATAAAACAACAATTTTAGACGGAATTAAAGGTTCCCTATATCACGATGGGGGACGAATTAAATTTTTACCAGACGGTTATTTATATATAACAACAGGGGATGCTCAAATGCCTGAACTTGCACAAGATATTAATTCATTAAATGGAAAAATACTCCGTATTAAGTCAGACGGCACAATCCCAGAAAACAATCCGTTTGGGAATGCTGTATATTCATATGGGCTTAGAAATCCCCAGGGATTGACTTGGGATTATTTTGGAAGGTTGTGGAGTACAGATCACGGGCCATCAGGACTTCAAACAGGGTATGATGAGTTTAATTTAATACAAGAAGGTAAAAATTATGGTTGGCCAATCATTAAAGGAGACGAAACACAAGAGGGAATGGTTAGCCCACTGATACACTCTGGGAATACTGATACTTGGGCACCTAGCGGCATGGCATTTCATAATGGTTACATATTATTTACAGGGCTAAGAGGTGAGGCTATATATAAAGTTGATGTAAGAGATGGTAATTACAAGTTAACTGAATATTTTAAAGGTGAGTATGGCAGGCTAAGAACCATTGTTGTCGGGCCAGATGGGTATTTTTATGTAGCAACAAATAATACAGATGGTAGGGGAACACCAAATAAAAATGATGATGTTATATTAAAAGTGAATCCAGATGTCTTTAACTAAATTAATATTTTAAACAAAAAGTTTCATGTAGGACGTACAAAAACAATTTGATATAATTTTCGTGTGAGCGATAAACTGACTAAATATTCTCCAGGAACATTTGAGAAAACCACTCCTGAAACAGGAATAACAACAGTTTATGAAACAACCACCCTAACAAATGAAGGGGCTACCCCATTAGTACCGATATCAACAAAGTTGCACTCTGGGAAAAGTAACAGACAGGCAATACTTCAAATTGCGCAAAATGTTGGAGTTACAACTGATGGGCGTCACATAATAATTCCTGTATTTAGAGCAGAGTTAAACATGATCAGTATAGAAGATTTAATTAAAATGGTGAACTTTGAAAGTGCCTCGATAGATGAAATTATAAGCAGAATACGCGAAGGACTTTATATTTCGCAAATAGATGCATGGGATTATTCTTACTTAGATAGAAGAACACAAAATGCTTACATGAAGCATAAAAGACAAACACCATTACCAAAACCATACCCTGATGCAAATGCAGAAAGAGTATTTTTGGGAGATGATACATGGAATGTAAGTTTTGATATGCTTAGCCTTGCAATCGTGGCATGCGTACTTGGAAAAAGTAACAATGACATTTGCAATGGCGAAATAAGTCAGCGAGATGAGTTTAGTAGTCTATCAAAGCTATACAAATATGTATTACAACAACACCCCGAGATATCTAGTCAACAGGTTGATGTAAAGTTAAGAAGAGCTACCGATGCGCTTTATTTACCAAGTGTAAGAAACGCATTAGTTGAACAATTTGGTGAAAATACTGTAGCCGAATTTTATAATAATTTTGCTAAATTCCGGATTGAACACGCAATAAATAATATACAATTCCCACAACAACATGGGAAGTATGAGTTGCCTGTGCCTATAATTGTAGCAACATCTTCTGACCAAGCAAGAGACTTTGATCTAAATTCTGTTGTTGAAATTGGGAGAGCTTATTTAGGATTTTATAAACATATTCACGAGAACGCAACCAATATAGTTCCTGATGGATATAGTATACCTATTATAAATTTAAGAACTGCAAGAGATGACTTAATTAGATTAACTTTAGATGGATTTGCAAAAGAATCTCCAAGAAAAGTACCATTGGATAGTGGAAAAACTATCATTGAAAAGTATAATATTTTACTCGCCGAACTGAAAGATGCAAAAGAAACACTCGATAGTGACCAAGAACTAATATCAGATAATAAAGAACAATACATGGTTATAAAAAAATTCGCTACTATATCAAGGATTATTTCAGAACTACAAGGAATAATCAAAGCATACCAACAAAATCCGGGAATGTGGGATAAAAGA
>CAZHJE010000047.1:0-4312 GCA_964532965.1 uncultured Candidatus Saccharibacteria bacterium
AGGTTAGTTATAGCGGGGTGGAGGAATAGTACCTCGTCAGGCTCATAATCTGAAGGTCCCGGTGCAAATCCGGGCCCCGCAACCATAAAAAATATTTTTCTACTTACCCATTGATGTTATAATATCTCGACTTAGAGTTATCTGCGTAAGCTAGTAACTGAAGTTGCCCAAACTTATTGGGCTTTGCATTGTTTTTTTGCCAACGTAGCTCAGTCGGTTAGAGCGGGCGTTTCATACGCGCCAGGTCACAGGTTCGATTCCTGTCGTTGGCACCATAGCTATTTAAGGAAATTTAAATGAAAAAAAGAATACTTACAGGCGATAATACGACAGGAAAACTTCATATTGGACATTATGTTGGTTCATTAGAAAATAGAGTTAAGCTTCAGCATGACTATGAAACTTTTATAATACTTGCTGACATGCACGCACTTGCCTACCCTAAATATATTTCTGAACCACAAATTGTAGGGGATGCAACACTTGATGTTGCAATAGGTAATTTGGCCGCTGGCATTGACCCCGAAGTTACAACAATATATGTTGAATCGCAAATACCCGAAGTATTTGAACTAGGTGTTATTTTATCTATGTTAACTTCGTATTCAAGAGCATTAAGAAATCCCACAATAAAAGATGAAATAAGAGATAAAAATTTAGGTGACACCTATAGTTTAGGGTTCATTGTTTTTCCCACGCTTATGGCTGCAGACATTATGTGTGTGAATGCAAATCTTGTACCTGTGGGAGAAGATCAATTACCACATCTTGAATATACAAGAGAATTAGTAAACAAATTTAATACAACTTATGGAGAAATATTTAATATGCCAGAAGGTCTTGTTGGCCGAGTGGCAAGACTTATTGGGCTTGATGGTAATGCAAAAATGACAAAGTCATTAGGCAATACCATATTCTTAGATGAAAGTAGAGACGCATTAAAACAAAAAGTTATGAGTATGTATACCGATCCTTCAAGGATACATGCTACAGACCCAGGCAAGGTTGAAGGAAACCCGGTGTTTATTTATCATGATACATTCAATCAAAATAAAGAAGAGGTAAACGATTTAAAACAACGGTATAAAAATGGTAAGGTTGGCGATGTTGAAGTTAAAGAAAAACTTTTTAATGCATTAGATGCATTTTTAGAGCCTATACGTGAAAGATATGCATATTATGATACTAATAGGGCTAAAGTTAGAGAAATACTTGAAAATGGAACACAAAAAACTAGAGCTATTGCAAAAGAAACTTTAGATATTGTTTTGGATAAACTTAAACTTCAGAAATTCTGATATAATCTCTTCGCATATGATTAACTTTTTTAACAATATTAAACAGGTAACTAGTATAAGCTTTGTAAAAGAGCAAAAAGATACTAAAGAATCTAGGTCAGAATCTAAATCTCAAAAAGCCAAACAAGAGTTTATTAAAGCTCAACTTATGATGAAAAAGCCGTCGAACTTGTTCTCAAATATTTTTTTCTATTTATTTTTGTTATTAGTCGTGTTCGCATTGCTTTTTGGTTACGAAGACTCACGTACAGTAGGGAAAGAAATCCCCATTAGTGAGGTGGTATCTTTAATAAAAGAGGACAAAGTTAGAGACATAACCATTTCTGGCGATGATATAGAGCTTTTGTTAAATGATGGATCTAAGATGTATTCAAAAAAGGAAGCGTCTATTAGTTTTGATCAAATACTCGCAAATAATGAAATCGGCATTGATAAAATTTCTGGAGATCTAAATATCGTTGATAGAGTATCTGTCGAGCAAATATTGGGCACAGTGCTAACCTTTGGGCTACCCTTATTATTGTTGTTTTTAATTTTCAGATCTATGAAAAATGCAAGTAGTGATGTTTTGTCGTTTGGTAAATCGCGCGCCAAAATGTTTTCTAAAGAAAGTTCAAAAATAACTTTTAAAGATGTTGCAGGAATAAAAGAAGCTAAAACAGAAATGATCGAAATAGTTGATTTTCTTAAAAATCCCAAAAAATATAGAGATTTAGGTGCAAGAATACCCAAAGGAGTACTTTTAGTTGGTCCTGCCGGAGTTGGCAAAACTCTTCTTGCAAAAGCTATAGCTGGCGAGGCAAATGTTCCGTTTTTTAGCGTTGCAGGTAGCGAATTTATGGAAATGCTAGTTGGTGTTGGGTCTGCAAGAGTACGTGATTTATTTGCAATGGCAAAAAGCAGTCAACCAAGCTTAATATTTATTGATGAGATCGATGCGATTGGTAGACAAAGAGGAATGGGAATAGGTGGTGGGCACGACGAACGCGAACAAACATTAAATCAAATATTAATTGAAATGGACGGGTTTGATACACGCACAAATGTTATTGTTATTGCAGCAACAAATAGACCAGATATGCTAGACCCTGCACTTGTTAGAGCCGGTAGATTTGATAGAAAAATAACAGTACCGTTACCAGATCTTGAAGATAGAAAACAAATTTTAGAAATACACATGAAAGGTAAGCCATTTTCATCTGATTTTGATTTAGATAAAGTTGCTAAAAAAACAGTTGGTTTTAGTGGAGCAGATTTGGAAAACATGTTAAATGAATCTGCAATACTTGCAGCGAGAGAAGATAGAACAGAAATAACAATGCGCGATTTAGACGAGGCTTCACTTAAGGTAACAATGGGACCAGAAAGGCGTAAGCTGCAAGATGAGGGAGAACGTAAGGTAATTGCTTACCATGAAGCTGGGCATGCTCTAGTTGGTGCAAAAGTTGGTAATTTAGATCCTGTAGCACGGGTTACAATAGTTCCTCGCGGCGGGTCATTAGGTCATACAAGTCTTCCCCCCGAAAGAGACAGATACAACGAAACAAAAACTAGACTTTTAGCTATGATAACTATGAGTATGGGCGGTAGAGCAGCAGAGGATATAGTATTTAATGAGATAACAACAGGTGCGCGTGGGGATATAGAACAAGCAACTAAAATTGCCCGCGCTATGGTGACAGAATATGGAATGAGTAGTTTAGGCAATATTTTAATGAATGAGCAAAGTGAAAATTATTGGTTGGCAAAACAAATGGGAGAGGCCTCGTCGTATAGCGATGAAACAGCTACAAAAATTGACACCGAAATAAAAAGGATAATTGATACTTGTTATGATAGCGCCAAAAAAATATTAATAGATAATAGAGGCATATTAGACGAAATAGTTAAGGTATTGCTCGAAAAAGAAACAATAGATGGTGATGAATTTAATTCTATCTTGCAAAACAAAACTATTTAAATGAAAAAAACATTTTTAATTATTGATACATTCAATTTTATGCATAGGGCGTACCACGCACTCCCAAAGACATTTACTGATTCGTTTGGGAATCCAACCAATGTTGTATATGGATTATCGTCAATGTTAATAAATATCTTTGATACATTAAAACCCGATTATGCTCTTGCCGCGTTAGATAGCGAAAAACCAACATTTAGATCCGAAGACTTTACTGCGTACAAGGCGCATAGAAAACCTTTAGAAACTGATTTTGCATCTCAAATTTTCCCTTCGTTCGAAATTTTAGACGCGTTTAACATACACAAAATATCTGTAGACGGATACGAAGCTGATGACATTATTGGCACTATTTCAAGTAAGTATGCAAATGATGATATTAAAATAGTTATTGCCTCAAATGATAAAGATTTATGGCAGTTGATTAATACAAATGTCTTTGTACTTATTCCAAGTACAACTGGTAAGGCGGAGTGGGTAGGCGAAAACGAAGTAAAAACAAAACTGGGTTTGTCGCCAAGTCAAATCATCGACTATAAGGGGTTGCGTGGCGATCCAAGTGATAATATCCCCGGCGTTTATGGAGTAGGTGATAAAACTGCAAACTCTTTAATAGCTAAGTATGGGTATATAGAAAATATATATACCAACTTAAAAGAAGTATCCCCAGAATCATTAAGAAGAAAACTTGAAGAATCATATGAAATTGCCCTTATGAGTAAAAAATTAGCTACAATAGATACGCAAGTTCCTATTGTAGTGAATATGCAAGATTTTAACTATTCGGGTTATGCTTCAGAAAGATTGAAGACTGAGTTTCAAAAATATAATTTTAAATCTCTAATTAAAAGATTAGGTTTTATACAAGATAGTTCTTCTTCTCAGCTTGGGTTGTTTTAGTGTTGCATATTTTATCTATATTATGAAGAAAAATAACAAAAAGATACTAGCAATAGGTGGAGGTACAGGAACATATACACTTCTTTCAGGTTTAAAAAGATACAAGCACGATTTAACTGCTTTGATAACTATGATGGATTCTGGTGGATCTACT
>CAZHJE010000048.1:0-3686 GCA_964532965.1 uncultured Candidatus Saccharibacteria bacterium
ATAACTTATCTTTAAAAAAGTCTATCGTTCTTTGCATTGCGACATCAAAAGATGCACCTTCAATATCATGCCCTCCAGTTGTATATTCATAGTATTCATATTCTTTAGCATTATTCTTCAAAACTGCTTCTAAATCTCTAGAATATCCAACATTTACAGTAGAATCATTTACCGCATGGTGTAATTGTATAGGGTGTTTCAGGTATGAAATGTTTTGTGTTAAAGATATACTGCTCCAATAAGTATCATCAAAATTAACATCTTCAGGACTTTCTCTTAGCATTTGTATTCTAGGAGATGTGTCTCTGTTTATATCCTCAAAATTATCTGTTGCTGTTGGTCTTCGTACGTAACTATTATCACTAAGTCTGTATTTTGCAAAATCTTCATAACTATATACGGCCCCAGCCCAAATAACCCCAGCCTTTATGTCTTCTGTTATCAACATTGCCCTTAATAATAAATTCCCAGCCATGCTATGTCCCCACATACCTATTTTATTTGGATTCACTTCTTGCATTTTTTGTAAACTTTTTACAGCACTTATTGCATCTATTGTATAGCCTGATGAAAAGTATGATCCAGAGGCATTACCTTCTGAGTCTCCATGCCCACGCATGTCGATTTTAAAAACTATAAAATTATTTTTTGCAAGGGCATCTACATATGCTACATATCTCTCTGTTGTAACGTATTGACTTGGCGGTATATACCCGTGATTAAATACTATTGCGCTAAAACCCCCTTCAGGTGGTGTAGTATTTGGAATAGTTAGTAAGCCATATATTTTATTTCCTTCGCTAATGTAACTTGCGATATATCTTTTATAGTTACTTCCAGGAGTAAGTTCTTGTTCAATAATTGGTGCGGCGGAGTCAATAGTAAGCGATCTTAAATAGTCTAGTGCTATTGGAGATATAACTTCAGTGTTTTTTATATTTTCAACGTTAGATACATCATTCATAGTACTATACTCTTCTGCACTACTAGTAGGTTTTTTATTGCTTAGGAGCATAAAGAGTATTCCTAGTAATAGTGAGAGTGTTGATATGATAAGTAATAGTTTAACAAATTTTCTTTGACTTTTATTCATTCCTAACATAATGCCCAACACAAATAGATATATTCCTAATTAACTACACTAAGTAACCATGCTGTGAAATTTGAATTAACGTTTGCAATGTCTAATTCGCCAATAAAATTGTCGTAATCTATTGATTTTTTTATAATACTTTCGATTTCTGAGTATTTGTTATTTGAGGTTTTAATTATTAGTACAACCTCTGGTTCTTCAGTAATTTCATTTTCATAGTTATACATGCATGTTATAGGGAAATAGTTTGTACAATTAGCTAATCTTTTTTCTAATAATATTTTACTTATATTTTTTGCTTCTTCTATATTGTTTAATGTTGTGTAAATAATTTTCATTTTTGTTATATCAAAAAGTATGCTCCAATTATAGCTAATATTGAGGCGAATATCTTCTTTCCAATGTTTTCTTTTTCATTTAGCAAAAATATTCCTAAAAAAACCGTTAATAAAGTACTTGTTTGTACAATTGGTATTACTTTTGTTGCCTCTGCTAGTTCTAATGCTTTCAATGTAAAGATATAACCGAGTACATTTAATAGTGCTAATATAAATATTTTCCAAGATGCTAATTTAAATTCAATTTTTAAGTCTTTCTAAAATTTAATAACTTTAGAATATTGGATTTAGAAACTATAGTCAAATTATTTTTAAACATTGGTTTGTATGTTAATAAAATTTGTTTAGAACTTTCACTCATATCATTAATGATAAAATTATTAAAATTTCAAAATATGGCGTTATATACTTGCTTATTTGTGGAGGAGAGAGGACTTTTACCTCTAGTCATCTGTGTCATGTATGTTAACTGATGCAGACCCAAATCTTTGTAGCTGGTTTATTAATGTGTCTTCAAGTTGTTGTTCTGATTGGTGTGTCATATTTTTAGTTCTTTGGAATTTTCTGTATAGATAAATCAAGTAAAGCAAGCATACGGAAGAACAAGTATTCTTTACTCGGGATATCAGTTAATGGAATTTTATCTATTTCAGAATGTCTTATCATGTAATTATTTCCAATGTATGTCAGAGCTTTGAACTCATCATCGAAAAAAGTTTTTTCGATCTCGATTGATAAGAAATTGATCAAATCATTTGTTGATTTTTTCTTGTTAGAAGGCGATAATACGGATTTTATCCTTTCGAAGGCATCCCATATTTTCTCTATTGCCTCCTGCTTTTTTCCTTCGATATAAAAGCTTTTTGCGGAATTAATTAATTGATTTAATATCTTATCGTCAGTTTCGGCAATTTTATTTGAAAGAAGTTCTAAATTAATATTTAGTTTATAAGCAGGGGATAAGTCTATAACTCTATTTGCGGATATTGAATTATCGAGAAAATTGGCGAATTCCATCTGTGCATCCGTTATGAGTTTTTCCAATTCTAATTTTTTATTGTGTGCAAAATCCAAGAAATATTTTCTTTTGAAAACAGCTTCTGTTAATTGATATATGTCGTGTACGTTAAGCTCCTGTATAACTGAAGATACCCATTTGACTCGTGTTGTTCCATCATGCGTGTAGTCATACCCACAGTCTTGAAAAAACTTAGTAATGTAGTAGGAACTGCGATATGGGAATTTTGTATTGTCACCACATATGATGGCTGCTAGATCATCCTCAAAGTCAATTGATTCTCTTCTTGCTTCTAGTAATTTTCTTTTTCTCATAAAGACTTCATCTTGTAAAGTTTTTGGTGCATAATAAAATATCTCGTCCTGAAGCAACGCTGTTAACATTTTTTCTGATTTGTGGTCTACTTCAAAGGATATATTCTCGAAACTAAATGCTGCCTCTTTGTAAAAATTTGAGCTTATGCGATTAATCCTGTGTTTTATAGTAGGAGAATGTGCCGTTATTTCAGCTATCAAAATGCAAAACTCCAAGAACCAAGCCTCCTCATTGTCTGGTTGTGGTGTAGTGGAAATTAAATGCATTAATTTTTTAAGTTGTTGGTTATGTTCTTCGTATGTATTCATACAAACACCTCCTGCATCAAACCATCTTGCCATAATGTCATTTCAATAATCTGTGCGTTTTTTATATTTAAAATCTCATCAATGAAATTAAAGAAGTTTGATAATTTTTCTTGCTCCTCAGATGCATCGGCAATTACTAAGTCCCAATCTTTGCAAAGATCCTCAGGCGCAACATTATGAGTGTCTGAGTACTTAATTTTGGGAATGTTAAACTTGGTTATGTCTAAAATAGAAGGGTATTTGGTATGTATATAAACATAATGAATGTTTCCTAATTCGTTAGTAGTATCTGCAAGTTGGTCTCTAGAGCATGAAAATGTTTTCTTAAACTCAAAAACATCACTAAACTTAAAGCTATTCCGAGCAGTTGTAAAAGTTTTAAATCTCAACTTAGGTTTTAAATATTCTGTATTTCTTAACATAACATATTAATACAATATTGAAATTTTATTGTTTTAGTGATACACTCTGTGTATCACCACTTCCAGATAGGGCTAAGGTTTCGACCGACCCCCGATGCTGGTATTTTTTGTCCTTTCAATCGAATTTTTTAAGCGCCCTATATCTATAATGTAACTGCTGTATTTCTTCAGTAGAGTTGAGTATCGCTTGTT
>CAZHJE010000049.1:0-2212 GCA_964532965.1 uncultured Candidatus Saccharibacteria bacterium
TAAAATCTGTATAATATATATATTGTTTAAAAAGTAACTAAAATGAAAGATAACACTGCCCAACAACACATACCCTCTCAATTTATTACTGAGGAGATATATAAACGAAACAAAGAATTAATCGAAGAACGCCGACGAATAGAACAACTTCTTTTAAATATTACCGATGCAGTATTTGTTGTTAATAAAGACTTTAAAATAACTTTAGCAAATATTGTTGCAAAAAATATATTTCCTGCGTTCACCATTGACCAAGAAGACAAAACAGATATTCATAACGTTTTAAAATTAAGTAACGAAAAAACAAACGAACTAATTGACATTAAAAAACAATGCTTTACAAGTAACGACAAGGAAATAATTTATGACACAAGTTATACAAATGAAAAAGGAGAAAAAAAATATTTTATATTAAAAACAGCTACGATTAAATATGATGATACTAATTCTGAATGTTTAATTACACTATCAGATATCACAAAGCAAAAACTCTCAGAAAGAGCTAAAGACGACTTTTTATCTGTTGCCGCACATGAACTTAGAACTCCCCTAACCATAATTAAAAGTTATCTTTGGAGATTAGCTAGCAAAGGGGGGGCAACATTAGATGTAGATCAAAAAGCCAATATTAATCGCATTCAATCTGCTACCGAAAGACTTATAAACTTAGTAAATGATATTTTAAATATTTCAAGATTCGAACAAGGGCGACTTGTTTTTGAAATCTCCAAATATGATGCTGAGGATATATTAAAACAAGCAATTGCAGGACTTGAACTTAAGGCACAAGATAACAACATATATTTGAAGTTGGATACTAATGCGGTTAAAGGTATTAATGTATATGTTGATAAAGATAAATTAATAGAAATAATGTTTAATTTGGTAGGTAATGCAATAAAATTTACTAAAAAGGGCGGCATAATAGTGCAAGCAGAAAAGACTGAGGATGATTTTATTAAAGTATCTATTATTGATACCGGTGTAGGTATAGATAAAAAAGACATGAGCAGTTTATTTAGAAAGTTTGGTAGGTTAGACAATAGTTATACAACTGTGGCAGAAAGCGGGGGTACGGGACTTGGGCTTTTTATTGTTAAAATGTATGTAGAACACCTAGGTGGAAAGATTGGCGTGTTTTCAGAAGGTATTGGAAAAGGTAGTACTTTTTGGTTTACCCTACCTACAAAACCTGTAAAAGGTATAGCGTCTAATTCTTTAACAAATACTATTGCCCCAACAGGTAGCACATTAAATACATTTAAAACTACCGGAATAATTTCTAAAAAAGAGTATGAGAAGAGTAAGGTAAATACTATTGTGTAGCTTCAGAATCTTCTGTTGTTGGTTTTAAATATTTTTGTATTTCGTTATATAAATCGTCTGGGGTTATTTCTGATTTAATAATATAACCATCTGCACCTTTTGAGAATGCTTCTTCAATAATGTTTTCATTACTTAGATTAGTTAGCAGTAGAATAGCACCTTTTTTTAAAGTTTTATCATTGGAGATTTCTTTTAAAATACCAATCCCATCTTTATTTGGTAATATTATGTCAAGTAAAAGTACATCCCAATTTAGTGATTTAATTTTTTCAAACCCTATTTGCCCGTCTGATGCCTGTTCTACTTTAAATCCTTTTTCTGTCAAATAACTTGCATAAAGTATCCTAATATCTATCTCATCTTCAACAATAAGTATAGTTGCAGGTTGTTTTGCAGTCATGAATTTATTATAACATCATTATTTAGAAATACATTATGAAATTTCATAATTCATACTGGGAATAATTTTATTCTCTGCTTATATACTTATTTCTTGTTTTCTAGTGATTTTATTCTATTGAGGTTTCTAATAATCTGTTGTCCAAAGTATGTGTGTTCCTCATCATTTATTTGTTGTTTCTTTTCCAAATTTCTTATATTTTTTATCATGTCTGGGATATCTTTAGTATGATCCTCTAGCATAGAAATTCTGTTGTGTATTAACACTATTTCTGCAAATATGTCTTGATTGGTTGCTTCTAGGTTATTAACCCTAGTGTCAAGTTTGCTAACTTTAGTATCAAGCCTGGTAACTTTTTCGCCGAGCTGATTAACTTTAGTATCAAGCCTGGTAACTTTTTCGTCGAGTTGATTAACTTTAGCGTCAAGCTCGGTAACTTTTTCGCCGAGCTGATTAACTTTAGTATCAAGCCTGGTAACTTTTTCG
>CAZHJE010000049.1:2473-3666 GCA_964532965.1 uncultured Candidatus Saccharibacteria bacterium
TGATTAACTTTAGCGTCAAGCTTGGTAACTTTTTCGTCGAGTTGATTAACTTTAGTATCAAGCCTGGTAACAATTGTTTCAAGCTTACTAACCCTAGTATCAAGTTTATCAACTCTAACAGTAAGCTCATGCAATTTAACATTCACCTCGTCTCTAAAAGTATTCAATGTACTAAGTATGGTGTTTAAAATATCTGTGTTATTTTTAGAAAGTGTGGTTGGGGTCATAAATATAATCTACTAAATTCTAATATCCATTGCAATATGTAAATGTATGAAAAGATGAAATGTTATTGAGTATTCTCTAGTTTTCTTAGTCTGGTATCATGCTCCCCTATTTTTTGATAGTAGTATGCATGGTCTTGTTCATTGCTAGCATTCTTCTCTTTTAATTCACAAACAATTTCATATATTTGTGGAATCAAATTCATCATTCCTCTTTGTAATTTCATTTCTGTTTGCATAGTCTCTATACAGTTGTGAATATGTGTAATTTCTGATGCCATATCTTTTATATTTTCGCGCATGTCATTTCTTAGTTTGTGTATCTCGCTTGTATTTTGGTTCATACCCTCTCTTAGTTTGTGTATCTCGCTTGTATTTTGGCTCATATCATCTCTTAGTTTGTGTATCTCGCTTGTATTTTGGCTCATATCATCTCTTAGTTTATGTATTTCGCTTGTATTCTGGGTCACACCATCCTTTAGTTTATTTATATCCTCTTTGATGGTGGTTAGTGTACTAAGTATGGTGTTTAAAACACCTGTGTTATTTTTAGAAAGTGTGGTTGGGATCATGAATATACACTACTAAATTACAATGTATATTGCAATATGTAAATGTGTGAAAAGATGAAATGTTTAAAGTTTTTAGGTGTAGGAGCGTTGCAAGGGTGAGGATGTATTGAGAAAAGTATTATTCTGTATGTGAGCGTACAGGTTTTAGGTAATCCAAAGTTGCTCTATACTATGGGATATGGTATTATTTTAACAGATTGTTTCTGGTAAAAAACTTTTCAAAGGGCCAAGGAGGGCCCAATAAAATGAAGAGTAAAGTTTTTTTGCTGGTGCTTTTGGCCATCGTAATGATGGCCGTTACCCCGCGCCCAATGGAGGGCGCCTCACAAGCGACGCAGGTGCGTCAGCCCGAAAAAATTTGCCAATACTGGTCCCCACAGGGGGACCTCATGTTGGT
>CAZHJE010000050.1:0-3409 GCA_964532965.1 uncultured Candidatus Saccharibacteria bacterium
AAAATGATATTGAGCAAAGAGCAACAGGAGGCTTTTGGACGTATCTTTCGACATTTAAATTAAGAAATGCACTACTTAGTTCTGATTTCACATCGTATGGTACATACAACATAGACTTTACACTAGACGCAATTGACCCATATTATACTTTCCCATCAGTTCCTGGGGCTTATAGAGACCATCTCAAAGTAGAAAGATTATTTGCAAGAGATGCAAATATTTCGCCAGATTTACCAACAGCTGTTGACCAGTTTATGTTGTTTTGGAAATTAGCAATGCCACTTGCACCAACTCAGTTTAAAACTGTTGACGGTATAGTAACAATAAACACTCAAGTCTTAGAAGAGTTATTAGAAATCACAGGACCTGTAACTTTAAATGGCATAACTTATGATGCTAGTACTGTAACACTTGAGCTAGAAAAAGTAGCAAGTTTAACGTTAAGAGAGCAAGCTGATAGAAAAAAGATTTTAGGTGATCTTATGGAACAAATGCTTATTAATGTTTTTGAATCAGATAAAAATCTTTGGCCAAAACTCATTGAAAAAGGTATGGATCTTGCACGTAGAAAGCATATTCAAGGTGTAGTGTTTGAACCTGAAGCTCAAGCATTACTTGAAAAATATAATTTAAGCGGAAGAATAATAAATCCCGAAAGTGGCGATTATTCGTTTTTAGTTTCTACTAATCTTGGAGGTGGCAAAACAAATAGATGGTTTGTGACAAAAGAAGTTGACCATACGCTAACACAAGAAGGTGATAGGTACGTAAGAACAGTAACTGCAAAATTCACATATGGTGATAAAGGTCCGGAATATGATGTGTTTAAGACTAGATATCAAGATTGGGTAAGATTGTATGTACCATTAGGTGCCGAATTAATATCACTTGATGGTTCTGAAGATCCTGCTACAACAACAGAAGAAAATAATAAAACAGTATTTTCTGGTTATTTGACATTAGGTCCAGGTGAAGTTAAGGAAATATCATTCAAGTATTATTTACCTGCAGGTGTAGTTACAGATGGTATGTATAATCTTTATCTTCAAAAACAATCAGGTATAAATACAGAAATTCACAGAGTAACAGTAAATGGTCAAACCATGGAGTTTAATATGGAGACTGACGAAGAGTATTCGACAGCGTTATAATTTCTTAACTTAAAACTGCCTGCGTAAGCTGGTAGTAGCGATAAGTAGATTTTATTACATAGTATTTATGGTAGGCGGTAATCATTCCGCCTATTTTGTTTTCTAATGTATATAATATATTCATGAAAAGACTTAATATTGAGTGTATTGCATTAAAAAATATTAATTACAAAGATAGTGATAAAGTGTACACCGTTTTTTCCAAAGAGCAGGGAAAATTAACAGTTTTTGCAAAAGGTGTGCGTAAGATTTCTTCAAAAAGAGGTGGACAGCTAGATACATTAAATCATGTTGTGTTAAATGTTTCTGATAATAACGGTTATTTATATGTTAATGAAGTTAAATTAAAAAAGTCATTTTCAAAACTTAAAGCAAAGTATGAGCATGTAATAAAAGCATATTATTTATTAGAGCTAATATCGACTTTTACAGTAGAAGGCGAGGAGTATAGAAAAATATTTGATCTGTTGACTAAAACATTAAATGTATTAAATTCTTCTAATGTTGAACTTGTATCTTTAGCAATTTCGTATTTTGAACTTAATTTAATCAAAGAGTTAGGGTACGATATTACACTTAATAAGTGTGTTAACTGTTCAAAAGAATTTTCATTAGCCTGGGAATATTGTTTTTTTAATTTTTCTCTCGGCGGTTTTATGTGCCCTGATTGTGGGAGGAATTTGGGTTTTAAACTAGATATTTTAGATGCTCAGTATTTAAATCTTCTGTCAAAAGGTAGAGTTCAAGATAAAGAATATATACCAAATAAATCATTTGATGTTTTAAAGATACATATCAAATCTATATTGGATAAAGATTTAAAAGTAATTAACATTTTTGGCCACATTTAGGTATGCTTTAAAAAGCTACTTATTTTTGTTTTAGTAGTATCAGCAAGAAGCGTATTTGCCTGTACTATAGAGAATTTGCCAAATTTTTCATTTATAGTATCTATAGTCTGACTTAATTTTTCTTGTTTAACATCTTCGCTAAATATACTATTTGGCACATTATCCTTTGTATTTAACCCTGATAACCCCACTGCAATAAGACGTACTTCTTTTAATTTAATTTTTGCGTAAAGTTTATTAAAAAGTATATTAACAACGTGCAATATTTCATGATTTGTATCTATATATCTACTTATTGATATATTTTCGCCATAAGCTATTTTATCTTTATCTCTAATCCAAAGTGCTATTTTTGTTGTTTTCATATTGTGTTTTCTAAGTCTTGCTGTAACCATACCTGTTAGGTGTGCAATATTTGCTTTAATTACCTTTATATTTTTTGTATTTTTATATAACGTATGTTGGTGGCTTATTGATTTAGGTTTTATTTTTATAGATGTATGTGCAACAGTATCATAACTAATTCCAAGACTAGCATTTTTTAAAAATGAACCTGATACATTTCCAAATTCAGTGTATAAAATATTTATATCGATATTTTGTAAGTCAGATACTGAATATACACCCAGCTTGTTTAAGCGCATTTCTATTTTATGCCCAATTCCGCAAAAATCTCGCAAAGATATAGTCTGAAGCACTTCTTGGATATTAGCTTCATTTACAATAAATAAGCCATTTGGCTTTTTAAGATCAGATACCAATTTTGCAATAAGTTTATTCGGTCCAACTCCTATTGAGCATGTGATGTAGGCTCCAAATTTATTTTTAATGTCATTTTTTATACTACTTGCAATAGCTTCAATATTGTCAAAAAAGTTTAATGTGCTTGAGATATCTAAAAATGCTTCATCTATGCTAAATGGTTCTACTAAATCTGTATATTTATTAAATATTTTTAAGCTTTCGTTATGAATATATGTATATTTACTACTATCGCCTTTGACAACAATAACATTAGGACATATTTGTTTTGCTTTAAATACCGGCATCGCTGTTTTAATACCTAATTTTTTGGCTTCTTTTGACGCAGCACAAGCGATACCTTTGCGGATAGAGCTACCAGTTACAATAACAGGTTTATTTCTAATAAATGGGTTTGCTTGTTGTTCCACTGAAGCAAAAAATGAATCATAATCTATATGCATTATTACTTTTGTCATTTAAGCTTGTATATAAGTTAATACCTTCGCCAAAAAATATTTCTTCTAATGTCCATTTAATATTTTTAGGATCAAATTTTATTTTGTAATTTGTGGTATCTGTCGATACTGCAAAATGATAATATTTATTTTTTTCGTCATATGAGATGTGTACAAAGTTAATTTCTTTAATAATGTATTCTTTATT
>CAZHJE010000051.1:0-2966 GCA_964532965.1 uncultured Candidatus Saccharibacteria bacterium
CCAGTTATGTACAATGCTTTTAAAAAAATGCTGAATGGGGATACTGATGTTAAGCCGGAGGAACTGGAGTTGATTTGAAACCAAAAGCCACATGTAACTTTTGTCCATAAGACATTTTAGTTACACATGGCTTTCAGTCAAGCCCTCTATTAAATTTTTTTTTATTTTTAGGTACCAGTGTGTTTGGCACCTAGACAAATCCACTTACTTCCGTTCCACTGCCAAACCGTAATGGTCTGACATTTTTCGCAAAAATCTTCTCGGGTCTCGCCGATCTTAAACATTTTTTTCTCCTTCACCGATTACTCTGGGTCGTCAAAGTGCCCACAATTTGGGCACTTTGGGTATCTTTTTTTTGAGCCCTCTACTACTGCAGTGAAGTAGTAGGGACTCACAGGAAATCCACATTTTTCACAGGGTATTGCCCTGTTTTTTTTATATGAATTTCCTTGTTGTTTTTTTTTCATATTTGTCATATGATGTGTTTGATTAAAGCAACTATTTATTGCTGTTGCTTGATTCTTTATTTGAACATAGTTTGATGCTGCCCTCAAATATAATCGCTATGAAAGAACTTAGTTTACTTACAAAACAAGGCGAACAAGTGGTCTCAGATTTAAAAATGGGCCAAAATATTTTAATCTACGGAATTATCGGTATGGGCATTAATACCATAGTTAAAGAAGTGGTTAAAAAATACGTGAATGACACAAAAAACTATGTGATTAACCTCTATCCACATGAAAGCTATTTTAAAGATTATAATGATATAGAAAAACTATTACTAGATAAAATAACGCTTGAAAACATCCTTAGCGAAAGCAATATATATTCTATGCAAAGTTTTATTAAATCACTTGAAATGAATAATAAATCTCTGCTTGTTGTTATAAACAAGTTAGATGATCATATAAATAGTAAAAAATATCTGTTGTATCTAGAATCATTGTATAAAGCTTCGAATCAAAGAATTATATTATTAATTAGCGCGCATACGTCACTATTTTCAAAATTTAAAAGAGAAGAATTACTTGTAGGCACATCAGACTATATTTTTAGAGGCTTTCTTGAAGAGTTTGATATTTTATTTGAGCGGATGGTTACTCAAAGAAATATATCAAAGGAAATATATGGGTATAAAGATAAGATGTTTGATTACACACTAGGGCACACTGGTCTGCTAAAGTTCGTGCTATTAAATTGTTTAAGAAATAAAAAACTATTATCTCCAAAAGAGTTATTAGAAGATGGCGAGATATTAAGAAGATCCTCGCTTGTCTTTCAGGCATTAAGTAATTTAGATATAAGTATGTCTAGTGATATCTTTACTAAAAAAACTAGTACATTAGAAAAATACGGACTTTATTATAAAGGAAAATATGGCTTGCTTTTTAAAGAATATCTTTTATCTAATGAACTTCAAAAACAAGATGTATTTAAACTATTAACAAAATTAGAAGAAGATATATTTAGAATACTAAGTGATAATTCAGATAAATATATGTCTTTAGACCAACTAGCATTTTCACTTGAAGGTGTCAATTTAGGGAACATTTCAGATTGGGCATTATACAAGCATATTAATAATATCAATAAGAAACTAGCACAATTAAGTATATATATAGAAAATAAAAGGGGGTATGGGTACAAAGTCAAGTCACTGTAGGATCTAATGGGTTTACCACTGTATGCCCATATGCTCTCACTATTTCAGCGCTTTTATTAAATATTGCTGTAGCAGCCCCGTCGGCCATTTCTGCAACACCATCTGTAACTTCTGTATTTACTTCAAATACTGTATCTGGGGTTGTTTTCATCATAAGACCCTGCACAAATCTCATCATAAAAAGTTGTTCAGGGCGCCATTCAGTGCCAAATGTTCTTGCTATTGTTCTAGTAGAAGTTTGATCTTTCATATTGATCAAACACTGCCTGGGCGATAATCCAGAAATGGCAAGTATAGGTATTGGGGAGTCTATAGTCGGTACTGGAACAAAGGGGACTATGTCTTGGGCATTACACTGCGCAGTAAGTAAGTGCAGTCCAAGAGTATATAAACTATCCGGCATTTGCTGTGCTAACTCTGTGACACTAGATGTATCATTAACCAGATCCAGCACTTCAGAAAACCCAGAAACAAATTCCCTTAGCACGCCACCTAACTCTCCTTGTAACCCTGATCTGACTTGTGTTTGCAAAAACATTTGAAATGCTCCAAACGGGCCTACAGTATAAACTGACCATGGGCATTTATTTCTCATAATTTCATCCATAACATCCCAGATATGCAAACGTGTTACAAAGGTATTATATCCATCTAGTGGGTGTGTTGTCGGGTCATCAGGTGCGTCTTTGGCACGTTCTTTTGTATTTCTCATGTCTTGATACTCTAATAGTGCCGCTTCATTTACCAAGGGCTTATCTAGCCCCAATGACGTTTTTGCCATTTTAAACCAAGCGTCATAAATTGTATGCTTGCCGCTTCCAGGCAGTCCTGTTATTTCTACCCAAACAATATCTCTGTTGGGAACCAACAAACTTTGCTTTTCTGGAGGAACCATGGTTTTTAAATAAAAATTATCGGTAAACGCACTCTTTACAACTTCGGCGTTAAGCGGTCTTTCTCTGTTAGTAAGCGCACTGGGGTGAACCTCCCAATGTAAACCTGGTTCTGATTGTCTACCATTACTCCCATTTAATGACATATTAAGAGTATACAACAACGAGTAGTACTTAATCTAAGGGATTAGCTACCTCAAGGCCAAATTGTTGAGCAACGGTAACACCAAATATCGTCATATCCTAAGTATATAGTATATACATGGGGGTGTGTTCAAACTATTCATACCCCTTCCTCTGAAGTTCAAAGGCATGTTTGTATACACCATCTGTTAGTTGCATTAACTCTTGGTGCGAGCCATCTTCAATTATCTTCCCTTTTTCAAATACAATAATTCTATCTGCAT
>CAZHJE010000052.1:0-2116 GCA_964532965.1 uncultured Candidatus Saccharibacteria bacterium
GAAATATTGACATTCCAATATATTAAAGTTTTAATATCAACATAATCTAAAGGATAAAATGACTTATTCACAAGAAGAAACATTTAAAAAAATAGCAAGCTTATGTAAACGAAGGGGTTTTGCATTTCAATCGTCAGAAATATATGGTGGTTGGGAAGCAACTTATGATTTTGGGCCTTTAGGTGCAGAAATGCTTAGAAATTTAAGAAATTTATGGTGGCAAGAATTTGTTCATAAACAAGAAAACATTGTTGGGCTAGATAGTGCAATAATATCTCATCCAAAAGTTTGGGAAGCAAGTGGGCATGTAGAATCATTTGCTGATGCAATGGTTGAGGATTTAACAACAAATAAAAGATATCGAGCCGACCATGTTATCGAAGAATTTTTTGCAAAAAATGATTTAGGGGATGTTAGTGCCGACGGTTTGTCTTTAGAAGAATTAGATAAGCTAATTGCAGAAAAAAATGTAACAAGCCCAGACGGTAATAAGTTATCAAAAGCAAAATATTTTAATCAGTTAGTGCCTGTAGAAGTAGGTACATTAGAAGATGCTAAAGCAAAAGCATATTTACGAGGCGAAACATGCCAACCTATTTTTTATAATTTTGCTCTTGTCAAAGATACTATGCGAAAAAAGATACCATTTGGTATTGCGCAAATTGGTAAAGCATTTAGAAATGAAATAAAAGTAGGTCCATATTTTTTTAGAACACGTGAATTTGAACAAATGGAGCTTGAAATGTATGTGCATCCCAATGATGCAACTATGTATTACGCTAAGTTTATGCAATGGTCACTTGACTGGCTAACAACACTTGGTATTAGTAAAGATAAACTCAGATTAAGAGAACAAGATTTTAAAGAACGTGCGCATTATAATAAAATTGCAACAGATGTAGAATATAACTTTCCGTTTGGGTGGAAAGAGTTTCAAGGTATTCATTACAGAGGTGATTGGGATTTAAGCAGACATGGAGAGTATTCTGGCTTTGATTTTACATATACTGATGCTGAAACAAATGAAAAGTATATACCGCATATTGTTGAGTATTCTATTGGGTTAAATAGGTTAATGTTAGTGCTGCTAGTAAATGCATATGTCGAAGAAGAAAATAGAGTAGTTTTAAAGTTACATCCAGCTATAGCACCATATAAAGCGGCAATTTTTCCACTTGTTAGAAATAAAGAAGATATTGTAGCTAAAGCAAAAGATATATATTCTAAGCTTAAAGCTAAAGGTATTAATGTAGATTTTGATGATAGAGGTAATATTGGTAAAAGGTATTTATCGCAAGATGAGATAGGCACGCCATATTGTATTACTGTAGATTACCAAACCCTAGAAGATGATACAGTAACAATTAGAGATAGAGATACTATGAAACAAGAGAGAATAAATATTAATGAACTAGAGGGCAGGCTTAACAATTTTTAAACACTGTTTTAGTTTAATTGACTAAAATTATTATATAAATATATACTTTACATATACTATGGCTATGAATTCAGTAAGTACAATTCGTGGTGATGATTTTTCTCATCAAAATGATGAGTCTGGGAATAAACCACTTACAAAAATACCAGAAATAGCCGCTGTGACAGAGGTAGATTTAGGTATTTTTAAGCCAGAGGGGTATTTTTATGATATTCCTGGGAAATTGTTAGGGGATATTCATGCAATAGAAAGAATAACACCAAGTATGAGGGGCGACGAAGATGTACAAAACCACGCACTATTGCTTATGAAACTATTGCCTTTCTCTAGATACAATAAGATAGCATCTCATGAGTTTCAACGTGATAAAGATTTTAGCGAACAATTAGAAAAAAGGATGAATAATTTAGCACTGTTAGTTCATATATCTAGTTCGGGAGGTTTAACACCAGAAGGAAATAAGAGAGTTGGGGAGCTTTTACACGAAATTGTTAACCTATCAAAAGAACATCGGGTTGATTTATTATCCCGCGCTATGTGTATATATGCCGCACACCATTTAGCTACCAAAGTTGATGGAGATTATGCAGCAAAACAAGCGCATGTGCAAAAATTCTTATTAGAAAATTATTCTGATCGTAATCAGGTTCCACTTGGTAAACGTGAAGGACAAGATGA
>CAZHJE010000053.1:0-1882 GCA_964532965.1 uncultured Candidatus Saccharibacteria bacterium
TAGTGCGGTAAATATAACAGAATATAACAAAAATGTGCTATATTGACAAGTAAATGAAGAAAGTTGTGTTTGTTACATTTTCATACGAGGAATCTGGTGGCACTAAGACTGTTATCAATGATCTTTATGACTACTATAGTGCCCGCGGCTTCAATGCTGAGATAATTATAGTAAATCTGCCTGTGTCTAGAAGTTTAGATATGCAAGGCAGGAATAAGAGGTACTTGAATAGTACGAGCAACTTCAGTTTAACAGGAACGATTTCGCAGCTTTCAGCAATATTAATTGATGCTGGTATTTCCTTATGCTTCTTTATTTCAGGTAACCCTCTAATACCATTTCTTTGTCTTTCTCAACCAGTATTTATTCTACAAAAGTCTTTATTGTTTTTCCTAGACCCTTGGTTTACTTTTAGCGACTTAAATTTTTTGACTAGAGAAAAAGTAAGTAAGTTTATTGCTGTACGCGATAACATGTATGTGAAGCATGAGAATAATCTTTATACAATGTTTACAAAACTCGGTGCGCTTAATAAACAGATAAATGAAGAGTTTAGTCTAGCCAGAACATATGAACATCTGCGTGGAGTTCTTGTGTGTTCAACCGATATGGTTGATTATTTTGTGAAGATTGGTATTATCAAAGATAAAATACTATATAGTCCGTTATATTTAAAGTTATCTGTATCGCAAAAGCTACATAGAAAAGTATCAGATAATTTGTTCTCTACTTTTATCTATACTGGGCGCGTCTCTTCCTCATGGAAGGGCTTTGGGGTTGTCCTAGAAGCTCTTCAGAAAAAAAAGGATTTTATGTTGAATGTTTACACTTGGGATACGGATGAAGTTGAGCTTTTGAACAAATTTTTGTTAGCATACAACGTTGATCCTAGTCGAGTAAGAGCCATCCAAGGGTATACTACTGAACAACTGATGGCTGTAATGCCCAAGGTTTGCGGCGTGTTAATCCCCTCTGTTGCAGAAGGTTTTTCATTCACTATGCTCGAGAGTATGTATGCTGGTGGTATAACTATTATGGGTGCCATGTTCGGCGGCCCAAAGGACGTTATTCGTGACGGTTATAATGGGTTTACGTTTGTTGCAGGTGATAGTGATTCTCTAGTTAGTGCAATAAATAATGCGATAGAATATACACTTTCCAAAGACCAATTAATTTTTCAAAATGCAAGAAAAACCGCACTTTCTTACACTTTTGAGAATTACATAGCTAGAATAGAGAAAAAGTTTACAATAAAATAATCAATAGCCGGTCTTTCTCTTGTGCTAACTATTAAACTTCCTTTTGTATTCCTCAATAATAAATAAAAAAACATCTAGTTTATTTATTAAACTTCTCCGCATAATCTTTAATCCCCTGCTCAATTATCTTGTAAGCATCCTCTGGGCCTAAAAAATTGCCTATTTTAACTGTTCCTGGGCCTGTTTGAGCATGCTTATAGGTTTCAAAAAATGTCTTAATATCTTTTTTTTCAAATTCTCTTAAATCATCGACATGATGTATATCTTTATATCTAGGATCTTTTGAAGCAACACAAATTATTTTAAAATCCATTTCGTCGTTATCATACATTTCCATAACTCCAATAACTCTTCCTCTTGCCATTACACCGGGAAGTATTGGGTATGTTGCAAAGATTACAGCATCCAAAGGATCGCCATCTTCTGTATTCCATGTACCTGGTATATCACAATAATTTACTGGAAAGTGCATGGGACCAAAAAGTACTCTATCTAATTTTAAAATACCAAGCTCATGATCATATTCATATTTATTTGAATCACCTTTTGATATTTCTACAATTAAATTTAATTCTTGTGGTGCTTTATTTTGTTTTATTGTATGAAAATGTGATGTTAACATA